>JABMMM010000214.1 GCA_013205565.1 Alcaligenaceae bacterium | reverse complement strand
CCTCAACTTTGACCAGATCCCCGACTACAAAGATGTAGCCGATACGATTGCGTCCTAAGTCTTAACTGGGCGGGGTTAAAAAACCCGCTCACCTGAACAGCCCCGTCAAGTTGGACACTTTTCCAGCTTGGCGGGGTTTTTTCTTAAAAGACCAAACCACGACTCGTTTAGATTGTTCGTTACACTAGAGCCCTTTATGACAGCTTTTTTGGTTTCTGACATTTCTATGGCTCGTGCTCGCGTTTCGACTTCCCCCAAACGGCTTAATCGTGACTCGTCACGCTTGGTTGCCCTCTCACTGGCCCTGCATAACTCAGGCAGCCGCGTTGAAGACCGGTTCTGGGAGACCGAACTGGCAAACACCCTAAATAAACTCATGCGCGCCGGCAACGACGCCACGCTCGATGCTGCACTGGATCATCTGTCGACTACCGATATAGGGGGCTACGAAGTCCTGATCGAGCAAGCTGAAACGCACTCTGAATCATGCATTCTTGAAAAAGATGGCAAGCGCTTTGACGTTTTACTCGTGATTGCGCCCTTGGTTGCCTGGACACGCTACAGCATCCCGGCAGTCGCGCTGAGCGACAGCGTTGTCGCGACACTGGCCGGTCATTTACAAACCCATGTGCTGGCGAGCGGTACGCAGATCGCAATGATGCCGCAGTTGATCGGCTTGGATCAAATGCCGCGCACGCTTTGCGAAACCTACGACTGGCTACACAAGCTTGGGGCCACGGCGCTAGACTTGCCCAGCGGCCCGCCTCAACTTAATCACGAACCCGACTCGTTCAATATGCTGGCCGATACCCGCTACGTCGCGATTGGTGTGGCCGTGCCAGAGGGTAAGCCGGTATTTCGCTGGCAAGAGAAGCCGGGCGAACTCGGCGAGGGCCGCAGCACTTGCCTCGAAAAGTGGGTGTCCGATACGCACGCTATTTTTACTCAGCTCTTAGCAGGTTGTGGTTTTGAAATTCTGATCCCCGATGCCTACTATGTCAGTAACCGTGAAGCCGATCGCCGTATTCGTCCGCTCTCGGTTAAGTCGGCCGTGGCTTGGCTTGAAGGTGCACTCCACCTCGAAGCTAGCCAACTACGTGCCGTGATTGCGGGTTGTGGCGAACAAACCATCGACGAGTACCGCATCGGCTTTACACAAAAGAATCAAACTGAGGTGATCTACGGATGCCTCTGGCCGCTTTACGGGGTTGACGAAAATGAACCGGTGCTAGAAGGCCAACCTGAGCCAATTGAAACAATCGACGAGATCACTAACTTGCTCAAAGAATGCGGGATCACCGATATCCGTCGACTCCCTGGCCTCCTGACCACTGAGTTTTGCGACGATTGTGGCGCGCCTTATTTCCCGAATCCCTCGGGCGAACTGGTACACGCCGAGCTACCCGAAGATGCTGAAACAGCTCCCTCACACTTTCATTGAGCATGCTGCAAGCCGACGTCTTTTGCCGAGTCGTCGATAACTTCGGCGATATTGGTGTGACCTGGCGCCTGGTACGCCAACTGCAGCGCGAGTATCACTGGTCGATCCGTGTATGGGTCGATGATTTAAAAAGTTTTCAACAGCTTGAAGCACGTGTCAACGTACATACCTTGCAACAAGTGATCGACCACATTGAGATTATTCATTGGGCCGACCCTGCCCCAGACCTCATTCCCTACCCCATCGCGCTGTGCAACTTTTCTTGTGACTTACCTGCCACCTACATTGCACAGTTGCATCAGCGGCCCGCACTTTGGATCAACCTTGAATACCTGAGTGCAGAAACCTGGGTTGAAGGGTGCCACGGACTGCCCTCGCTGCGCGGTGACGGTTTATCGTCATACTTCTTTTTTCCAGGCTTTCACGCAAACACCGGTGGTCTGCTACGTGAAGGTGATCTACTCACACGCCGTGATAGTTGGCAAAAGAATCTTGTCGGTCAGCGTCAAATGCTCGAACGCTTGGGGGTCTCTGGTGCAGCACTTACGGCTCTGAGCACACCCACTCAAGCTGCGCGCTTGCTGACCTTGTTTTGCTATCCACACGCACCCACCACGCAATTGCTCGAGGCGCTCTGTGCAGATTCGCGCGCCTCGATTGTGCTGATCCCTGAAGGGATCGCCCCAGAACTCACTACAGGGCGCTTGGGGCCGTTAAAGCAGGTCTATATCGAACGCATCCCTTTTGTGTCACAGCCAGAATACGATCAACTCTTATGGATGGCCGATCTGAGTTTTGTGCGTGGTGAAGACTCGGTGGTACGAGGGCTTTGGGCTGGCAGGCCGCTGGTGTGGCAGATTTATCCGCAAACTGAGGGTACACATCTGGTCAAGCTCGAGGCTTGGTTAAAGATGTCTAACCTACCTGCTGACATTCAAGACTTGATGCGCAACTGGAATGCCGACACTGTCTCAACCGACTTACCTAAAGACTTTGCACAAGCGGTCAACGCCGACGCCTACGCGCAGTGGTCAAGCCACGCGTTGGCGCTGAGTCACACGCTCGCACAAGAGGTCGACTTCGCCCAAGCGCTGCATGACTTTTGCACCTCAAAGATAACGCCCTAGGCCGCAGCCGCTGCCATCACTGGCGCAGGCTCTTTGATCGGCAAATTAATCAAAGCCGCCATCGCAGAAAGTGCAATGTCGGCGTACCACATCCATTGATAATCGCCAAAAGAATATAAAACCAAACCCCCGACATAGGCACCTAAAAAAGCACCTATCTGATGTGACAGCAGTGTTAAACCGAACAGCGTTGATAAGTAACGCACGCCAAATAACTTGCCCACGATTGAGGCCGTTGGAGGCACGGTCGCCAGCCAAGTTGCCCCTAAACCGATCGCAAAAATATAAAACGTCAGTTCGGTTTTAGGTGCCATCAAGTACAGGGCAATTAACACCGCGCGCGAGGCGTACATCACTGCCAAAATATTTTTACATTTAAAGCGATTGATTTGTGCACCCACAAAGATGCTGCCAAAAATATTCGCTAACCCGATAATTCCTAGCGACCACCCCGCGACAGACGCAGGCAAGCCGCAAAGGTCGACCTCACCAGGCAAGTGGGTCACCATCAGTGCAATATGAAAACCACAGGTAAAGAAACCTAAATGCAGCAACATATAGCTTGGGGAGCTGAAAGCCTCTTTGACTGCCGCGCCCATACCGGCATCGGCGCCTTGTAGCGCAGGTGGTGCCGGCACATTTTTGGTCAGTTTATTGATCAAGGGCAACGAAAGTAACATTAATAACACTAGCGACCACATCGCATTCATCCAGCCAAGCGATTGAATCAGGCGCGTCGCGACGGGGGCAAACACAAACTGCCCCATCGAGCTGCCCGCATTAATTAAACCGGCCGCGTTGCCACGCGCCTCGGCCGGGACGCGCTTAGCCACGGTGCCAATCAAAATTGAAAAACTGCAGGCGCCGGTACCCACCGCGGAGAGCAACCCAATCGTAAAAATTAATCCCCAGGTTGACTCCATCAACGGGATCAGCGCTGTGCCCACAATCGTCAAACACAAGCCCCCCAGCAGCACCGAGCGCGCACCGTGGCGATCGGCAATCATGCCGGCGAGTGGTTGCGCCACCCCCCACACAAACTGGCCCACCGCCATGGCGAGGCTAATACTCACGATCCCAAGCCCCGTCGAGGTGTTCAACGGACTGATGAATAGCCCCATGGTTTGACGTGCGCCGTTGAGGATCATGATGATGCCCGCCGCCGTGAGCGTCACGAGCAAGACATCGCGCTGTTTAAAGGTTTTAAAAAAACTCATACCTTCAAAATACTACGCAAGCCCATGCAAACAAAGCGAAATCCTTGAAACCAGAGCATTAAATACCGAGGCAGGCTAGAATGGAGGGCTTTTTTAACATTTATCGAATTACCGGAGCTTTAAGTCATGAAAACCGCACAAGAGTTGCGCGTCGGCAACGTAGTCATGGTCGGCAAAGATGCCGTGGTCGTGCAGCGCGCTGAATACAGCAAGTCAGGTCGTAACGCCTCAGTCGTGAAGCTTAAGTTCAAAAACTTGCTCACAGGTACCGGTAGCGAGACCGTTTCAAAAGCTGACGAAAAATACGACGTCGTGACGCTTGACCGCAAAGAATGCACCTACTCGTACTTTGCTGACCCAATGTATGTGTTCATGGATGGCGAGTTCAACCAGTACGAGATCGAAGCAGACAGCATGGGCGATGCACTGTTTTATCTTGAAGAAGGCATGCCTGTTGAAGCTGTCTTTTATGACGGTCGCGCCATTTCGATTGAATTGCCCACCATGGTCGTGCGCGAAATCGTTTACACCGAACCCGCCGTGCGTGGTGACACCTCAGGCAAAGTCATGAAGCCCGCCAAAATCAACACCGGCCATGAGTTACCCGTACCGTTGTTTTGCGCAATTGGCGACAAAATCGAGATCGACACACGCACCGGCGAATACCGTAGCCGCGTGATGTAAGTTGTTTGCGTCTTAAGCAAAAAGGCCCAACGCTGTTGGGCCTTTTTGCTTACCGTGTCTGCCGCTCAAGGTCAGTCAGCCAACGTATGGCGGACTCTCGATCAGGTCCACACATCTCTGCTGAGGGTTGTAAACCCCCACAAAACGCCGGGCGTTCGGGTTGACCGAAGATCGCGCAGCGATTGTCTGGCAAAAGTTGCACACAGCGAACGCCTGCAGGCTTGCCCAAAGGCATGCCTGGGATAGGGCTTGTAATGGAGGGTGCGATACAGCAGGCACCGCAATCAGGGCGACAGTTCATTGCTCGGTGCAAATCATACGTAGCTTGCATGGTCGCGACCCACGGAAAGCGACGAAGATCCACACCGCTGTGCGATCATCGGCATTCGCATACTCACTGCAGACGATCAGTATCCAGAAAGTCTGGCAGGGCAACAACTGCGATGCCCTCTTCGGCTAAGGCTTCGCGTTCTTCACGCGTGGCGGTGCCGCGAATGGGGCGCTCGTCAGATTCGCCCTCGTGGATACGACGCGCTTCATCAGCAAAGCGATCGCCGACGTTTTCGGTTTTTCTGACAAACTCGCGCATCTGCTGCATCACAGCGGCCTGCATTTGCATCAATTGGGCAGCTTCAGGATTGGCAGCGATCAAGCTGCGCGAGGTTTCTTGCGCAGCCGCGGTGGCGTCAGCCGAAGCGTTTGTTTCAAGACGAGGTTGCTCAAAATGCCCGACATTGATCCGGGGCGCAGACAAGCGCTTTTCGATTTTGTCGTTTTGACAAAGCGGACAGATGATCAGGCCACGGGCCTGCTGCGCATCATAATCTTCGTGCGAGCTAAACCAGCCCTCAAACAGATGACGATTCCCGCATTCAAGATCAAAAACTTTGAGTCCCATGAAGCCTTAGGTGGGGCTAAATATCCGCAATACAAGCCTAGAAGTATACCGGAGGGCGTCACCACTGCCCTCAGTAACCTGCACTCACCGACGCGATTGATCCTGTTCTGCGATTTCCGCATCAGTAATCGACGGAGTTTTAGGGTGAGTAGGCTGTCAACGTCCTGTGACCACAAAATCAAGGCGTGGCACAGCAGCCAGCAGCTCTTTAGTCACAGCATGCACAGGCGCCTGCAAGACTTGTGCGGCAGAGCCCAATTCAACGATATGGCCCGCGTCCATCACAGCCACCCGATCGGCAAAATATTCAACCACCCCAAAATTATGCGTGATAAATAAATATGCCATCCCGGTTTCGCGTTGCAGATCTTGCAAAAGATCCAGAATTTGAGCCTGTACTGAGACGTCAAGAGCCGAGGTAGGCTCATCAAGATTCAAAATCTTAGGTTCAACGGCGAGCGCGCGTGCGATGGCAATACGCTGGCGTTGCCCGCCTGAAAATTCGTGGGGGTAACGTAACGCAGAATTCTCTGGCAAACCGACGCGCTCAAGCAAATAAGCAATGCGACGGGTCTGCTCGGCCGCCGACCATTCGGGGCGAAGCGCAACGATCCCTTCTTGCAAGATGGCCCCAACTCGCATGCGCGGATCAAGCGAGGCAAAGGGGTCTTGGAAGACGATTTGAAGCTGACCGCGTAACGCTTTGAGCGTCGCGCCAGAGGCTTGCAGAATATTAGTGTGATCCAAGACGGCAGCACCTCTAATCGCAGCACTACCCTCTAGCAAGCGGAGCAAAGCTTTGGCAATAGTCGTCTTGCCGCAGCCAGAACCCCCGACTAACGCGAGCGTTTCGTTGGCGTGCAACGTAAAACTGACGTCTTGCACCACCTTGTTATACGCCACGATTCTGCGTAGCAGGCCCTTGCGAATCGGGTAATGCACTTGCAGCTGCTCGACGCGCAAGACCTCCGTCGTTTGACTCGAGAGCTCGACCCCTGCGACAGTGCTCTTGGCCGGTGCGCTCAGCACACGACCCTCACGCGCTTGCCCTTGGGCCGATAAGGCTCGTCCACGCTTGGCAAAGGTGGGGATTGCATCAAATAGCTCGCGCGCGTACGGATGCTTGGGTGAGACAAAGAACTGGTCAGCGGGCGCCGTTTCAACGATCTCACCGTGGCGCATCAACGCAACGGTATCCGCCACGTGACGCACAACCGCTAGGTCATGCGTAATCAGCAACACCGCCATTCCCATGTCTTTTTGGATATCGGCCAGCAAGGCTAACACTTGCGCTTGCACCGTCACATCCAGCGCTGTCGTGGGCTCATCGGCAATCAACAATTCAGGCTCGGCCGCCAACGCGATCGCAATCATGATCCGCTGCTTTTGTCCGCCCGAAAACTGAAAAGGGTAATCGTCAATTCGAACGTCAGGCTCGGGGATACCCACGCGACCTAGCCATTGCACTGCGCGGGCGCGCGCTTGCGCACCACGTAGCGCGGTATGCCGTTCGATGGGTTCAAGGATTTGCTCGCCAATACGCATCACAGGGTTCAAACTTGTGCCAGGCTCTTGAAAGATCATGCCCGCACGTGCGCCCCGCACCGAACGCATATCCGCTTCAGATAAACGCGTTAAATCGGCGCCTTGAAGCTCGATTCGTCCGCCCACCACACTCAAAGCCTCTGGCAACAAACGCATCAAGGCCATCGCGGTCATACTTTTACCGGAACCAGATTCGCCAACAAGCGCAAAGGTTTCACCGCGGTGAATGGTCAAGGCTAACGCCTTCACTGCAAAACGCACTTGATCGTCGGTGTCGAGCGCGATGTCGAGGTCGGTGACGTTTAACACCGAAGACGCAGCAGACAAAGTCGCACCAATCGTTGGCACAGCGATAAACGGTGGAGTGCTTGCGGCTTGCGGCGACCGAACGTTCAGCTTAAAGCGCTTGGGCCTAAAGGCTCTGGTTCGTGGATCAAACGCGTCGCGCACTGCATCAGAAAATAAATTGGCAGACAAGACTAAGGCCAGCATAAACAAAAAGGCTGTGAGCAAATTCCACCAGATCATCGGATCGCGCGACATTTCAAGACGCGCTTTCTCAATCATCGACCCAAACGAGTTCATGCTGGGATCGACGCCGATTCCTAGATAAGACAGCACAGCTTCGTAGAGGACTAGCCCAGAAAATTGCAGTACCACCGTGATCAGTACGATGTGCATCAAGTTTGGCAACAGGTGACGCGCCATGATGCGGGCATGTGAGATCCCAAACGCACGCGCAGCCTGCACGTACTCAAGCTCACGCAGCTTTAGTGCCTCGGCACGTAACAAACGACATAAGCCTGCCCAGCCAGTTAAGCCTAAGATCATGCACAGCAAAAACAAACGCAAGTCAGCACGCTGCGCCGAGGTTGGAAACATACCGGGATGGGTATCGATATAAACCTGCATCATTAACACACAAGCACCGATTAACAACACCCCCGGAATCGACGTTAACGTTGTGTAGAGGTACTGGATCACATCATCAATCCAGCCCTTGAAGTAGCCCGCTGAAATCCCAAAAATCAAAGCGGGAGGCAGCATGGCAACGGTGGCCAAACTTCCTATCACCCAAGCGGTGCGAATACTTTTTAAGGCCTGCCACAAGACGTCGTTGCCCGTGCGATCCGTGCCAAGCACGTGATATCCAGACGCGAGGCCGAATACTGCGCCAAACATCAGGCACAACACAGTCGTTGTGATTAAGATTGCTCGCCAGGGGATTTCAGTTTCACCGCGCCACAATTGACCAGCAGAACCGCGTCTCACCAAACTTAATGTCAACGCAATCACCGAGCCGGCTACCAGCAAGCCAATCAACAGCCCAACGAGCAGGCGTTTAGAGACATCCACCCCCCACTGCGCCTCTGGTGCCGTCAGATGCTTACCACCAAAGCGCAAGCGCGGAAAATCGCGGCGTGGCTCACCGCCCTCTTGCAGAATCGACTCTTTTGTATATTGCAGCCAGGCCAACGGAGCTGAATAGGTTTTTTCAGGTCGAGCAAACGCCGTATCTTCAAGCAAAGCGTCGAGCACCGACATGACTTTAGGTGCGTAAATCGGGGCCGCTGCAGTCTTGGCGGCGGCAGTTGCAGACGCGCCAGGTGAAGCGACAGTCGCCGCAGCGGGTGCAACCACCACCGGCGGCAAGCGCGGCTGATAATGCAGCGAGTCAAGCAAACCAATCACAACAAACACTAACAGCACAACAGCCGAACACATCGCGGGCGTATTGCGCACGACCCTACCCCAGGTGGCACGCAGCGCCGGCGAACGCGACACGTGCCAGGCATAAAGCAGCACCGCAAACAAAAGCGCAAAGAGCGCAATGTCTGTCCAGAGAAAAATTATTTTTGGCACGGCGGCTACTCGAAGCGCACGCGCGGATCGGCGAGCGTGTACGAGATGTCAGCCATGAGCAGGCCAACAATATAAAGAGACGAACCCAAAAACACCATGGCGCGTACGATTGAAAAATCCTGACCACTGAGTGCATCAAGGGTATAGCTACCAAGCCCTGGGATCCCAAAAAATGATTCCGCGATCAAGCTGCCCATAAACAACAAAGGCAGCGAGGCAACCGCGCCAGTCAAGATTGGCAACAGCGCATTACGCAAGACATGCTTGAACAGCACCACGCGCTCACTTAAACCCTTTGCACGCGCGGTACGCACATAATCTTTACCGACCTCTTCTAAAAATAAGCTTCGCAAAAAACGAGCTTCAGAACCTAACCCTGCAATCACAGCCACGATGATGGGCAAGGCTAAAAATTTAAGCGTATCCCAACCACCAGCAAAACCAGAATACGGCACAAGCCTCAAAATTTTTGAAAACAACCATTGTCCCGCGATAATGTAAAACAAACCCGAAATTGAGAGCATCACCACACACACCACCACGCCCCAAAAATCAAGCGCGGTTGTTCTAAAAAATACCAAGACTAACGAAAACGCAATGCTCAGCGCCAGGCCTAGAACAAAGGTGGGCACCGCTAGCGCCAAGCTTGGCCACATGCGGGCTTTGATTTCACGACCGATATCACGGCCCTCGTCTGATGCACCAAAATCAAACGTCAAAAGCGGCACCGAGCGTTGATAAAAAATCGTCTCGGTATATTTTTTAACGCCTTCTTGTTTAATGTTCAAAAATAAAGGCTTGTCATAACCGCGTTCGATTTTCCATTTTTCGACCGCATCGGCGCTGACGCGTTGCCCCCCAATCGCCAGGCGCGCCATATCTTCAGGCGTGTTGACTGCAAAAAATAAAACAAAGGTGAACAGATTCACACCGATCAAAATCAGCACGCCATAAAGCAAGCGTCGAATAATGTAGCCAATCATCGCACCCCCTCTTTAGCGAGGTCACCAAACGCAGTTTGTCTGTCTTGTCGACGCACGGCGCGCCAGGCGGGCCAGACGATCGCGCACAGCAACAAAGCAAACAACACCACAGGCCACCAAACCGGCGGATTCCATTCAGCAATTTTTTGGCTACGAAGCGCAGGGTCGATCTTCATATACTGCAAGGTATTACGTACCATCTGCGTGGGCTTGGCATTACCCACCCACTGCTGAAACGCCCCACCTGATTTGGGAAACAAACCAAACATCCACGGCGCATCGTTTTGCAGGATTTGAATCATCTGTGCGATCACCTGTTCTTTTTCAATACCATCTGGCAGGTCACGCATTTTTTCAAACAAGGCATCATAGACGGGGTTGACATAGTTCGAGGCGTTTTCGCCACCCTTCTCTGCCTTGATATTTGGTCCATAGAGTAAAAACAAAAAGTTTTCGGCATCAGGGTAATCAGCCACCCAACCCCACATATACATTTGCGCCACACCGCGTGCCATCTTTTCTTGAAAGCGGTTGTAGTCGGTTGAACGCACTTCAAACTGCACACCCAATAGTGCAAACTGACGTCGCATCCAGTCAAGCGTCGGGCTTGACCCACCCACACCACTCGCTGAATCAAAGTGCAACACCAAGGGTTTGCCAGTCTGCGCGTCACGCCCATTGGGGTAGCCCGCCTCGGCCAACAGAGCGCGTGCCTGCTCTAAGGATTTACGCACAGGCTTGCCGTCTTTCACGACATACACCACGCGATTGATCCCTTCGGCCCCCGCTTGATACCCTAAGATCCCTGGCGGGATTGGCCCTTGCGCCACCTGCGCCTGATCATTTTGAAAAATTGCAACGTACTCTTCCCAGTTAAAGACAATGCTTAACGCTTGGCGCAGTTTACGGTTACGCAGTTGCTGCTCGGGCGTGTCACCCATGCCCACGACCGGGTCTTTCCAGTTGAATCCAAAGTACTGCATTTGCGCTTCAACGGTAGTGGGCAATTGAATACCGTGCTCGGCATAGAGTGTTGCTTTTGCTGCCGAGTCACCTGCAGCCACCAACATCGCTACCCCGGCATCGCCACGGTCAACCTGTGGGATGTCGTAATAGCCTTGCATGAACTTACCTTGCAAGGGGATACTTTCCTTTTCAATATTAAAAACAATCTTGTCGATAAAGGGCGTGCGCTTGCCGCAGTCGGCTAAGAGCCCTGCCGCGCGATCTTGAGGCTCACCCTCACAAGGATAAGGTTCGCCACGAAAATTAGGATTACGCACCAATACATGACGACGATTTTGCAAAGACTCGGCCAACATATAGGGGCCTGTGCCCACGGGCCAATAGTTTAAGGACAGATTACGTTGCACCATGCCGGGCTGGCTATAAAAGCGATCTGCCTCCCAAGGGATTGGGGCCACGAAGGTCATCGCCAGCCAGTACTTAAATTGCGGATACAAACCTTTGACGCGAATACGCAGGGTGTGCTCATCAAGTGCCTCAACACCCGAGAAGCCAGTCTCACGCAAATCAAGCCAAGGCAAATCGCGAGCGCCAGGCAACAGATCTTTGCGTAAGGCAGTATCGATTTCGCGCAGACGTTTACCGTACGCCTGCATTCCAACAACGTGGTCAGCGAGCGTTGAAAAAATAGGCGACGCCACGCGGGGGCTTGCCAGCCTACGAATCGCATAGACATAATCAAAGGCCGTTAATTCACGCGTACCCGTCTGTTTAAAATCACCGACGACAAACTTATCTTTTAGCGCCTGATCCTCTAGCGGCCAATAGCTAAAACGTCCATCCGATTGCCTGGCAAAAACGGGGTGTGGTTGATACAAAATGCCGGGGTGTAATTTGATGTCGTAGATGCTTTCTGCGATGTCTTTTGCCGGTGCATTGGTGGGCAAGGTGTTGCCTGCCTGATCCACAAAACTCGGTTCAGACACCGCGACCGCCGTGCGTGGCGTCAACACATAGGGACGCTTTAGATAGTGATAGCCATACAGTGGCTCATAAATATTATAGGTATACGGTGTTTCGTCGGTTGAGTAGGATTTAGCCGGATCCAAAAACTTAGGCGAACGTTGGGTAAACGCGGTGTACAGCACATTTTGATTTTCAGCACCCGAGATGTATGGACTATTGATTGGTGACTCAAGGCCCTGAGGGCCGCAAGCGGTTAGCGCACCCAGTGATAGCAAAACCACGAACTTTAACAATAAAGACGAAACCGGCATCGCAACACCATACCGTGGTGAGGCTCTGCCCCTAAATATTTGCATCAGGTAACGTCTGTCACACCACCGACTAGGAAGTGCTTGGGAAACGCTTGATACCGTTTGCCATTTCAGCATTTTTGCTTTTGCCAACAATCGTGGCGCCACACCCAAGGGGCGACGGCATGGGGCTCAACCCATATACCCAGCTTTGCTTGCTTTGCTTTTTTTTCGAGTTCAAGCAACTTCTGGTCGCGCAAATATTTGCCGCCCCCTTGCTGATTGGCCCAAGCCATGCCGTGCTGAACCTGCAGGCGATTGGCGGTCGTGTCGCCCAAGGGGATATCACAGACGTCGCGCCCGTACTGATCTTTTTCAAAACAGATCAGAGTCAGCGTTTTACCTGCCACATAGTCGGCAAGGTGTTTGCGTGAGGCCTCGCCATAAGGCTGACCAGGCCGATTACTGCCATGGGCGGTTTCAGGTGCATCAATACTTGCCAGGCGAATTCGGTGCGTTTGCTGATTGACCAGAATGTTGACCGTATCACCGTCAGAGACCTGTACGATCTTGCCGGTTAATGAGTATTGACCCGCAGCATGAACTGGGCGGATCAGGCCAACATCAAATCCAAGGCCAAGCGCACTCAAAACGGTCAACACAAACAGAGAGTGGCCCAGAAATTTTGTATGACAGGTGGCTTTTGTATAAAAGGTCATGTAGATCTTCGAAGAATGGAAGTTAAAAATCGTGATGCCACAACATATTAAAGCCACTTAGCTTTGCGAAACTGATAGTAGAGCGTGCCACAGATTGACGCCATGCCGCCGACGATCAACAAGTAACCGTATTTCCATTTGAGTTCAGGCATGTACTCAAAGTTCATTCCGTAAATCCCGGCGATTGCGGTGGGCACCGCCAAAATCGCCGCCCAAGCTGCCAACCGTCGTGTGGTTTCAGTTTGCTTAGCCTGCTCAATCAACATCCCAGCCTCAAACGCAAAGGTCAAGCCATCACCCAGATTATCAAGCAAACGGTCGACTCTTGAAACACGATCAGACAATTCGCCAAACTGCACGCGGGCTTGCGCGTCAATCGGTGCCATCTCGATATTGGCAAGCCGTCGACAAACTTCGCCAAGCGGCGAGATCGCATTATGCATTTTATGAAAATCACGCCTCAACTTATACAACCTTCGGACTTTTAGCTTTTCAAGGCCACGCAAGAGCATGGTTTGCTCCATCGGTTCGACAGTTTTTTCAAACATATCGTTGGCGAGGTTATAGCGATCGATGAGCAGATCAAGCAATTCAGCCGCCACAAAATCACTGCCACGCGCTAAGCGATCGGGCATATTTTCAAGGCGAAGGCGTAACTCGGTGTGAGGAGCCAACGCGCCACGTCTAATCGTTAACAAAAAATTAGCGCCAATCAGCACCTGAGTTTCGCCAAAGGTGGGTAGGCCATCCGACGCACTGACCTCGACCGTCATGGCGACCACGAGCACCACGCTGTCGTAATCCATAACCTTGGGCATGCGGTGTATGGCTTGCAGGTCATCAAGCACGTGCGGATCAAGCTTAAGTTGCAACGCCACGCGCGCGAGCAAGGCCTCGTCTGGCTCTTTTAGGCCAAGCCACACCAGCACCTCGGGCTCAGCAATGGCTTTGCCTAGCGCGTCGATTTCAATGCTGCGCGGGTTGCGGCCATTGAAGTACGCTCGCGAAGCGATGATTTCAGAGCCGGCAGTAGGCGCCCTGCTTTTTGGGAAGTTTGCTGTTTGAGCAGCTTTGTCCATGACTGATTAACCTTTGAAACTAGCCTCCGAAACCTACAAGTCCGACATCACCAAGCCGGTAGGTGAACAGCCATGATTTAATACAAACCATATCAGACCACATCTCAGCAGAGTTTACCTATGCAAACTGACTTGCACCCAAGAGGCGGCACCACCGCAACCTTGACCCCCAGCAGCCAAATCAAGCCCCTTTATGTAGGCTGTGCCACAGGCTTTTCGGGCGACCGAACTGACGGCGTGGGGCCCGTGGTCGATACCCTAATCGCGCTAGGTGGCGGGGTCTTAAATTTCGAAACGCTGGCCGAACGCACTTTGGCGTTGGCTCAGGTCGAAAAACGCAAAAACCCGGCCATGGGCTATGAGCCCTTGCTCGACGACTTAGTTGGGCCTGTACTCAAACGCTGCCTAGATCACAAAATTCAAATTGTGAGTAACTTTGGCGCAGCCAATCCGCAGGCTTGCGCGCAACGGATTTTCGCGCTTGCGCGTGCCCAAGGGTTACGCACCCCGCGCATTGCCGTGGTCCATGGCGACGACCTGACGAAACCCGAGCAATTAACCTTCTTACTCAAGCGCTTAGGCAGCGATATCGACCCCAAGCGGGTGGTCAGCGCCAATGCGTATCTGGGCGCCGGTGAGATCGCGCAGGCGCTCAAAGACGGTGCCGACATTGTGGTGACAGGGCGCGTCTCAGACCCTTCGCTGACCCTAGGGCCCGCAATCGCGCACTTTGGCTGGTCGATGCAAGACTGGCACCTCTTGGGCTGTGGCACGATGGCAGGCCACATGCTTGAATGCGGCACACAGGTGACCGGCGGCTATTACAGCGTACCCGGGCAAAAGTCGGTGGCTGGCATGGATTGCCTTGGGTTTCCGATTGCAGAGATTCGGACTGATGGCACGTTTTCGGTGTTTAAGGCAGCAAACACTGGCGGGCGTGTGGATGACCGCACGGGGCGCGAACAGATCTTGTACGAAGTGCATGACCCCGCACGCTACCTCACCCCAGATGTGGTCGCTGACATCAGTCAGGCTACCGTCACCCGCGAAGGTAAAGACCGGATTTTGGTGCAAGGCGTAACCGGACACCAGCGGCCCGACGAACTTAAAGTGAATGTCTGCTATGACAACGGGTACTTTGCCGAGGCAGAGATCTCTTACGCAGGCTTTCAGGCTAAAGAACGTGCGGCGCTTGCCGGCGAGACCATTCGCAAGCGCATCGGGCACTTGCTGCCCCTGCGCGTGGATTTAATCGGTGCCTTGAGTATTTTTGGTGACGATGCCGGTGAACTCATGGCGCAAGGCTATGCAGACGCGTCACGAGACGTGCGCCTGCGAGTGGCTGGCGTACATTTGCAAAAAGAGATCGCTGAAAAAATTCTTCGCGAAGTGACAGCGCTTTACTGTTGTGGGCCCGCAGGCGGTGGCGGTGTACGAACGTCTCTGCGGCCACGCTTAGACACGCTCTCGTGCACCATCCCTCGCGAGGCAGTGCCCTCTGGTTTTAGTTTTGTACAGGAGCAACGCGCATGAGTACCAACAACTCTTCAAACACCGTTGAATTGCCTCTGTATCAGTTGGCCCACGGGCGTGCAGGCGACAAGGGCAATACCTCTAACATCAGCGTCATCGCCTGGGATTCTGAGTGCTTTGCCCTGCTTGTCGAACAACTCACCGAGGCACGGGTCGCACAGTGGTTTGGCTACCGTCATCCAACCAAGGTCACACGCCATGTCTTACCCAAGCTCGAAGCGATGAATTTTGTACTTGAAGGTGTGCTGGATGGCGGCGTCAACGACGCGCTCAATCTCGATACTCACGGTAAAGGGCTGTCCTTTTGGATGCTAGATATGCCGATCGCGGTACCGAAAGCGCTAGCGACCAGACTCGAAGTGAAAGAGTACAGTTGATGGCCTCAAAAACGTGTGAGTCCGCTGTGACCAGCATCAGCCCCACTGCGCGTTTCGCGCAAAGCAATCGCGTGAGCCCTAAAAAGCTTCTGCTTAGCAAATGGACTGCGGTTCAGCCCGAGCGCAAAGAGAAACATTTTTTGGTGACCAAGGTGTTTGAGCCCGAAATCGTCGGTCAGGCCATTGTTGAGATTGAGCTTGAGGCGGCCATGACAGGTCGCAAAGTCTGTATGCCCTGGCGTGATCTAAAAAGCCGCGAACATTGGCGTCAGGGTTGGCTGTAAGGTCGAAAGGCCGCCAAGAGACCTCAGCGACAAAGTCTGTCAGACAGGAGAGCGTTTGAAAGCCAGGCGCAGAACAAAGCTTGCCACATACAACACCACCAAAGTGCCGAGCAAGTCGCCAAAGAACATAGGGGCGAGTCCCTCAAGTGGGTGACTCGTGCGCCCCGACAAATAAAAATAAATATTGTGTGGCACCGCATTGAGCAAGGCGCCCACACCCGCAAACACCAATAACTGCCTGGCAGTCAAGCCCGCCAAAGTCAAGGGCAAGCTCAGCAACCGAGTACAAAACCAAACTGCCACAAGCGGGCCGATTGCAGACAAAAGGGCCAGAATCAACCCGTCTGCAAACTCGCCTGAGGGGTCTGTTTGATTCGTGATCAGAGCGCCCACAAAAAGCCCCAACGCACCCACCCACTGACAGACCATGACGGCCAGCATACGCAATGCTGCGGGAAAAAAAATCCAACTGATAAAAGGTGTGACACTGAAGGCAGACAGTGCCCAGTGGTTTAAATGAAACAAGAGTACCCAAAGTAATGCAACGGCGATGACAGTCGTCGCGAAGATCAAAAATTTAGGTTGCGCTTTGGGCGTGACGCCGGCTGGAGCGCCTTTAGGGGAATCAGGCGCCATGAGTGTTTAAAGCGGGTTCGGGTGCTGTGCTTTGTCGAGAGCCTGCCCAAGCGTCACGAAGTAGTGCTTTGCAAGCTCAGTAGGCACCACATATTTGATTCTGCTGTCGGTTTTATCCGTATCAAGCTCGATCATGCCTTTCTTGCGCAGAGTTTTCAGGCGCCGATGCGCAGTCGTCGCTGAAATCTCATCAGTCAGGCTCATGGCCTGCAGCACGCTTATCTTTTTTTCAAGATGCCAAACCGCTGCTAGCATCGTCAGCAAACGCTCTTCTACCGGATCCATCGCTGGAAACGTAGGAATTTCGCGTATCGCCTGCACAAGGCTTAAAAAACGCAGATACGTCGTAGAGTGTTTAGATTGGTTCACCATAATGTCATATTACTGGCTTATTTCGAGAATTGCTAGCCAACGGCCTAAGAGGTGTCCCTAAAGTTAAACCCCTGAACCAAGCACATGTGCGGCACCGTTAACGCAGCAAGCCCCACAAATACTAGCTGCATCAGACCTTGTTCAAGGGCCTGAGCCTCAACAAATACCAGGCCAAGCACAACCAAAATCAGCGTGCCTAGCATCGGCAGTGCCATCACCCTAGCAAGGTGGGTCAGCGTTGGCGCTGCTGCCAGTTGTAAGGTTCTTAAGATATGCCGCAAACCGTGCATCAAACAAAAATACACCGTGAAGGCGAGCAGCGGTGTCGCGAAAATCATCAAGATGCCAACGCTGACTATTTCGAGGGCAGTCACGCGATCTGTACGAACCACCCAAGCTGCACTCATGAGCACCAGAATCAACACAGGTACTGCTAGTGCTTGCAAAACCGCAACAATGATTGCGCTGTGGGTTGGGTAGAGCAAGTGAGAAAAAAGTAAGGTCAGCTCGCTTGAGAACTTAAGTGCAGGTAAGACCAGAATACTGCTGCCATACGACAATCGCGCCAGCCAACCACTTGCCGGCACCAGATCATTTGAAAAATGCCAGACTGAAATCAATAGAAACAACACCAGCCAAACAGCGGGGGCGACCAACCAAATACCCACAACGCTGCCTGCCAAGCCGAGATACGCAATCACAAAAACAACCCAAGCCCCTACACCTTTTAGTTTGAAAGTGCGTTGGGCAAAAATCGGATCAAGCGCACCGTGCGGGACACCCAATAACAAAATGGCAACGCTTAAGGCGACTAGCAAAGGCATCGTCACAGCAAGGCTGAAGTGCGCCGCCAGGCCCGCGACCAGTAGCGCGCTAAAACCAAACACCAAACCTTGCAAACGGAGCAGACGCGCATAGGGTTGCACGTTAAGGCCTCCTGAACAGGGCAAACGGCACCTGTGTTAAAAAAACCCAAAGGGGCATGCTCTTAACCAGTAGGAAGCGATCGAGCCAAGTCGCCTCATCATTCATAAAGCGAACAATTCTGGCGATTCGCATATTTTTAAACATCGCCATAAAAATAGTAGGCCCTTGCTCTGGGTGTTGTCGTAACACGCGCAAGAAAAGCGAATCCATACTTCTGGCTAACCAAGGCTCTTTTGCGTGCGCGAGCACCGGCCCCCCCACCAAAATCGACTGCGCACAAAGCGTGGCCCAATGCTGAATACGCTGAAACGCGTAGCCACTGCTGGGTCGCGCCGCACCCGCAGTCAGCCCGACGCGAACCAGTCCGTTGCACTCAGACCGAGCACTGTCAATCACACCCATGGGCAGCACCGCATACTCTTGCCTTTGTAGCGAAACACTCTGCCCTGGCAACAGGCGGCCGATCACGCTCTGAAGCCGTGCTGTCAACGTGACCTGATCAACAGGCTGCGAGCAAAAAACCGTAGTTTCGATCAAGGCTTGGCGCTTATTAAAAGGCAAAAGATAAGTAAAAGACACTCCGTATTCTGTATCTGGGTCAAAGCGCATGAATTCGACACAAGTTGGATCAAAACAATCTTGTTCAACTTGTACGACTTGGCCATAAAAAGATTGCCACAACTGAGGCCCAAGAAAAATTGGGTTCGCGACCGGCCGCGTATCAATGACGCTAGAGGCTTCAAAAACCCCTAGGGAGGTGTTGACGCACCACGTCGACGTGACCTGCCGTTCAAGGGTGAGCACCTCGCAACCTAACTTCAGCGTGACTTGCTGATTCTCTACTAGTTGCTCTAAGGCCTTTGTATAAAAGGTTTCGGCCTCAATCATCTGATACGGATTATTTTGGCAGTCAACTTCCACGCGCACCTGACCGTGCGTCACGGCCACTGCAGGCCAACGATACCGGACCAGATCTTGCGCCTGCGTCGTACCGCCTGCAAAAAAGCACCAGGTACGATCGTTTTGGTAGCAAGAGCGACCTTCTATAACTAATACTTTAGGACATTGTTGACCGGCTTGGGACAACCGCTGCGCCAGGCTCAGTCCGGCGCAGCCACCGCCCAAAATGATCAGATCGAACTTATTCTCTGTCGACATGCGGGATAGCCTGAGCAGTGCACGGCAAATCGCGCAGGGCAGCATGCAGATTCGCGTCATGCGAACGTGAAGCGCGCCAAAAACCAATATTCGAAGGGGTGCTAACCAAGGCAAGTGCTGTTGTTGCAAACTTACGCTGTGACGTAACGTACGCTCTGCCCTCCCAGTAGGCATAGTCGCGTGCCTTGAGAACCTCACCGATCTCTCGATAGACGCGTGCAGCCACCAAAATTGCAGCGCGCGCATTCAGAGGCAAATAATGCAGCCCCTCCTCACCACTTTTGTAATAACGCTCAGCCAAGTCCAATAATTGCCGCAAACCCGCCCTAAGCTCACTCTGCACAGCCGGCTCGGGCCGCATCAAGCAAGTCATGTCAAGATCACCCACCAGCGAGGCAGGAAGGTAACGGCGATTTAAACTCGCATCTTCAGCGACATCGCGACAAATATTTGTGAGTTGCATCGCGATTCCCAAATCAATCGCATGTGGCAAGGCTCGCGCGCATTTGACATCAAGGACACCCGTCATCATCAAGCCCACCGTGCCTGCAACTTTATAGCAATAACGCAACAGTTCGTCGGTATCGCTCACGCGCACGGACTTCAGGTCAGATTCAACGCCATCAATCAATTCGAGCGCATAGCGAGGGTCTACTTGGCACTGCCCCATCAAAGACAGTGCATCCGCCACTAAGAGGTCGTCAGACTGCCCGGTTAGTAATTCGCGCCGATGCCGAAAAAGTGCTGCCTGAGCTTGTTCGCTTGAGCCCGCCTCATCAACCAAGTCGTCAAGATGCCGACAATACCGATAGAGTCTTGTCGCTCGCTCCCCATACACTCGTCCAAGCAAATAGCGCGCCCAATGAAACGTCCGACCTTTTGTTGCCAGAATCAAGTTTGCTTCTGGCAACAGCTGAGCGGCGTTTGTATGGTGCGCTGACATTGCTAAGAGTCGATCGTGTTTAGTGGCTGAATCAAGGCGTCTAGCACCTTCGCCGAGCAAAGCACGCCTGGCACCCCCGCACCGGGGTGCGTTCCGGCGCCAACTAAATATAAGTTTTTGATTCCCTCGGCTCGGTTATGAAACCGAAACCATGCAGACTGTCTAAAGAGTGGCGCAACCGAAAAGCCCGCGCCGTGCGTACTAAGATATTCGTCTTTGAAATCTTCGGGTGTCTTATAAAAATCTTCGACAATTGTTTCGCTAAGATTTGGCAAGATTGTCTGGTCTAACGCCGCCACGATCTGATCACGTAGCTTAGGGCCTTGCACCGACCAATCGACGTTTCCGAGCAGATTAGGCACCGGACACAACACATAAAAGCTATCGTGCCCAGGTGGCGCAAAACTTGGATCGGTTGCGGTCGGGCGATGCAAATACAGAGAGAAATCTTCGGCGAGAATTTTTTTATTAAAAATATCGTCAAGCAGCTCTCGGTAGCGCTCACCCATCCAAATGGTGTGATGTGCGACCTCTTCATAGGTTCGAGTCGTACCAAAGTACAGCACGAATAAGCCCATCGAATAGTGCGCAGCCTTTTGCTTAAGCTTGACAACAGTCGTCTGTGCTGCCCGCTCAATCATATGCTCATAAAGATAGGTTGGATCGGCGTCTGAAACGACAAGATCGCTGGCTAAATGCGTGCCATCGGCTAGCACAACGCCCGAGGCGCTGCCGTCTTGCAGGCTTAAGGTTTTTACCGTAGTTTCTAGTTTGACTTCAATGCCTTGGCGCTGCATTAACTCGCCGAGTGCCCGAACCAAGTGCCCTGTGCCACCCATGGTAAAAAACACACCATAGGCGCGTTCAAGGTAATGGATCAAACCATAGATGCTCGTGGTGTCAAACGGGTTACCGCCTACCAGCAACGGTTGGATCGAAAACGCTTGCCGCAGCAAGGGATTTTTAAGAAAGCGCGACACCATCTGCCAAACAGTTTCATGGCTACGCAATTTTAACAATCGCGGGACTTGAGCCGCCATCGTTGAAAATTCGTGAAAAGGCTGCGCAGACAACTCTGAGAATCCGACCGCAAAGATATTTTTTGAATGCGCGACTAACGCCAGGTAGCCCGCAACATCCGCTGGTTCAATCCTTTTAATTTCGGCAAGTGTGTCTTCGAGCGTGCCGCCATAATCGAACTGCTCGCCACCCGCAAAATAAAAGCGGTACCAAGGTTTAAGCGGCACTAAATTGACATGATCTTCAAGTCGCTCGCCGAATAAGGCGAATAACTCTTCAAACAAAAACGGCGCCGTAATGACTGTAGGCCCCGCATCATGGACATAACCGTTGCGGGTGTACACCTGCGCGCGCCCACCTAGGGCCTTGGCGCGATCAAGCAGTGTGACCTCATACCCCTTGGCGCGCAAACGTATAGCTGCCGCCATGCCACCAAAACCGGCGCCGATCACAAGTGCTTTCGTAGATTTCATTCAAGACGTGCCAGTAATTTTTTTGCAATCTGAACTAAGAGACTACCAGAACCCATCGGCAGGGTATCTGCCAACCCCATTGACTCAAGCAGATGCTCACGCGCTAACTGCCTCGCTTGTGCTTGAGCCGTTAGGATATTGGTCGCCCCGTTCAAGACTTGCAATACATTTAATACCTTTGCGGTCGCGCGCAGCTGATCACTTTGATAGTCGTCGAGATCATCAATAATTTGATAACCCATAGAAAATGCCTGAGCCGCTTTGAGGGCCGACTTGCAAGACGCCGAATGCCCGCCAGCGATCAAGGCAAGCTCCAGGGGCAAACTTAACAAGGCCCCAGACTTTGCGATCACGATCTGTTTGTAGACATTCAGATCAGGTAACGTCTTATTTTGAAATACTAGATCTGCATTTTGGCCACGTACCGCTTGGGCGGTACGCGTGTGCATCAAAGTTACTAAAGCCCCAAGCACTGAGGTGTCGCGGTACTGCGCCAACACCCCGTAGCTACAAGACAACAATAAATCACCAACACATATTGCCGTGTTGTCACCGTATTTTGACCATACTGTTTTTTGGCCGCGACGTTCAAGGTCCCGATCCTGCAAGTCGTCGTGTACCAGCGATGCGTTATGCAGCAACTCGATGGCTGCCGCTAAAGTGACCGCGTCTTTGGTCTCGACGTTTAGCGCCCGACAGGCACCGAGCGCGATACGAGCCCGAACCTGTTGGCCTTCTGCTTTTAAATGATAAAGGGCCGCCTGAATTGCGATGGTGCTGAGTGCCAGCGGTTCGCCACCAAGCGCGTTAACCGCATCAGTCATTTTGGCTTGCACTTGGGCAAGCGACAAATTGAGTGCATGTATATTTTGGGTGTCTACACCCGATTTTGAAACCACACCCACAAATGAAGGCTGGGTTGGCACGCTAGTCATCCGAAGCGACACCGCGTTTAAGGTCTCGAGGTCAGAGCCCCGATCGTACTCTTTGGTCAAGTCAGTCATAGAAGTGCGAAGGGTGAGTGTCGATAAAAACCCTCGGTTGCGCGCAGTGCGCATAAGGAATACAAATCGTCATTCCCTACGCACAGTGCTAGCAGCCCGAGGGCTACCCTTACTAACCTATGACTAGGCTTTCTTTTCGGTCTCGGTGACCGCAACTGACCAAATGATCAGACCGAAAGCAATTTTGTTCAACACATCAGCCAGGTTATAGATGATGTTCAATGCAGCTGCGCTGCTCTTTGGATCCGCGCCGGTCAAGTAACCGAAGAAGTAACCCAACGGATAGATCGCCCAACCAATGGTAACAATCCAACGCATCGTATTGAAGGCTGACTGGACCGAAGGAGGTGCCGAAGAGGCATTCAACTTGCCAGCTTCACCGCCAAAGATTTCCCACAGAATGTAAGCCCAACCGACCATACCGATAATAAATGCTGGCCAGACAGACATATAGCCTGCTTCACCCAAATAACCACCAACTAACATCACCATGGTACCAATCAACAGGCGCCAGAAAATACCTGCTGGCACTTTGGTGATTGCAGATAAGATCAAATAAAATTCGATCATTAACAAAGGAACGGTAATCAGCCAGTCAATGTACCGATACACCGTTGGGGTCGCACCTGTTTGAACCCAAACTTCACGCATGTAAAAGTAATGAACAGCAGCAACCATCGTGACCAAGCCCGAAACTACCAAGGAAGTTTTCCATTTGCCGGAGACACGCTGTGTTTCTAGAAAAAAGAAAGCTGTCGAGGCAATAAGAGCCATCGAAATCAACCAAAACGAAATACCAACAAAGTCATTAGATTTCAAGACGACATCGGCAGCAAACGAAGTTTGCGTGGTTAACGCAAACAACAATGGGGCGGCTAAAAGCCCCTTAAGACTTGAAGAAATCACAGTCCGTCTCCTTGTGTGACTAATATAGTTCTGCGAGAAAATACCCGCATGGGGAGAGCCTAAGCCGTGGCAAAAAAAACTGCAAGAGTTTCGAAATGGAATTTTTTAATTTTGTAAAATAGCAACAAAATTGCAGCTAAAATTAAATAATCTTTAATACTTTTTGAAGGTTTTCGCGACTGCCTGTTGCGACGGCAGCGCGCTTATCCCAATTGGCTGAATACAATCGCACTAATTAATTTTTAAACTATCTGCGCCCAAAGGCTAAATAATTTTTAGACAAATACGCATTTAATTAATTTCGGCTCACGCTCTGCTTGAACAACTCATGAAAATTCATACATTACTGAACCCTTTTTTTTCACCTGCCCTGCCTCGCTGGGCACTTATCGTCGGCGAGTTCAACGTATTAAGCTTTGGCCCTGGTTTAAGCAGCCAAAACCCCATTTGTTAATGCCACACAGGCACAATTCTTGATGACGACTCAACTTTCTGAATTAAGCGGCCCGCTGCATATCGATTATCTTGTCGCCCCACTAGGCGGCAAGATCGCCATGACACATTGTCCAGGTCGCAATACGGTTGACGCACGAGGTCGTCAATGGCAACGCATACTCAGTGATGACGTGGCTGCCATACACTCTGCAAACATTAGTACTGTGGTGTCGCTCATCAGCTTGTCTGAAATGAAAAAGCTCGGCGTGCCTGACTTACCTGCGCAAGTTGTGCAACACAGGTTGCAATGGCTGCATTTGGCAATTGAAGACTTCGGCACACCCGACCTGAATGCCCGTGAGAGCTGGCAGCAGATTAAAGAAAGCGTCCTTGCCGCTCTGGCGCGGCACGAAACGGTGCTACTGCACTGCGCTGCAGGACTAGGTCGCACTGGCATGATGGCAGCATGTTTGCTAGTTGCCTGCGGTCAAACACCTACGTCTGCGATTGAACAAGTGCGCACCGCTCGACCGGGCACAATCGAAACTGATGCCCAAGCAGCGTTTATTCAAGACGCACGCCAAGGCTGAAATTTACGAAGTACTTTTTGAGCGATCAAGTGATGTGCTACCCGCACTGCCAGGCACACATACACCAGCAGCATCGCCATCGCTGCGGCTGAGGCGACCCTGCCCGTTTCATCGATATGGATCACAGCAATCGACGCGAGCTTGGTATCGGACGAGTATAAAAAAATCACTGCCGAGAGTGTCGTCATGGCACATAAGAAGATGTACAACCAAACATCTAGGAGCGCAGCCAAGCACACAGGCAACGTCACCTGAGTCAGCATGCGTACGACAGACGTATTGAGCGATAAACCAACTGACTCGATTTCGCGATCAAGCCCTTTCAAGGCGGTCAGGCATGTTAGATGTGGCACGCTGTACAAGTGCGTGACCGTACTGATCACCAAAATCGCCATGCCGCCGTACAACCAGCCAGCAGGATTGCCTGGCGTATTGATAAAAATGAGATAGGCCAACCCCAGCACTAAGCCCGGGATCGCCATCGGCAACAACATCAACAACTGCAAGGCCTTTCGAAGCCAAACATCGCGTCGGGCTTTTTCAACAACGTAGGCACCGATAAAAACAATCAGAGTGCCAAAGCTCGCCGCGAGCGTGGCCATCCAAATCGAATTCGAAAAGTTCATCCAACCCACACCTTCGATTTCAAAGGCGTAGTGATTGAAGGTCAGACTCAGGTTGTAAGGCCAAAATTTGACCAGGGAGGCAAATTGCGCCATCCCCAGCACGCTGGCGATAAAAAGCGTGACGGCGATACACCAACCCAAAAAAACGCCATCGCGCCAGACAGAGGGCTTAGGTATATAGGGCAACGAGCGCCCCGTGAACTGCGCCACCTGTTTGCTGGCCACTCGACGTTCTAATAAAAAAACGAAAATGGCGGGGATCAATAACATCACCGAAATGACTGCACCCATCTCAAAGTTTTGTTGCCCCACGACCTCTTTATAAATATCGGTCGCCAGCACACGAAAATCGCCACCAATCACCTTGGCGATACCGAAATCGGTAAAGACACTTACCGTTACCACTAAAAAAGCTGTCGTCACACCATACCGACACGAGGGCCACGTCACATGCAAAAAGCTGCGCCAAGCACTGGTTTTTAAGACGGCAGCCGCGTGATACAGGCGCTGATCAACGTGCTGCAGTGCCGTGAGCATGATCAGCACCGCAAACGGAAACGTCCAGATCACTGACGCGCCCACAATACCAACCGGACCGTACAACGCATGACCAAACAGCCATTCACGCAGCAACCCTTGATTACCAAAGAGATACACCAGCGCAATGGCCTTGAGCACGCCTGGTATTAACAACGGGATCAGCGCAACCCCGCGAAAGAAGGACTTGCACGGCATGCACGTGCGCAGCAAACCATAGGCATAAGCAAAGGCCATTGGCACAACAATGGATGCAGTCACCAGCGAGACGAGAAGACTGTTCAAAAATGAATCAAACAGTGCAGAGGACCCGAAATATGTCAGATAATTTTGCAAGCCAACATAGACACCGTCTGCATTTTTTAGACTACGCAAAAACAAAGCGCCTACCGGCAAAACGATCGTACAGAGTGCTGCTACGCAATACGCCACGCACACCCAACGTACCAACCAGTCGCTGCGTTCCATGATCTGTGGCTTGCTGCGCGCAAACAGACCCACGCTCGCAGCATTTAATGATTGAGTACTCATTGCACGAACAGACGGATATCGTTAGTCTTTATCGTCAAACAGAGCGCTTGCGACACGCCATGCAAAGCGGGATCAAAGTCGCGTTTGGAAATGTCAACTTTTAACGTTAGCCCGTTCGCACTGACAACATGCGCACGCACCACGGCGCCCAAATGCTCAATTTTGACAATCGTCACTTGCAACAGGTTGGTGAAGGTATCTACGCTTGTGCCAAGCACGCTGGGTGCGACCACTTCGATATCTTCAGGGCGCAGCAAGAGCTGCACCTTCGTGCCGACAAGATAATCTTGGGTGTTGCAACGCAGGGCGAACTGATCGCAAGCAACTTCATTTTGTTCACTCACAACGCCCTGAATCAAGTTACTCACACCCATAAAATCCGCCACAAACGGCGTAGCAGGTTCGTTATAAATTTGCCAAGGCGTGCCGATCTGCTCAATGCGTCCCGCGTTCATCAACACGATCCGATCGGCTAGGGTCTGCGCCTCTTCTTGGTCATGTGTCACCATGACTGTCGTGATTTTGAGTCGTTGCTGCAGATCTCGGATTTCGCCGCGCAAGCGAGTACGCACTTGTGCATCGAGCGCGGACAGAGGTTCGTCTAGCAACAGCAAAGACGGCGATACAGCCAAGGCACGGGCTAAGGCGACGCGTTGTTGCTGTCCGCCTGAGAGCTGACTCGGATACTTATTTTCGTGGCCCTCAAGTGACAATAAACTCACTAAGCCACCAACCGCTTCACGTATCTTGTCTTTAGCCCATTTCAAATTCACCAAACCAAAAGCAATATTGTCAGAGACGCTTAGGTTAGGAAACAACGCATAAGACTGAAATACGATCCCGACGTCGCGCTGCGAGGGTGGCGCAGAAGTGATCGTTTGACCATTTTTGTAAATCTCGCCCGAGCTAGGTGACTCTAGCCCGGCGAGGCACAACAACAGCGTCGTCTTACCGCAACCCGAAGGGCCTAAAAAACAAACAAACTCGCCCTCTTCGATTTCAAACGAGATGTCTTTTAAAATTGCGGTTGAACCAAAGCTCTTGCTTAAATTTGCGACGACGAGTTTGCGGGTGCTAGACGCCTTGGGGGCGCCAACAAGAGCCGGCACGTCGCTTTCGCGAAAGCTACCCTGTTCAGCGGGTAGGCGCACGGTGCCGGTTTCAATCACGCTATTTCTTTGGCTCGGTTTTGCTGTCATAGCGCTTGCGCCATTCAGCCAAAATCGTGGGTTGATTTTCGGAGGCCCAGGCAAAATCATTCTTGATCATGCGACTCGCTAATTCAGGCGGCAAGTTCTGGGCCTTGGGCGTTTTGACCGGGTAAGCCACCACTTCAGCACGCGCCGCATAGGCATCCATTGCCGACTCTGAAACAGACCAGTTCACAAAAGTCTGCGCATCTTTTAGATTTTTAGTGGTCTTCATGATTGCCACGCCTTGCATTTCCCAGCCAATGCCATCGGTAGGGATAATCACGTCAATCGGCGCGCCCATGGTCTTTAGGTTCGCGCCGCGCAGGGGCAACGAAATCCCGATCACATACTCACCGGCGGCGGCTTGCTCGCAAGGCTTGGAGCCCGAGTGCGAGTAAGACGCAATATTTTGATGCAGGCCGTCCATGAACTCCCACGCCCGCTCTTTGCCCATGATCTGTAGCCAACCAGAGACATTTAAGAAGCCCGTACCCGAAGAGACGGGGTTCGGCATCACAATCTGCCCTTTGTAAACCGGATTGGTCAGGTCAGCCCATTTTTCTGGCTTTGGTAAGTTTCTCTTTTTTGCTTCGATCGTGTTGAAACAAATCGCGGCACCGAACCCCCACAAACCAGTCCAGTTTGGTGGATCACGCCTATCGCGAAATTTTTCATCGAGTTTTTCGACGCCGGCCGGGCGGTAGGGCAAAAATAAATTCATTGCATCAAGCGTCATCAAGTTTGATGCTGCATGACCAAAAAAAAGATCGTGCCGGGGATTGTCTTTTTCAGCCATCGCGCGTGCTTGAATCACACCTGTTGAGTCGCGCACCCAATTCACTTTAATATCGGGATGGGCTTTACTGAAAAGCGAGGCAAAGTTCTTTAAATTATCGCCTTCGACTGAACTATAAATCGTTAACTCACCCGCACTCGCGACTGCGCTAGTCACCACACAGGCGATTGCCAGAGATAGTCTGAGTTTGAACGACTGGCCCATCCTTAATAAACATTTTGCATTCATGGTGCGAAGCCCTTTAATTGATATAAAAATTAAACTGAACCGACGTTAACCATTGAATGTGACTGTCATGTGACATTTAATGCTGCGCACGGGCATGCGCCAGCACGCACAACAGCTCGAACATCATGGTCACCCCCACCAAAGCCGTGTTGCCAGAGGGGTCAAACGGAGGGGATACCTCAACCACGTCGCCGCCAATGAGATTCAACCCCTGTAAGCCACGAAGTAATTGTTGTGCCTGATACGTCGTCGCACCACCAATCTCAGGCGTACCCGTGCCCGGCGCGTACACCGGATCCAGAAAGTCCACATCGAAACTCACGTAGGTGGGGCCCGTGCCCACCACTTGGCGCGCCAGATCGATCACCCCTTGGGTGCCAAGCGCGTGATATTCGTCGATATCAACAACCCGAATGCCTTGCTCGATGCCCCAGTTATTTTCACTATCGTTATACAAGGCACCTCGAATGCCAATCTGGATGGTGCGCTTTGGATCCAGCAGGCCCTCTTCGATCGCTCTGCGAAAGGGCGTGCCATGTGTGTATTTACTGCCACCAAAATAGCGATCCCAAGTGTCAGTGTGCGCATCAAAGTGCACCATCCCAACGGGGCGATCTTTTGCGATCGCACGCATGACGGGTAACGTCACTAAGTGATCCCCGAAGCACGATTGACGTTACGTGCCAGCGTTGATAAATCACGGATTTGACGCGGGCCGTGGCGCGCCCCTGCGCGATTAGTCGTGCCACCATCCCAGGGGATTCCGAACAAACCAATATCAACCTCATCAATACTTGGGTGATCGAACTCTAGAAAGGGTAAGCGCATAAAGGTGGCAATGCCCGCAAAACGTGGCATCACGGTGCCAGTGATCGGCGCAAACAACTTATTTTTAGTGTTCGATTGACTCATGACCAACCATGCCTTTAGGGTCTAAATAAACAAATGGAGAGAGTAAAGTCACCGAATGGGTACGACTTGCAAATCCCCGTTATTCAGTTCACCGAACTGCCATCGTGTCAGATTCAACAAAGCGAGTTTGCACCATTTTGGATCAAACTCATGCCCTCACCTTGTGCTTATCTCTAATTGTTTGTGCGTACACAATTGCGCGCGCTGCAGTGGGAGCCAAGCTCGAAGCGGCAGGCATTATGCCCTCGAGCATGAAGAACCCCGCTGCGTTTCAAGCCTATGTGAATGCAAAGTACATCCGCTGGAGCAAGATCTTGCAAGACGCAAAGATTGAAAAACAAGATTGAGTTAGCGTTTTCCGACCAAGGCAAAGGCTTCGACTTCACCCAGGCCTTTGCACTGCACTAAACCATTTTTTGAAAAAATGTAATGGTCTTGCAGCAGCTCGTGGGTCATCGCCGAGATCTGGATGGTACCCGGCGCTGCCGTAGACTCCATTCGACTTGCAGTATTGACCGTGCTGCCCCACAAGTCGTACGAGAACTTGGTAAAGCCAATCACACCAGCGACGACTGGACCCGAGTTCAGCCCAACTCGCATCTTCAAATCTTTACCGCGCTCACGATTGAAGGCTTTCAAATCCTCGAACATGCCAAGCGCCATCTCGGCTGTAATCTCGGCATGATCACCGCGCGGGATGGGGATGCCGCCCGCCAGCATGTACGAATCACCTATTGTCTTGATTTTTTCAACGCCTAAATCTTCTGCACGCCGGTCAAAGCGTGTAAATAGATCATTGAGCAAACTCACGAGTTCTGCCGCACGCAGTTGACTCGACATGGCGGTAAAGCCCACTAAGTCGGCAAATAAAATAGTCACCTCTGGGTATGCTCCCGAGATATTTTTTTCGCCTCGCTTTAAGCGATCTGCAATGGGCTTAGGCAAAATATTGAGCATCAACTTTTCGGTCTTAAGTTGTTCAATCTCTAAAAGCTTTTTTTCGCCTTCGAGGATTTTGCCTGCACTTTGCAGAGCATCTCTGGCCGCTTTAAGAATTAAATGATTTTTCACGCGCGCCAAAATAACCGGCGGACTCAATGGTTTGGTGATGTAATCAACTGCCCCTAACTCAAGGCCCTTGGCCTCATCCTCAATATCAGTTTTTGCCGTTAAAAAAATCACTGGGATGTCGCGTGTGGCCGCACTCGCTTTTAGGTGACCAATCACCTCATACCCATCCATCTGCGGCATCATCACATCAAGCAAAACCAGAGCCGGCTTGATTTCGCCTTGCGCGATTTTTAAGGCCTTTTCACCGCTATTCGCGATCTTGACTGTGTAGTGCTCTTTCAGTAAGCCAGCGATTAACGACAAGTTATCGGGGGTGTCGTCCACCACCAAAATGATGGGTTTAGCTGCACTATCGTTTGTGCCACTCATAAAAATATTTGTACCCTAGAGCAATATTGTCTGAATAAAACCTGGACGCTGTGCCGAAAAGCCAAGACGCCCACCCGAAAGATTAAGAATAGGCTCAGGGCAGGTACTTTTCTAGTACATCACGCCTGTATAAGCTGCAAAAATGTACCTAAATATGCAATTTCAACTCTATGTGCCTTGGCTCTGAAAAACAGCAATAGAAAAAGGGTTACAGACCGAAATCTGTAACCCTTTGATAATGCTGGTGCGCCCGGCAGGATTCGAACCTACGACCCCCTGGTTCGTAGCCAGGTACTCTATCCATCTGAGCTACGGGCGCTTTTAAGACAAGAGCGAAATTATAGCAGTTTTTTAGCCCGAGATTCGGGGGATCTTGGCCGCCTTGATGGCACGCCCCATCTCGATATAGCCTTTCTCTAAAATATCTAGGTATTGCTTGGCTGACAGCGAAGCAGGATCAACGCCCATTTGTGTCATTCTGGTGCTCAAGGCGGGGTCGCTCATTGACTTTAATACAGCGTCTTCAAGCACTTTAACAATCGCCGCCGGTGTGCCTTTGGGCACAGCCAAGCCTAGCCACGAATCGATTTCGATATCAAAGCCCAGCTCTTTAATCGTCTTCACGTCAGGCAGTTCAGGCCATCGCATGGGGCTGGCAGAAGCCAGCATGCGCAACTTACCTGCCTTGATATGAGGAATGAGATCAGGCGGATTTTGCACAATCACTTGCACGTTTTTGCTTAACAGTGCGGTCACCGCTTCGCCACCAGATTTGTACGAAATATGTTCAAACTTTGCGCCCGCCAAACGCGTCAACTCAAAGATCGCAAGATTATTGGGCGCCGAGGTTGTACCAAAAAATAAGCCCTTGCCTTCTTTAGCTGCCGCGATGAGATCAGCTAACGTCTGGTATGGCGAATCGGCATTGACCGCAATCCCATAACGGAAGCGACCAAACCCCGCCACAAATTCAAAATCTTTCATGCTGTAGGTTAAGTCCATCAAGTGCGGCATGATCGCAACAGTGGAATACGTGACCACACCCACCTGATAACCATCAGGCTTTTGACGTGCGATATAGGCTGGGGTCAACGTGCCCAAGGCGCCAGGCTTGTTTTGCACGATGATCGATTTACCTAAAATCTTTTCCATCGTTTGCGCCAACGCGCGAGTGGCCACATCGGTCGTGCCACCGGCGCCGTAGTTCACGATCATGTTCACTTCGTGTGCCGGAAAACTTTGCGCAACCACCGGCGAAGTTAAAACTGCACAGCCTAAAAAGGCTGCAAAACCAAACCATCTACGACTGATGATATTTTTCATTTTTTGTCTCCTGCTGTTTTGAGAAATAGCGAGGCGTACTGAAAGTCGCACCCCTCGCTCAGACTTCACTTGCGTAACTAAGACCCGCAACAACGAGGTCACGACATAAAAAAGCCACCATTAATATCTATCGTCGCCCCGTTAATAAAGCCACTACTGTCCGCACACAAAAAGGCAATCGAGGCACCGACCTCGTCTGCGGTACCCAGGCGTCTGACCGGAATTTGCTCGGCGTAGCGTTGATTGACTGCTTCGCCCGCCTGCATCGCCATTTCGGTCAGGATGCGACCAGGTGCCACGCAGTTAGCTGTGATGCCAAAGGGCCCCATCTCTGAGGCGATCGCGCGAGTCAGCCCGAGCATGCCGGCCTTTGAAGCCATGTAACTCGGGCCCGCCACCACAGATTTACTGCGCCCAGCTAAAGACGACACGCTGACGATACGGCCAAAGCCTTGGGCTTTCATTTCGGGTAAAAATAACTGCGTGATCTGCATGACTGTCGTCAGATTCACGAGCAGCACCTTCGACCACTCTTGTATGGTTACGTCAAGAATGCCGTTGGATAGGCCATCGGCACGCTTAGGCGAGATCCCCGCGTTATTCACCAGAATAGACACCGTACCAAAGCGCTCTTTGATCTGCGAGTGTAAGCGCGTCATGAAGGCCATGTCAGTTACGTCTGCTTGAAACGCGATCGCCTGATCATCAGTGATACCCAATTGTTCGAGATCGATCGGCAGGCGATCCACCATCACCACAAATCGACCTGTAGCAATCAACGCTTGACTGGTGCCCAACCCAATGCCTTTTGCGGCACCCGTGACTAAGGCGATTTTCTTGTTCATGCTTCTAAGGCCGCCGTATAAGCTGTGATGGGAGGGAAAGCGTTTTCGTCAGTCATCACTTCAATCAACGTCGTGACCTCGCTCGCGCGTGCTGCGTCCAGCGCTTGATTCAATTGCTCGGGGTCTGTGACCCGGATACCGTTGCAGCCACAGTTGCGCGCGATCGCAGCGTGATCCACCGGATAAAAATCGACCGCACTGGTGTGGGCACCAAACCTAACGTTTTCGGCATGTTTTTGATAGCCCAAAATTCCATTATTTAAAACAATGAGTGTCACCTTTAAACCCATGCGGCGCGCAGTTTCAAGCTCTGACCAAACGTGTCCAAACCCACCATCACCCGCCAGGCAATAGACCTCTGATTGCGGCCGCGCAACCTTAGCGCCTAACGCCATCGGAAACCCCCAGCCCAACCCTGCTAACCCGCGTGGCGTAATAAAGCGCATGCCACTTTTGACTGAGGTTAAACAGTTTGAAATCCAGATCGATGAGTAGCTCGCATCAGCCACCATCACCGTGTCACCGGTCAGGCGTTTTTGCAGTTCGTGCATGACGCGTTCTGGACGAATCGGAGACTGCGCTGACGAGCGAACCGGTGCTGATTCTTTTAAATAGACCTCACGCGCAGCTTGAATACTTGCCTCGAGTGCGGGTCGCTGCGCGCGAAGTTTAGATAAATCAAGTTTGTTAAGAGCCTGTGCTAAGGCATCGAGCGTCAGCCCTGCATCGCCCACCAGACGTGTTGCCTCGTAGTTGCGGCCCACTTCAGTGCCATCGATATCGAGATGAATGTAATGCGCATTTTTGGGATACAGCTGCCACGAATCCGTACCGTTTTGATTGGTGCGGTTGCCCACCAAAAGGATCACATCGGCCTCGGTGACCAACTTGCGTTGATAACGCGTGGCACCGTTTGGTCCCATAAAATAGCCAACCACGCCCACGGCAAGCGGGTGCTGCTCATCAACAGTGCCTTTACCCATCACCGTGGTAGCCACCGGCAAGTGCCCTTCATCCATCAAACGCGTGAGTGCAGCGTGAGCGTGCGACAGGTGCACGCCTCCGCCCGCAATCACCAGTGGGCGTTGCGCGTTTGCCAAGAGTTCGGCGGCGTGGCGCACGGCGTCGGGCGAGGCAACCGTTGGATCTAAGGGATATTGCCCCAGACAAGCAGTGCGCGTTGACGCCACGGCGGGTGCGGTTAAGACGTCGCTGGGAAACAGCAGCACGACGGGACCGGGCCGACCCGAGCAGGCCATCGTGAAAGCCTGATCAATATAGTCGTCCACACGGCTGGGTTCATTCACGCGACGCACCCACTTTGAGACAGCACTGAACATACCCAGATGATCTAGGTCTTGAAAGGCGTTTTTATCGGTTTGCAGGCGACTCACATCTTGCACCAAGGCAATCACCGGAATTGACGCTTTGAGCGCCTCGGCAAGCGGCGCAACCAACAGCGCTGCTGCTGGGCCATTTTGGGCCGTCACAATGCCCGGCTTGCCGGTCAGTCGTGCATACGCATCGGCCATATAACCACCGGCGTTTTCAGTACGATACACAATCTGCTTGATACCCCCCTGTTCGGCCGGCAACTGAAACATGGTGGGTAAGCTTTGACCGAAGGTGCACTGGACACCGTGGCGCTTAAGCGCGCGCACGATTGCGTGGCCGACAGAGTTGTGTATGTTTAACCCCGTAACAGTCAGAGGCGTGGGAATGGGTTTAGCCGTATTCAAAAGGACTCCTGACTCAGATCAATTCTTTGAACTTGCGTTGTCTCACACTATATTTATTGTGTGTTCTTTTTACTTTGGGTACTTTTTTGTTTCAGCTACTTTACACGATACTTTAGTCATTTTGACAGCAAACGCTGACAAGCCTCGAAGACCTGCGCAGGGGTCACGTTCTTAATTTCGGTCGTGCCGTCGCTTGGCAACACATCCAGACTGGTGTCACGCGTCCAAAACCACTCGCGATTGCTTTGATGAAACACACCCACGTAGGGCACGCCTGAAAACTGGGCCAAATGCGAAGGACCGCAATCGTTGGCCACCACGACTTTTGCGCTTAGCACCGCTGTTGCAATGTCGTTAAGTGGACGAGTCCTCAAATAAACAAAATCGGTACGCTCAAGGCTTTGCAACCAACGATATTGCTCGGCTTCGTCGGGGCCGAGCACGAAACAGAATGTGGACTGAAGTGGCAACGCTGGTTTTAAAAGGTCGGCGAGTGCGACATAGTGTTGTATGGGCCAGCGCTTATAGTCACCGGCGCCCCCGCCCGGCATGAACACGACCTCTGCTGTGCTTGTCTCAGCGCCAGTCGCTAGCGCCTGCACGCACTTGCGGGCCGCTTGTATCGGATCAAAATCTTTAAACGCGGCCAATAACCGCAGATTCGCCAGCCCCATGTACTGAGAAAAATCTTTGCGGTACGCATGCGTCCACACCACATCGGTCACTCTTCGATTTTTAAAACCTAGACGATAGCGAGGGCGCTTAAGCATGGCGGCGATGCCGTACTTGTCGCTCGCAAAGTGCAAAGCAATGACAAGGTCTGCGTCACCGTCCATGGCCCGATACACTTCAGTCAACGTGTCGGCCTGCGTAAACGCGTCGACCCAGGGCAATATTAAGTAATGTTTACCCACCGCATCTTGCGCGACTACCCTCAAATGACAGTGGGGCCAAAATTGTTTAATTTGATACAGCAGTGGATAAGAAACAATTTGTGTTCCTAAAAACTGCATGCTTCGGATAAAAACAATAACTTTTTTCACAACAAGGTTAAGCTAGACCGAGCTTTTAAATGAGAATAATTGCTATTTGAAATAGTAACAGTAGATTTAGGTACACACTTAGTTTGTGTCTCACCCAGTCACACCCGCCTTGAGCCTAGTCAAGTCATACGATTTCATCGATCCATGAAAGATAATCATCCAGCCGCACAATTGCTTAAAACGCTCTGGTCTGCCGCCCAAGGCGACGAACGCGTACTTGGGCGAGTACGCTTTGTTGGCGAGGGCGAGTTACCTTCGGCCTTCGCAGTCACCGATTTAGCCGCGGCTTCGATGGGGGCGGCCGGCCTCGCCCTGTGCTCACTGCTTGGGGCAAACACTCAAGCATTCGTCACGGTTGATCGCCGCCTTGCCTCATTTTGGTTTGCACAATCTTTGCGTCCCCAAGGCTGGCGGATAGAAAATGCCGAAGACTTTGTGATAGGCGATTACCCGACGGTCGATGGTTGGATCAGGCTGCACACCAACGCGCCACACCACCGTGCAGCAGCCTTGCGTGCGCTCGGTCTGACGGCCCCCACTGCGCGCGCGGCTGTGGCGCAAGCAGTGGCCACCTGGCGCGCCGACGCGCTTGAAGCAGCGGTCTTAGCCGAAGGCGGCTGCGCGGCGACGATGCGGTCTTGGCAAGACTGGCAGGCACATGCACAAGGACAGGCAGTGTTAAGCGAACCCCTGCTCGACTGGCAACCGGGCCTGCTGATGGCACAGCCAACCTGGGCGTTAAACCCCGCACGTCCGCTGCAAGGGCTCAAAGTTCTTGATATGACACGCGTACTGGCAGGGCCGTCTGCCACCCGGCTGCTAGCCGGCCTGGGCGCCGAGGTCTTGCGGCTTGACCCGCCCTGGTGGGATGAACCCACGCTTGCCCCCGAAATGACGCTGGGTAAGCGTTGCGCGCGACTTGACTTGCGCGAACCCAATCAACGCGAACGCTGGAGCGACTTGCTGGGTGAAACCGACGTATTCGTGCACGGCTATCGCAGCGATGCGCTATCGGCACTTGGGCTGGGGGCTGAACAACGGCAAGCCCTCAGACCTGGTTTGGTTGATGTCTCGTTAGATGCCTATGGTTTTACCGGCCCCTGGCGACACCGCCGCGGCTTTGACAGCTTGGTGCAAATGAGCATGGGCATCGCGCACGCAGGACAACAGTTGGCCGCAAGTGATAAGCCCAAACCGTTGCCGGTACAGGCCCTCGATCACACCACCGGTTACCTCTTGGCCACCGCCGCCTTACGCGGACTGCACACGCGCCTGAACACCGGCCGCGGTAGTATCGCTCGCGCGTCGCTGGCACGCACCGGCGCCCTGCTGATGCAAACGTTAAACACCAGCGGCGAGCGCACGCAGCACCTGGCACCCGAAACGCCTGCAGACCTTGCTACCACCCGCGAACAAACCTTCTGGGGTCCTGCCTGCAGGGTTCGCTGGCCTGTTCACGTCACCGGCGTAGACGTACGCTGGGAGATACCGGCCGGACCACTTGGCAGCAGCGAGGCTGCTTGGCGCCGTTAATCCGTCGCGCGCTTGAGACGCCGCTCTAAGACGAAAAATCCAACTTGCAGCAGCAGCGCTAAAGCCGCTGACGGAATTGCACCTGCCAATAAAAGTGAAGTGTTATTTAGGGCCAGGCCTTGCGCGATACGCTCGCCAAAGCCCCCGGCTCCGACAAACGCCGCGATCGTTGCGGTGCCAACGCTCACAACGGCCGCGACTTTTACGCCACTTAAAATCATCGGACGCGCAAGAGGCAGTTCAATCAGCCAGAGCCGATCACGTTCGCTCAAACCAAGTGCCGTGGCGGCTTGTCGCAGCGACGCAGAAATCTCACTGAGCCCCGTATAGGTAGTTTGTACGATGGGTAACAAGGCATACAAGAATAACGCCACGATGGCGGGTATGGTACCGATCATCCCAAACAAAGAAATTAAAAAGGCGAGCAACGCTAAAGACGGAATCGTTTGAATGACCCCCGTGAGCGACAAGACCACTTGCCCGGTGCGCGGCCGATAAAAACACAAAATACCCAGTGGTAGCCCGACCAGCAGCGCCAGAAGCAACGACAGCCCCACTAAAAAAACGTGTTGCGCGGCCAGACGCCAAAAATCCACACCAAAGAGCGCACTTAAAAATGACTGCCTAGAAACTAAGCGTTGCCCATCTTGTACGCTTGCTGTGTTCGTAGCCTCACTAAGTTGAGCACGCTGTGTCAGCAAAAACTGCTGCGCCACCGCTGTAAACGTTTGACCTTCAAGCTCAACCTGGGTGTTGAGCTCGAGCATGGCTTGCTGAGAAATTTTATTTTGCAACGCTAAGATGATTTTCCAAGACTCTGGAAACTTAGTCGGCACGTTCGCGCGATACAACAATAGCGCTTCATAAGTTGGAAAAAATTGCCGGTCATCAAGCAACATCGTTAAACCGTAACGCTTTAGTTTTGAATCGGTACCATAGGCATCCACCACATCGATCTGCTTTGCTGCAATTGCCTCGTAGGCGAGCCCGTGATCCAGTCCGCGCGGTGAAAGTCGGCCAAGCTGATAAGCCGCTGATAGACCTTTCCAGCCATCACTGCGGCCAATAAATTCGTGTGACAAGCCCGGCACCAGATGCGGGTGTTTAGCTAGGTCTGAAATCGTTTTGATTTGCAGTTGCTCGGCTAACTCCCGCCGCATCGCCAGCACATAAGAATTATCAAACCCAAGCAACACCCCAGCCTGGAGTCCAAGCGGCAGCAGGCGCTCGTTGATCTGCGCCAGCGAAAGCGCCTGCTCGGTTTTTAAAATCTCTCGGGTGATTGTGCCGGTATATTCAGGATATAAATCGATTTCGCCGCTGGTTAACGCCGACAACAAAATTCCTGTATTACCCAAGCCCGCCTTTAGCCGAACACGGTCATGACCGCCAGCGGTGACTGCCTGACTGACGATCTCGCCCAGAATATATGATTCAGTAAAGCGCTTAGAGCCAACCGTCAAGGGCTGAGCAAGCGCCGCCTGCGCGAGAGCTACCCACACGCAGTACGACAGCCCCAGTAGCCAGCTGCTGAGCCTAAACACTAGCTGACAATCAAACGAGAGGCTTGCGCCTCGCTAACGTGACCCACCACTGCGGCATCATGAAAGCCATGCCGCTTAAATACTGCTAACACCTCGGGCACGGTCTCGGGCGAACAGCAGACCAATAAGCCACCGCTCGTTTGCGGATCAGACAAAAGCGTTTGACATTCTGGGGGTAAAGCCGCGTCAAGCGTGATCTCGCTGCCATAGCCCTCCCAATTGCGACCCGACGCGCCCGTGACCATGCCCTGCTGAATCAAAGCCGTAACGTTGGGTAACAAAGGCACCTGAGCCCAGTTCAGTTGCACAGTTAACTTTGCGCCACGCGCGATTTCTAGCGCATGACCGGCCAAGCCAAAGCCCGTGACATCGGTCAAGGCATGCACACCCGACAACTCAGCTAGCTCGGGGCCCGGCGTATTGAGTTTAGTTGCGTTCGAGAGCATCGCTTCGTAGCCCGCCGCGTCAAGCGCCTCTTTTTTGAGCGCGGCCGACAAAATCCCCACCCCAATTGATTTGCCCAAGACCATGACGTCCCCCTTGCGCGCACCATCATTACGCTTGACGCGATCAGGGTGAATTAACCCAAGCACGACCAAACCATAAATCGGTTCGACCGAGTCGATGGTGTGACCGCCTGCGATGGGGATACCGGCAATACTACAAACCGAGGCACCCCCCGCAAGAATTTTGCCGATTGTATCGGTGGATAAGACATTGATCGGCATCCCAACCAACGCCAGGGCCAGGATCGGCTTGCCGCCCATCGCGTAGACATCGCTGATAGCGTTTGTCGCCGCGATCCGCCCGAAATCATACGGATCATCAACGATTGGCATAAAAAAATCGGTCGTCGCGATTAAGGCCTGTTCGTCATTGATTTTATAAACTGCCGCATCATCGGCAGTTGCGATGCCCACCATCAACTCTTTTGGGATAGGCATTTGCAAAGTGCCTTTTAAGATCTCAGACAACACCGCCGGGGCAATTTTGCAACCACAACCTCCACCATGCGAGAGCGAAGTCAAACGGGGTTCAAAAGCATTCATGAGGATCCTCAGGCATAAAAGACGACAACGCGTCTGGGTTTAAAGCGCCGCCTGTTAGAAGGGGCGTTACGCCAAAAGCGTATTTTTAATGATTGTAATCAATCCGCTGCGCTCGTGCGCCGGTTCAAACAGAGGTGCCCGACGCGCGCATTGTTGTTGCAAGTGTGTCGCGAAGCTCGGTTCATTTTTAAATTTCAAAAGAAGGGTTGCCAAACCCTGCGCGTCGCCCACCTCAAACAAACCAGCATAGTCATCACCCAGCATTCCAATATTACCCGCGATACGCGAGGCAATCACGGGCACGCCGCTGCAGATGGCCTCCATGAGCACATGGGCGCCGCCTTCCATGATGCTGGTGTGCACCAACACATGTGCGCGTTGTATTTCACGGCGCGTTGCGGCGTGGCTCAGTTCACCCATAAACTGATATTGAGGGTAATTTTGCGCAGTTTGCCGCGCTTGCTGCGCCAATTGCAAATCATGCTCACCACCAATATGCCTGAAGTCGATCTCGTGCTGAGCTACAAGTAACGCGGCCGCCTCAAACACGGTCTGAGGCGCCTTTTCAGGACGCAAGTGGCCAACCATGACCGCACGCACGCGACCGATCGCTTTGGGTAGTGTGACGCGTGGGGTCGTCGACTGCAACAGCACAGACGTCTTTTTACGCAGCGGTGCAGCCAACTCAGCGAGCCCGGTCGCTTGCAACACAACTAAACGCGCAGCCCATTGAAGCGATTGCTGCGCCTGAGCGTCTTGCTTGATATCTCGATATAAATCGGTACCTGTCAGCACGACTACCAAGCCGTTTGAACCGCGCGCGGCATGCCAGGCTGCAATTGACGGGTGGCTGCGGCGCGCATGTAGTGCGATCAGGACAGCGTCGGACTCGGCGCCGTCCCACTCGCTGACCAGACGCACGCGAAACTGCCCGACTAGCATTTGTCTGTAGCGTTTAGCTGTCTGCCAGTTACCGTTATTGGCGCTGGCCAGCGCCGGACTTACAATGACGACGCTTTGCAACTTTGGCTTGGGCTTGGGCTTAGTGGATTGGCTCATTTCAGTTTTTGGCAAATAACTTTTAGGGCATGAACAGGCAATGCGTCAGGCAAATATCCAAACGCTAACAGTAGCACTCCAAGAGCTTCGAGAGCACACCCTTAGCGCTTTTGTATGTTACCAACGCGCCGACAAACTCTTGATTCCGTTAGCGGCTGGGCTGAACCCTCCGCTTTGGGAGCTTGGTCATGTCGCCTGGTTTCAAGAATACTGGGTCGCGCGCAACCAGCAGCGTCAGTGTGGCCTGGCGCTTGACTTGACCCACGCGCGACTGCCCTCGGCGCTGGCAACGGCCGACCTTTGGTTTGACAGCGCCAAAGTCCCTCACCCAACCCGTTGGCATCAAGCGCTGCCGACTCAAGAGCAATGCCTGCAGTACGCCGAACAAACCTTGACACAGACGCTTGAGCTTTTGCAGCAAGAAACCAATGATAGCCCCGCACTCTATTTTTATTGGCTCGTGTTACAGCACGAAGCGATGCATCTTGAAGCGAGTGCCTACATGGCACAATCACTTGAAGTGGCTTTCGATACCCCGTGGCGGCACCTTGTACAGCGTCAGACAAATCAACCCCCGTTACCCGTAAGCGTGCGTCTGCCAGCTCAAACCTGGACACTAGGCTCTGGCCACCTGCAGTTTTGCTTTGATAACGAACTCAGCATGCAACGCTTTGACCTTCACGCTTTTGAGATCGCCTTGCAACCCGTGAGCTGGGGACAATACCTGGCCTTTGTTGCGGCGACCGGCCACCGCCTGCCACCGTATCTTCAGGCCGCGAGCTCTGGCTTTGAGACACAAGTCTTTGGCTGCTGGCGACCCCTCGCGATGACTGATGTCGCAGTGCATCTGTCGTGGCATGACGCGCAGGCCTACTGCGCGTGGGCAAAGTGCCGCTTACCAACAGAGGCCGAATGGGATTGCGCCGCAAAAACTTTACAAGATTTTGAGTGGGGAGACGTCTGGGAATGGACGCAAGATACGTTTGCGCCTTTCGAGGACTTTGTGTCGCATCCCTATGTTGAATACTCGGCTCCATGGTTTGGCTCGCGAAAGGTCCTGCGTGGCGCCGCGCACCTCACCCATCCGGTTGTACGCCACCTAAATTACCGCAATTTTTTTACGCCTGAGCGCTGCGATATCTATTCAGGGTTTAGAACCTGCGCTCTTTGACATCCTCCCCGCCCTCGTCCTCACGGACGCCGCTGACGCGGGAAGAACGGGGATTCCTACGGCGTAGGCCCCGGGATGGGGTCGATCGCTTCGGTGGGTTCCTGTTGCTGACGGCATTCAT
>JABMMM010000213.1 GCA_013205565.1 Alcaligenaceae bacterium | reverse complement strand
CGTACCCAGTACTGGTTATTTATTACATTGAAAAAGTAATTCACAGTCACAACCCAATCCAAGTTAATCGAAAAGGCTTTAGAGCTTGGCTTATCAAAGAACTGAACACCATAAACGGAGGGCTTAATCGGCATTTGATGTCAATTGAAGCGTTACTTCCTCTGGTTGAGTTGAAACGTAGCGATGACTGGTGGCGTATTCACCTAAAAACAGAGAGTAAATCCGAAATTGAGACCTGAAAATATGATGGCGCTCATCTCCAAACAACTCTTACAGGAGTTAATTGAAAATGGGTTTCCACGCACTTCCCCGTCATATCCGTCGCATTCTTCGCATGCGCGATGTCTGCCAAAAATTGAACGTCAGCCCCAGCACCGTTCACGATCTTGTTGCTCGCGACATTTTTATCAAACCCTTCACTTTGATACCGGGTGGTCGAGCCGTTGGGTGGCTTGAAGAAGATGTAGATCAATGGATTTTTGAGCGCAAAGACGCCTCTTTGAAAGAGGCGAAATGATTACCCCCGTCAAAGTTTTAAATGTGTTGGCTCTGTGGGTCCAGCGCGGTATTTGGTGTGTAGCAAAGTACCTACTGACCAATGAAACAAAGCAGGCCGCTTATAGCCTGCGCCAAGGGGGTGACCATGCACATGGATAGCCTAGAGCGCACTCGAGATGCGCTTAATTCAATCCCCTCTGACCTGCCCCGCGATGATTGGGTAAAAGCTGGCATGGCTTTTCAGGCCGCTGGTGGTAGCTTTGATGACTTCGACCGATGGAGCGCCCAAGCCCCAAGCTACAACGCGACAAGCTGTAAACAAACATGGCAAAGCTTCAAGGCTGAGGGTAATGGCAGTCCCCCGATAACCGCTGGCACATTGTTTGGTATGGCCCGCGACTACGGATGGAAAGAACCATATCAAAACAAACCCGGGGTAGATTTCTCCCAATTTCCGAGCAATCAGATAAAGCCTAAGCCTGCAACAGCACCAGTAATTGATCCCGTCGTTATTTGGAACAGGGGCGAACCTGCAACGCCTGAACACGCTTATATCGATAGCAAGGGGGCAACAGGTGCGCCGCTGGGTCGTTTGCGCGTGGTGCCTGCTGATGACCCGCTGCGCATCATGTCCGAGAGCATGGCTGGGGCTTTGATGGTGCCCGTGCTGCGCCCTAATGGGGACTTGGTCAGCCTGCAATTCATCACTGTGGGCGATACGGCCGAACGCCTGAAGGTTAATGGCAAGGCCACAAAGCTGAATCTGCCCGGTGCCAGTATGGACGGCTGGTTTACTGTGGGTGACCTGCTGCCGGGTGGCGTGGCCTATCTGTGCGAGGGCATTGGCACCGCATGGGCTGCATGGATGGCGAAAGGCAGCGCCGCCGTGGTTTGCTTTGGTGCGGGCAACATGGGCAAGGTGGCCCAAGCCCTGCGCCTGCAAGACAGCGCCGCCCGTTTGGTGGTGTGCCCTGACGTTGGGAAGGAAGCCCAAGCCCAAAGCATTGCCACAGCCGTGCGTGGTGCTGTGGCCGCGATGCCTGAGGGGTGGCCAAATAATTCAGACCTGCACGACCTAGGCCAGCGTGACGGGTTTGACGCGGTGGCCACATTGCTTGACAGCGCCAAAGAGCCACCGGGACCCGAGCCGCACCCCTTGGCCCGTTTTGTTGAACTTGATGGAGTAGTAAGGCCGCCGCGCTGGGTGGTGCCGGGATTTATAGGGCACGGCGTAACCGTCATATCTGGTGCACACGGTATAGGCAAAACAACGGCGTTTCTACCGCTGGCGCTGGTGGCCGCTGGCCTGCATGGTGGTGAATTGATGCCTCAACATTGGAGGCACGTGGTCTATGTCACCGAGGATTTAGAGCAGGCCACTCGTATTTTGTCGGGGATCGTTCAATTTGGGGGCCTGGGCATTGATGAGAGATTGGTGCGTGATCGGCTGCACTTAGTTGAAGCCAAACGCTTAGACCCTGAGTTTGTTGCATGCGTGGGGACAACATACCGTGACAAATTCGCCCGAACTATCGAGGGCGTTGAAGCATTGCCCCTTGTAGTGTTCGATACCAAAAGTGCTGTGCTGGCGCTAGACAACGAAAACGACAACAGCGAAGCATCACGCATGATGTCCGCCTTGAAGCAAGGGTTCGACAGACTGCCAGTCTGGTTAATTGGCCATGTAGCAAAAACTAATTTGAGTCGTAAGGATGTACTGACCGCTCGGGGCGCATCAGCTATTGAGGCCGATGCAAACCAAACCTTATTTCTAATTCAAGAAGGCGAGCGCCGGTTTCTGTTGCGTGGGAAAACCCGGTTTGAGACCAAGTGGCCAGAACTTGAAATCACCAGCCATACGGCTGAAATCATGGCGCCTAATGAGTTTGGTTTCATGGAAACCGTATTTTTACGCTGGGGTGTTGCAGCACCCGCAAGCCGAAGCCGCAAGGAAGCCGCTGAACAGGCCGCAGAGGGCTACACAAAAAAAAATCGG
>JABMMM010000212.1 GCA_013205565.1 Alcaligenaceae bacterium | reverse complement strand
GTGCCCGGATCATCGCCAAAGCCTGGACTGATCCAGCGTATCGACAGCGCCTTTTGGCGGATGGTAAAGCTGCAGCTGCTGAGCTAGGCTTCGACATGCCGCCCCATCATCGTTATCTTGTCGCACTTGAAAACACGCCGAAGCTGCACAATGTGATTTGTTGCACACTTTGCTCTTGCACTGCGTTTTCGATTATTGGACTGCCGCCTGATTGGTATAAGGATCTGGAGTATCGGGCACGTGCCGTCAGAGAGTCTCGCACAGTGCTCAAAGAAATGGGTCTGGACCTCCCTGCGTCCACCGAGATCAAAGTGTGGGATACAACCACGGATACCCGATACATGGTCGTTCCACATCAACCTCCAGAAACAATCGGCTGGCCAGAGGATCGGCTTGTGGAAATCATTACAAAAGAATCAATGATCGGCGTTGCGCGCTTGATGGGGAGCTAAAACATGGACGGTGTACACGATATGGGCGGTCGCCAGGGGTTCGGCGTCATCCGCTATGCGCCAAATGCATCAGTATTCCACGCAGAATGGGAAAGAAGAGCAAATGCGCTCTACGGTCTGGCTGTTCGCCATGGCATCTTCAACATGGACGAGTATCGTCATGCCATTGAACGCATGTCGCCATACCATTACATGTCAGCAAGTTACTACGAGCGCACACTGACAAGCCTTGCGACGTTGCTCGTCGAAAAAGGAGTGACGAGCCGGGAGGAACTTGAAAAGCTTGCGAAGGGGGAATTCCCTCTCGCCGGCCCGAGTGCTGCGGGTCGTAGCAATCTGCCTGAGCGGCAGCAGTTCAAGCCCGGTGACCGTGTACGTGTGCGCAATGATTTCTTCGCTGGGCATATCCGCATGCCCGCCTACATTCGCGGCAAGCAAGGTATCGTCGTGCGAGAGACACCTGCCTACCCATTGCCCGATGCGCATGCCCACGGCATTCATGCAGAGGACGAACCGACATACGATGTCGCCTTTCGTACTGAGGAATTATGGCCCAATGCGTCGGACTCTGCGCAAGTGCATGTCGGCGTATTCCAAAGCTACTTGCAAAAAGAGGACTGAGCGCGGCAAGCTACAGCAGCGCATGCTGTAGCTGCCCGTAAAAGTCGTCTCGAACCCCGTTGGTCTCAAAACTCCTAAAACACTACCGAAAAAAAGATATAAGCAATCCTTTACTGATGGATCTTTGAAATTAATCCGCCATTCTCACGTTTCCGGCAAAAATAAATAAATCAATATTTGCCGGAAACATCTTGAAATCCCTGTCAAACCAGCAACGACTTTACCAAGTCAACGTAGACCGAAGAGCTGTTGGCAATTTTTTGCTGGTCGCCAAGCGACACAAGAACGTCTGCGCCTGGATGCAAGATTCGCACGTCAAGTGAGTGGGTGAAGCGTCTTACTTCAACATGATCTCAGTAGGATTATTTGACGCTAAGAGAAGATCGTTTAAATGCTGCTGTGTCATGGGTCGGCACAAGTAATAGCCTTGGCCAAAATCACAGCCTAATTGCTTTAACACCTCTAGCTGCGTTTGTGTCTCGATCCCCTCTGCAATGGCTTGCATGCCCATACTGTGCGCGAGTTCAATGATGGCACGAATAACGGCCTGGCTTTCTGGGTGATTGTTCAACGTAGACACAAAAAACCGATCAATCTTCAAGTAATTAAACTGCGTGGTTTGTAAGACTGCGAGCGAAGAATAACCCACACCAAAATCATCAATACTGAATTTAAACCCACTTGTTTTAAGCTGATCGATGCGTGTACGCACAACGCCAGAGGGGTGGAGCATCACGTGTTCTGTAATTTCTAAGGTCAGCAGCGCGGCTGAGAGCTCGCGATCTTCGAGTTCTTGTGCCCAAGCCTTCGTGCAGTCTTCACGCGCGCCCAGTTGGGTCGCTGAAACATTAACCGCGACTGAAAATCCTGGTTTGATTTGATTGAATTGTTGACACGCTCGGGCAGCTTGGGCAAATATCCAGTCGCCCAAAGGCATAATCAAGCCCGATGACTCTGCATGTTCTAAAAAACTGGCTGGCATACGGATTGGCTGATCGGGGAAGTTCCACCTCAGCAAGGCTTCGCATTTAACCAGTCTTAGGGTGTCTAGCGTAAAGATTGGTTGAAAATATAGTTCAAATTCTTGCCGCTCAAGTGCCTGTCTGATCTCGAGAATAATTTGTTGCTTCTCATTGGCTTGTCGCTGAAGCTCTGGATCATACAGCTTGTGGCGTCCCTTGCCGTCGCGTTTTGCTGCGTACATGGCTTGGTCTGCATGCATTAAAATTTCTCTACTTGTTTGACCATCGCTCGGGTATCGCGCTACGCCAACGCTGATAGAAATCTGATAAGCCGTATTTTTGATATTGAAAGGCTGTTCAAATTCTTTGAGCAGCACAGCGATTCTGGTATCGAGTTGTTGGTCAGAGGTGATCTCGTTGTAAATCAATGTAAATTCGTCTCCTCCCAAGCGTGCCGTGGTGTCGTTTGTGCGCTGCAAGCCTTGCAGACGCTTGGCCACGGCGATTAATACCTCATCGCCGACATCGTGCCCGCGCGTGTCATTGATATCTTTAAAATTGTCAAGATCAATAAAGATCAGGCAAAAACTTGTCTGATTTGTTGAAGCTCGATCGATGGCGGCCTCAAGGCGGTTCGTTAACAGTCTGCGATTGGCCAACCCTGTGAGCGGATCGTATTGCGCTTGTCGTTGTGTTTGCGCGCGCGCCCTTCTTGCATCGTTCGAGTGTGAAAAAAGCCAAACGCGTTGGGCGGTGTCAGAGTCGGCGCTTGGGCTTGTGTAGATGGACAGGTGACGTATGACAAGGGCTTGAGTTTGCCTAGGATGAATTTGGACTTCACCCTCGAAGTGATCGTGATGATTCAGTTGTTCCCAGATGGTCTTAAACGAGTCGTTTGCAGAATCTAACGAGATGAAGGCGGTGATGCCGCGGCCAAGCAATTCTTGCTCGGCAAAGCCAATTTCAGCTAAAAAGGCCGGGTTCACAGCGATGATCATATTCTCATGATCGGTGATGGCCACCATCGCGCCGATCGCCTGATATAAGCTTGCTGCGATTTTTAAGCTGTTTTGCTCGCTATGGTTTTGGGTCAGGTCCTGACCGAGCGAGATAGTGCGGCCTTTCGTACTAAACGAATGCCAAATAAATAATTTTTTTGAACCATCGCGGCAACGGATCCAAGACTCTAATTTTGAGGGGGCGTCAGGGTTGGTAGAAAAAAATGTCGCTCGGTCTTCAATCATCTTACGGCGATACGCTTCGTCTGGATACGCCAGGCGCCACCAAGTGCTTAGGTAGGGAAGTTCTGCGCTGGTGTAACCCGTTTGGTGAGTAAAGCTTGAATTGACATACTCCATCCGAGTCTCAGCCACCAAGTGCTTTGACTCGAATTCTTGGCTCATCACGGCAATCGGAATTGGGATTGCATCAATGACCTGACGAAAGACCTCTTCAGTGGTGGTGTACTTCTCTTTTTGTTGTTTGAGCAACTCGATCACAACGATTGTGACAAGACCGCTAAGCGCTTGGCATGCCAAGAATACGCGTAGCTCAGCAAACTCGAGGACATCGGAATCATAAAAGCTACCGACAGTTAAAAAAGAACCCCACACCGCAAACATCCACAAGAGGGCAGTCGAGAGCGTGATTCCGTGAGCACCCAAGTACAGCCCAACAAAGGGGGTGAGCACAAAGATCCAATAGCCCCGCTCGAATGGACTCGTTGTCGTATCGGCAGGCATAAAAAACATGACAAAAGACATGCTTCCCCAAACAGCAATAAACAAAAGAAGTTTTAAAACGTTGCCTTGAGTTGCCCAGTTCTTTGGCAGTGTGCTCCAGACGATAATGGCGGGAAAGATCAAAAAACAGCGTAAGGCTGCCCGCTCAAAGATCGAGGGCCAAGTGTCAGTTGCGGCACGAAGTGTCTCAGCGCCCGCGCTCAGGTTGCCCACTACTAAAAGTATCGTGGCAATTAGGCCGAAGGCCACCGAGCATAGCGTCACTCTGAGAATGTCTGAGAGCGTGTTGAGCGCGAGGGGTCGTTTGTAAAGTGCCCAATCAATTTTTACGATTGCGAAGGCGCAAGCGGTGAGCGCAACGGCATAAGTGGCTGCAAGACCAACAGGCGTGTCAAATAGAGAGAGCCCCCCAAAACTCGTTAGTAACAATATGGGCCAGTATTGTGAGCCAGCGAAAAAAAGAATAGCGCACCAAAATACGACGGGGAAAGCAAAGGCGTTGACAACGTGCGGGTTATTCTGAGCGGCGTAGAACGAAGCCAACTGCAGTAAAAGCGCACCCAAAGCAAAAAAAATGGCCTTTCTCATCCCTGAGGCTGTGAGATTGTGCTTAAGCCAGAAACTCTGCCGAGGAATTGTTGTCATGGGTTGGGAAATGAAAGTGTGCGAGATCAGAAAAGCACGTCTCATCCTAAATCGTGCAAATTATTACGCTAATTGGTGTAATCCTCGCATAAGTATCTAACTTGCGCTGTTGCATTCGTGCAAAATCTATCCAAAAAGCGCAACATGCTCACGCGTAAGGAACCCGCGAGCCACGCAGCCCTCACGCACGGCAGCATCACTGCCTAAAAACAACATGCCCGTCCTGAATGTAACCTCCATCCCACACGCCAACGAGTAAAACATTTGCACAGTTCGGAGAACTTTCATTTCTGGAAGAAGAACAGTTTTCAAATATCCAGCGCAGCTGCTTCTTTATTCGGGTTTAATGCCCGCACTATCCAAAGCCTTTTGCCAAACCACGAGTTGATCTTTCATAATCTTATCAAGATCTTCGGGCGAGCCACCCGCGCTTTCCATCGACTGACGTTCGGGTTCGCCTTTATAAAAATTGATGAGTGCATAGCACCGAGCCGTTGCTCTGATGCCAGCTCATCTGTGTAAACTTACCATAATACAAACTTAGAAGGCGATTTCTGTGAAGGTACAGTTCGTTATTTCTGGATGCGAGAATTTACAAGGTCAAACAACATGGCACTAAACACTTCAGACGCGCCCGTTGCACTCATTACTGGGGCCGGCAACGGCATCGGAAAATCAATGGCCTTGGGTTTGCTCGCAAAAGGCATGCGCATTGCCGCCGTCGATCGTGACGCTCAAAGCTTGCTTGCACTCAAGCACTTGGCAAATCAGTCTGAACAGGCCGAACGCCTTGAGGTATTTACAGAAGATCTTACTTGCTTCGATGCCGTGTCTTTGGTAGATCGCATCCAAGAAAAGCTAGGTGGCGTCAATATATTGATCAACAATGCCGGCCTCGGTCAGGGGCAAATTCGCAGTGACTATCACCGGCATCCGCCGAAGTTTTACGAGGTCTCACCCCAACAATGGCTCAACGCGATCGCAGTCAATGCGAATGCAGTATTTTTACTCAGTCAAGTGGTGGCAAAGCACATGCTTGGTGACGGCTGGGGGCGCATCATCAATGTCACCACAAGTTTAGGCACCATGCTCAGAGAGGGCTACTGCCCTTATGGCCCAACAAAAGCTGCTGCTGAGGGGCTCAGTGCCGTCATGGCAAGCGATCTGAACGGCTCAGGCGTGACCGTCAATGTGCTTGTGCCGGGTGGCATTGTCAACACACCGATGATTCCTGGCGAGGCACCCTTCTTGCGAGAAGAGCTGATTCAGCCCGAGGCCATGTTGCCGCCTCTTTATTGGCTGTGCTCTCGCGAGGCCAATGAGGTGACTGGCCTACGTTTTTTAGCGAATCGATGGGACGACAGACTGCTGGGCGCAGACGCTGCAAAACGGGCGGCTGCACCCATCGGCTGGAAGGATCTTGCAGTCTTACCCGTCACACCGAAGTTCAAATCCTAATCTGGTACAGCGCCAGGCTTTGTCCACTTTTAAGTAACGGAGATGCGGCTTCAGTTTAAACTTTTACTCGGCCTTGATCCCGTTCTTTTTCATGACGTCAGTCCATTTGATGATGTCAGCTTCGATCTCGGCGGCAAAGGCTTTTGGTGTGCTGCTGATTGCTTCAGAGCCTTGCTCGGCGAAGGTTTTTTGAGTGACCGGGTCGCGTGAAATTTTGGCGATTTCACCTGCAAGTTTCTCTAGGATGAAGCTAGGCGTACCGGCCGGCGCAAGCATGCCGAGTTTAAAGGTGACGTTGTAGTCTGGGTACCCTGATTCAGCGACGGTAGGCACATCGGGCAACAGCGGCGAGCGTTTGACGCCTGTGACGGCGAGCGCCCGCAGTTTGCCACCCCTGATGTGCGGCAACGCAGTCGAGGTCGTCTCAATCATCATCGAGGTTTGCCCTGCAACCGTGTCTGCCAAGCCTGGTGCATTGCCTTTGTAGTGCACTGCAGTGAATCGCGCGCCAGAGGCCATAGCCAGCAATTCAACCGCCAAATTCGATGAACCGCCAGAGCCCCCCGTTGCTACGTTAATCTGTTTTGGTTGTGCTTTTGCCAAGGCGATGAGTTCTGCTAGTGTTTTGACGGGCAGTGAAGGGTGCACCACCACGATTAATGACAACTGAGTCACTGAGCTAACGGGTGCAAAATCTTTGTTCGTGTCATAGGGCAGGTTCGCGAACAGCCCTGGATTCATGGTGTGGGCCGACGTGATCGTGCCGGTTACCAGCAAGGTGTAGCCATCAGGCGGGCTTTTTGCGACAGACTGGCTACCGATGATGGTGCTTGCGCCCGGGCGGTTTTCAACAATCACTTGTTGCCCAAGTTGCTCTGATAACTTTTTTGAAATGATCCGCGCGGTGATATCAACATTACCCCCTGCGGTATAGGGCACTACGATTTTGATCGATCGCGTTGGGTAATCAGTCTGTGCGCTTGCGGGTGCTAGCGCACAGAGCAAGCCAAGGGCTGCGGCAGCAACACTGACAGACCAATGATTCAATGCCTTGCGCAGCGTTATTTTTTGAATGAGTCGAATCATGTCGTCACCCCTAATTGTTAGAGAATGCCAAACTTCGCAGGTACAAGTTACGCACCTTGGCTAAAGTGTTATGTTAACCACTAAAATATACTGAATGAATGGTATGTTTGAAGAATATACCAACTACGAGTGCTTATATTTTGTTAATTCAATGCCCTTCAGGCAACTTTTGCATACGGTCATGACAAAAAATCGAGTTAAAAGCGTTTGGGGTGCCGTCCTCGTGAGTCTATGCGCGGCATTCAACCTGTCCAATGTGCAGGCGCAAACCTTTCCCAGCAAACCGCTCAAGATTATTGTCGGCTATCCACCGGGGGGGTCAACCGATGTTCCGGCCCGAATCGTTGGGCAAAAGCTTTCAGAAGTGTTGGGTCAACCCGTTGTGATTGAAAACAAACCTGGCGCGAGTGGCAATATCGGTGCCGAACTCGCGGCCCGCGCAGCGCCTGATGGCCACACCATTTTTTGGGTCTCGATAGGCACTGCGGTGAGCGCCTCATTATTTCCAAATCTCGGCTACAGCTTGTTTAACCAAATGCGCGGAAATCCTCCCCGTTCAGGGGGAGGATGAATAGCGCGGACACCGCAGGTGTCCCTGTTTTTAGCTGATTCAGGTCTGGGCGGTTGTTCGATGTCTTGGTAAACGATCTCGGTAGCGGTTCTGCAGCACACTGTCAACTTCGTCTTTGTTGAAGGTAGCAAGGCAATATTTCGTTACAAAGCACAAGTTTTTGTTGCAAAGACTCACTGAATTTTTACGTGACAAATACAACTTTTACACAGGTGATTTGGTGATCTGCCTTGATTGCGCAAATATAATTCAGGGGATGAAACGCTTGCAGGCCTACAAATTTCGGATTGAACCAACCGGTGAACAACAGCGCGCCATGCGTCGCATCGCCGGCACCTGCCGCTTTGTCTGGAATAAGGCACTCGCACTCCAAATTGCCAATTACCAGCAAGGCCAAAAGTTCGTCAATCATTTTGATATGTGCAAATGGCTACCTGTCTGGAAGAAAGAACCTGAGACCTTGTGGCTTAAAGACACGCCGTCGCAGTTGTATCAAGTTGTGCTCAAAGATTTGGCGCGTGCGTATAAAAACTTTTTTGAGAAACGCGCCGCGTTCCCAACCTTCAAAAAGAAGGGCGCAAGTACCAGTTTTTGCTTTCCGCAGGGCTGCGAACTCGATGCTGGCAATCGCCGCATTAGGTTTCCAAAGCTAGGATGGCTTCGCTATCGTAAGAGCCGTGCCGTCAAAGGCACAATCAAGAACATCATCGTGTCGTGTGTGGCTGGCAAGTGGTATGCCAGCCTTCAAATTGAGCGCGAGGTTATGCAGCCCGTGCATTCG
>JABMMM010000023.1 GCA_013205565.1 Alcaligenaceae bacterium | reverse complement strand
GTCAGGTTGTGTAAGCATATTTTTGAGCAACCAACCAGGGCCGAGTTCGCCGCCAAATTCTTCGTCGTAGGTAAATTGAAGCTCGATACTGCCCTTGAGCGGTAACCCTAAAGACTCAAGTGCCCGCACTGCAAACACATAGGTTGAAAAATCGCACTTGCTCACGGCGGCTGCACGACCGAAGATTTTGCCATCATGTATTTCACCGGCGTAAGGTGGGTATGTCCAACCGTCCCCTGGGGGCACAACGTCGCCATGTGCATTGAGTGCAAGCACGCGACCGCCCTGCCCGTATTGGCGCTTAACGATGAGGTTAGTAACGGATTCAAGCCCCGCTGCCTGCACCACGTCTGCCGGCACTTCGTGCGCCTGTGCCTGCATGTCATATTTTTTGAGTAGCTCTGCCGTATGCAAGGCATGCGGCGTGTTGTTGCCTGGCGGTGTGTCTGTAGGCACTGAAAGCACCGACTGTAAAAAAGACACTTGTTCATCAAAGTGCGCGTCGATCCATTGATCAAGACGGTTGTAGTTTGCAGTGGTCATGAGCGGTTCAGGTTTTAGAAGCGGTTCAGAGTTCAGAAGGCCGCGCCACCAAATCATCGAGCAAGGCAATAAACGCTTGCACCGTCAGCTCGGCATCTTCAGCGGTAATGATTTCGAGTGGGTTGTGGCTAATTCCGCGATTGCCGCCGCGCACAAACAACATCGCTTGAGGCATGCTGGTATGAAGCTTCATGGCATCATGCCCTGCCCCGCTATTGAGTTTAAATACAGGCAGGCCGACAGCGGCTACGGCGCGCTCCCAGCGTTGTTGCCACGCAAGGTCTGAAGGGGCTGCAGCGGCACGCATCACCTCGGTGTATTCAAACTTAACCTGGCGACGTTCGGCGATTAGCTGGGCTTGCTTGAGGATGTCGCTCACTAACGCATCGCGCTGTTGATCAGTCGGTGCCCGCATGTCTAGCGTAAATGAACACTCGCCAGGGATAACATTGATCGAACCGCCCGGTACCTGAAACTGGCCGACGGTTGCCACCGAATCGGCGTCAGCTAAGGCGCGTTGCTCAGACATCAAGCTGATCTCAGCGGCGGCGAGCATGGCGTCTTGTCGCATCAACATGGGAGTTGTGCCAGCGTGGGCTGCCATGCCAATCGTTTTACAAGTCGCTCTGATTCCTGCGTTAATTGAGGTGACAACACCCAAAGGCAAAGCGCCTTCGCAAAGCACCGGGCCTTGTTCGATGTGCACTTCAACAAACCCCAGATATTTAGTTGGGTCACGCTTAAGCGCGGCAATGGCCTCGAGCGTACCCGGCAAACCAGCGTGCTGCATGGCCTGCTGCATCGTGACGCCGTCAGAATCGACTTGTGCAAGCCATGCTGGGTCAAACGCCCCCGTCAGCGCGCTGGCAGCCAAAAAGGTCGCACGATAGCGCTGACCTTCTTCTTCGGCAAAGCCAATCACTTCGATTCCAAACGGCAAGCGCTGTTTGCGTTGTACTAAATCGCGAACCGCCGCAATCGGTACCAAAATCCCTAAGCGGCCATCATATTTGCCACCATTGCGCACGGTGTCGTAGTGCGAGCCTGTCAATAAGTGTGGCGCAGAGTGCGACTGACCGTGATAGACCCCCACGATATTACCCACAGCATCTGTTGACACCTCATCAAACCCCGCCTCACGCATCAGCGCACCCAGGGTACGACCGGTTGCTATATGCGCCTCGGTTAGGTAGGTGACCGTCAGCTGGCCCTTCTCGGCCCAGTGCGGCTCGCTAAACTGAGCCAGTTGCTCAGACCACTGCATGATGGTGTCGCCAAAGTGCATGTTTAGACTGATCGCCTCGGAAGTACTAAGCCTTGCACTATAACCAAAAAGTCAAAAAGGCGACAGAAAGCCCTGTCGCCTTGGCAACGTTTTAAAAAAAACTACGACTTAATACGTCTTACAAGGCAAGAATTTACCCGACAAGACCACCTTGACGCGATCACCCTCTGGATCGGGTTCGCGCTTAATGTCCATTGAGAAGTCGAAAGCTTCAACTTAACTCAGCTCAAGCAAGACCGGCTGATGGTCAGAGGCCTGGGTGACTTGATTGACTTCAAAGCGCTTGACGCGGTGGATAAGCGAATCACTGACAAAAAAGAAGTCGCAGCCAACGGGCTCTGGGCCGTAGCTGCGGTCAAATAGCCTGAAGGTTGAGGGGTATGGTGTGCCAGGGTGCAAGACATCAAAGCTATTCACAAGATTGCACTCGGCGCCTGTTTGAATCATGCTGGCGTACTCTTCGCTATCTGGCTCAAAGTTGAAGTCACCACAAATAATTGAGTCGGTTGTTAGCGGCTTGGGCTGATAAGGCGTGCCCTGCTCTGTTTTAGAGGGTTGCGCCGCCAACGCACAACCTTGCACATGCAAATCACGCAGCGCTTGAGTTTGCGCATGACGCATGACTTGGTTGTAATACTCGAGGTGACTGGTGATCAGGCGCACCGGCCCCCAAGGCGCTTGTACGGTGCAAGTCAAGGCAATGCGTTGCATGCTGGGTGTAGGTTGCGCCACCGGTGGATTGGGATACGGTAAGGGCGTGTGTTGCACCTGCCTGACCGGCAAGCGGGTGGCGATCAAATTACCAAACTGCTGGCGCATCGTGCCGCAAGGCGAGAGCTCGTCAATCGCCGGGCTAAAAAAGACTTCAAACCCGGGCAGTAACTGTTTAACAAGCGCAGGTTGGTTTGGCTGCTTGGTACCCGTCAAGTTTAGGTAATTGACCGCAACTTCTTGCAGACACAGCGCATCAAAATCTGCCAGCTCACGGGCAACATTAAGCACGCGAGCGATATCTACGACATTGTCTAAACCCTTGAACCACTGCACGTTATAGGTCACAATTTTCATCTGATACCCGCTCGCATAAAAGACTGGACAAATTGTCGTTGAAAAATTAAAAAGCCTACCAATAGTGGACCAGAGGTCAGCAAGGTCGCCGCCGTGATAATTGACCAGTCAATCCCCTGATCGGTAGACGAAAACACCTGCAAGCCAACCGTTAGGGGCCTTGAGCCAACCGAATTACTCACTACTAACGGCCACAAGAAGTTGTTCCAGTGATAACTCACGGACACTAGCGCAAAGGCCAGATAGGTAGGCTTAGCTAAAGGAATATAGACATGGCGCAACACCTGCAAAGACGAGGCACCTTCCATCTCTGCGGCCTCAACAAGCTCTTTAGGAATCGTTCTAAACGTTTGTCGCAATAAAAATATCGCAAACGCCGACGCAAAATAAGGCAAGCCAATCCCGAACAAGGTGTCGACCAACCCAAGCTTGGTTAAGGTTTGATAGTTTCTGACAATCAAAATCTCGGGCATGATCATGAGCTGAATCAGTACCAAAGAAAACAACAGATTTTTGCCACAAAACTCGTAGCGTGCGAAGGCGTAAGCGGCTAGGGTACACAACAGTAACTGCATGACAAGAATGGTTGTCACCAGCAAGCTTGTATTGAAAAAATAACGTGCAAACGGTGCCGCATCCCAGGCCAACGAAAAATTATTAAGCGTCAAGGGCGCTGTCAATACTAATTTTGTCGCGTATTCAGACGGATGAAAGGCAGCCCAGCAAGCATAGAGCAAGGGCAGGATCCACAGCAACGCCAACAACCACGCCCCGAGAGTTGACAGCCAACCTGCGTGCGCGTCAGGCGCTCTCATCGGTAATGCGTGCGACGATCAAGCACAAAGAACTGTAATAATCCCACAAACGCCAAGAGCGCTAACAACACCGCTGTCAGGGCCGAAGCGTAACCCTGATCCCAAAACTTAAACCCGACTTCATACAAATAGAATAGCAACAGAGACGAGGCGTTATCGGGGCCGCCTTTTGTCATCACGATAATATGGTCGACCATTCTGAAGGCATTAATCAAGGCATTGACTAAGACAAAAATGGTGGTGGGCATTAACAAAGGCCATTGAACTCGTCTAAAAAAATACCAACTGCTTGCACCTTCCAGCGCAGCCGCTTCTTTGTAACTTGGACTCAACCCTTGTAAAGCCGCCAAATAAAAAATCATAAAAAATCCGGCCTCTTTCCAAATGGCCACAACCGTCACCGAGCCCAAAACCAGTGTTGGGTCGCCCAGCCAATTTTGACCAGCAAAACCAAATGCCTGCAGGACTTGATTAATCAGGCCGTAGCCTGGGGTATAAAAGAAAATCCAGATATTGGCCACCGCAATCATTGGCAACACTGTGGGTAAAAAATACGACATGCGTAAAAACTGCCGACCGATCATTTTGTCGTTCACCCACAACGCCATTGTGATTGACAGCGCAATTGAGATCGGAATCGTCACCAACGCAAACCAAAAATTGTTAACCAGCGACTTCCAGAAGATTGGGTCTTCGATCATGCCCTGGTAGTTATCTAATCCAACATACACCGCTGGTCTTGCGCCGCGTGGCGTCGACATCAAGCTGTCGAATAAGGTTGCAAGCGCAGGATAGTGGGTAAAGCCCACCAAAAAAATAAAGGCGGGCAATAATAATAGGTATGCATAAATCTGAGGGCGCAACGTTTGCATAAGTTGTCTTAAGCCCAGCGCAGCAGGCTTGTCAAACAGACAAGGCGTCAGACCCACGGTCTGGCGCCCTGCCCTGAGTGTTTACTTCTGAAACGGCCGCAGCAAACGCGTGGCTTCGGCTTGAGCATCTTTCATGGCTTGTTCGGGCGTTTTGGTGCCTGTCAAAGCAGCTTGCAAACCGTCATTCAACGCCTTCGTCACACGCTGATTGTCATGGGTTGAAAGTTCAGCCACAGCAAACGGCAGTTGATCACGCGCCACCAGAGCGGGCGGGAAGTCAGCCGCGTACTTTTTTAACGCGGGTGTCTCGTACGCGGCGGGTGACACGGCCACATAGCCCGTGTCGATGCTCCATTGGGCCGCACGCGCGGGCTGCGTTAACCACTTTGCAAACTTATACGCCCCCTCTTGCTCAGCCGAGGTGGCTTTTTTGAAGATAAAAAAGTTGCCGCCCCCAGTCGGCGAGCCTGCACGTGTACCAGCAGGCAACATCGCAACGCCGAAATCAAACTTAGCGTTCGCGCGAATATTGGTCAGGTTTCCGGTGGTGGTCCAGATCATTGCCGCTTTTTTCTCTAAAAAATCACGTGGCGTAGTGCCCCACTCAACGACACCAGGCGGGTGAATGCCATGTTTTCTAGACAACTCGACCCAGTAGGTCAACGCCTGAATCACTTTAGGATCGTCGTACTGAACCTTGTTGCCTTCAGCATTGGCGAGGATCGCACCACTTTGAGTGCTGAATCCTTGAAACAACCAGTACGGAAAGCCACTTGAGGGGACTTGAATCCCCCACTGGGTGACGTTGCCACTCGCATCTTTTTTAGTAAGCTTTTGACCCATGCTGACGGTCTCAGCCCAAGTTTTTGGTGGTGTATTGGGATCAAGCCCCGCTTCTTTAAAAGCGTCTTTGTTCCAGTACAGCACAACAGTTGAGCGTTGAAACGGCACACCCCACGTTTTGTTGCCAAACTGACCGTTCAACATAAAAGCCGGAAAAAAACTTTTCAGCCATTCGCGATCGACATCTGTTTTAACAAAGCTATCAATCGGCGAGATTGCGTCTTCATCTGCTAACGTAAAAGTGTCGGTTGACAGCAAAATAGCTGCCGTCGGAGGTTTGCCCGACTTGTGCGCGGTCAGGACTTTAACGATGGTTTCTTGATAGGTACCCGAATAGACGGGTACGACGTTGTAGTCTGCATTTTCTTTATTAAAGTCAGCCGCGTACTGGTCGATTGTTTTTGTGATGGGCCCGCCAACGGCCACCGGAAAATAAAAAGAAATATCTGTTTTAGCTAGCACCGCTGCGCTTGCGCACAGCCCTGCTGTCATTAGCGCGATACGACTCAAAATATGTTTCATGGTTCATCCTCTTTAGTTTAGATACGTAAGCCCTGTGCATCGAACCAATGCAAGTTCGATGGGTTCCAACTCAGTTGCACTTCACCTTGCACGCCTAAGGCGTGTTTACCATCTGCACGGACGGCAAGAACCTGAGCGCCCACGCGCGCGTGCAGTAATAAATCCGCCCCCGTAAACTCTGTTTTTTCGACGACCAAGCGATGGCCGCTGCCAAGTTCAACATCCTCTGGGCGCAAGCCCATATGCACAGCACCTTCGGGCGCCGCCACGGCGATGCGCGTGCCGGCCAGGCAACCCTGTTCAAGCTTCAGCACGTTCATGCGGGCGCTGCCAATAAACTGGGCAGCAAATAAAGTGGCTGGCTGTTGGTAGATCTCAAAGGGGGTGGCAACTTGCTCGACGCGTCCGTCTTTTAGGAGTACGACGCGATCGGCCATGCTCATCGCCTCAGTTTGATCGTGCGTGACGTACACCACTGACAAGCCGAGCTTGCGTTGCAAGGCGCGCAATTCGTGACGCATCTCTTGACGCAACTGAGCATCAAGATTTGAGAGCGGCTCATCCATCAAGCACAGCTGACTGTCGGCCACAAGCGCCCGTGCGAGTGCGACGCGTTGTTGTTGGCCGCCCGAGAGCTGACCCGGTTTACGATCTTGGTAGGGTTCAAGGCTTAAAAGCTCAAGCACATGCTTGAGTCGCTGCTGCAACTCAGGCTTAGCCACACGGCGCACGCGCAAGCCAAACACAATGTTTTCGGCCACCGACAAGTGCGGAAACAGCGCGTAGTTTTGAAACACCATTGATACACCCCGCTGCGCGCAAGCAAGCCGCGTCACGTCGCGTTCAAAAATATGAATCTGCCCCGAGGTGGGAGTCTCAAGACCCGCGATCAAACGCAAGGTCGTAGTCTTGCCACAACCCGACGGGCCAAGCAATACCGAAAACTCTCCTTGAGCTAACGCTAACGTCGTGGGTTGCAACGCCGTAGCGGTTTCCCATTTTTTACTGACCTCAGAGAAAAGCACAGCAGACATGAGCAAATAGCTTTCTAAGTTAAAGGTGCAGGCAAAATTAAACTTACGTGACTGATGGTAGCCTAAAGCAAATGACACATACATGACATATTTGACTGAAATTGCGATCCAAAAGGATGTTGCAGCGCAAAACAAACCCGCTTGGCCAATCACTGAAGCAGCACCTTGGACCTTACGTTCGGTTAACCTCCAAGGCTTGAACCATGTCAACGCTCCCTCATGCGTACACCGATACCTACACCTCTGCCTGAGCCAGCTGCCCTGCGAATTTGGGATCTACCCACTCGCTTATTTCATGCCGCCCTCGCGCTTTGCCTGATCGGCGCAGTCATAACGGTCAAGCTTGGTGGTGCGTGGATGGACTGGCATGTACGTCTGGGTATCACCACACTGTGCTTAATTGTTTTCAGAGTCATTTGGGGCTTTATCGGCCCGCGGTATGCACGGTTTTCGCAGTTCGTCGTATCCCCGGCACGCACGCTTGCCTATTTTCGGTCACCCGATAAACGTGCAGGCCACAATCCGTTGGGGGCTTGGTCCGTGCTTGGTATGCTAATAGTGGTTGGCTGGCAAGGCTTCACAGGTCTGTTTGCCAACGACGACATCTTGACGCAAGGCCCCTTTGCTGCGCGTGTCAGTCAGGCTGTCTCTGAGCGCCTGACGGGCTTACATCAATTTAACGAGAACTTTTTATATGCCTTAGTCGGCTTACATCTGGCGGCGATTTTGTTTTATACACTCAAGGGGCAAAGACTAATGATGCCGATGGTTCACGGCGATGTCGCGCGCGATGCACTTCCTGCCGTTTGCCCTCCTGCTCAAGATGACTGGCGGGTACGCGGTCTGGCGCTTGTCTTGGCGCTGCTAATTGGCACACTCGCGTGGTGGCTGATCGGCCTTGCCCTAAATGCGCCAGGTACGTTTAACTGAGCGCAGCAGCATGGCAAACGCAGTACTCTTTGCTAATATTGCTTAACATTTTATTTATTGTTCAACATTTATTTTTGAGGGACACTCCATGCCAGTCGTCACAAACGGATCCTGTCGTATCTATTGGCGCGCAGACGGCGACGCGACGCTACCGTCTTTGGTGCTGAGCAATTCGCTGGGGACAGATTTTTCGCTATGGGATCCTTTGCTTGGTGCGCTGATGCGCGATTTTTATGTCGTGCGTTACGACTCGCGGGGCCACGGCGGCTCAGATGCGCCTCAAGGCGATTACTCGTTAGGGCAACTGACTGACGACGCGCAGGCCGTGATTGCTGCCGCGCGTTTGACCTCTTACGACTTTTGGGGCATCTCTTTAGGTGGCATGGTCGCGATGGAACTCGCTGCACGCAAGCCAATGGGCTTGCGTCACGTAGTGCTCAGTCACACAGCAGCGGAGTTCGACGCCACCATCTGGGATGCTCGCATGGCGGCTCTCAAACAAGGCGGCATGCCCGCTATCATCGACGGCGTAATCGGGCGCTTTTACACCCCAGCCTTTGTGGCCAAAAACCCCATCGAATTAAAACGCGTACGCAACACCGCGTTATCGCTGGCTGCACATGGCTATTCAGGCTGCTGCGCTGCGATTCGTGATTTGGATTTATACCCGCGCTTAGCTAATATCCAAGCGCCTACGCTTGTGGTGGTTGGCGAGTCTGATTTGTCGACGCCGCTGGTGCGCGGCCAGGCGCTGGTCGAGCGCATCAAGGGCGCTAAATTGACGCTGGTGCCCTCGGCGCACATCGCCCCCACCGAGATCCCAGAAAAATACCTCGATACTGTCGTGCCCTTCTTGAAGAGCTAAACGACACCGGGCAAAACGCACAACACGCTTCCAAGCGGACGGGCGTTATTTTTTAGCGCGATATGAGTCATGGCACGCTTTGCAGCTAGCACCGACGTCGCCAAAGGCTGAGCGTAGTCTTTCAAGGTCGCCGCTGCCTGATACTTCAGACAACTTTACGACAGCCCCTTCAAACTTTTGCTGTGCTTGCTTGAACCCCGCCGCGTCTGACCAGACTTCAGCCTTGGCGCTGCTGTTGGCTTGGCTGCCTGCCGGGAAGGCGGCCCAGGGCAAGACTGAAAGCGTTTTCAAGATTTCGACGTTTGCTTGGATGGCAGCCGCATCGTAAGGCGTCGCACCCTTAACCGTTGACTGCATGCGGCCAAAGTGCGAACTGATTAACGTTAGCGCGGACTGCCGGTATTTCACGGCATCTTCTGGCTTGGCAAACTGCGCCTGCACAGGCTGCATCAATAAGGCTGAAGCGACAGTAAAGAGCGATAAAAAAACAGTAATTTTTTTCATGGCAACTCACTCAAACGAAGGGTTTACAGTACAAAAAACGGTACAAAACTTGCACTCAAGGCAAACTAGCTCGTGCATCAGACTTAGCTCACCAACATCAGTGACTATTGGGGTGTTTTTTACAGTGGCTAAGCCGTTTTAGCAAGTGTCTGAGCTAACCCGATGTAGTTTCTTGGTGTCATTGCTAACAAGCGCTCTTTGACTTCAAGCGGCAACGCCAAGCCAGAAATAAACTCTCGCAAGGCCTCTTGGGTAATCCCTTTGCCTCGGGTCAGCGCTTTAAGTTGCTCGTAAGGCTCGGGCAAACCATAGCGACGCATGACGGTCTGGATAGGCTCGGCCAAGACCTCCCAGCAGCGATCTAAATCGGCATCAATCGCCGCAGCGTTGACTTCGAGCTTACCCAGACCTCGCAGGCACGCGTCGTAGGCCACCAGGCAATAACCAAGTGCGACGCCTAAATTACGCAATACCGTTGAATCGGTCAGGTCACGCTGCCAACGCGAAATCGGTAGCTTCTCAGACAAGTGCCGCAGCAAAGCGTTGGCTAAGCCTAAGTTGCCCTCTGCGTTTTCAAAATCAATTGGGTTGACCTTGTGTGGCATGGTCGAAGACCCGACCTCGCCGTCTTTTAAGCGTTGCTTAAAAAAACCAAGGGCGATATAGCCCCAGATGTCGCGGTTTAAATCGATCAAGATCGTATTGGTGCGCGCCACGGCGTCAAACAACGCAGCCATCCAGTCATGCGGTTCGATCTGAATCGTATGCGCGTTTTGTTTAAGCCCGAGTCCACCTAGAACCTGCGCGCTAAAACCTTGCCAGTCAATTTCAGGATAAGCAGACAGGTGCGCATTGTAATTACCAGTCGCACCGTTGAGTTTGGCAAGAGGCACCACAGCCTCAATATTAGCGATCGCCGCACGCAAACGAGCCGCGACGTTCGCAAACTCTTTGCCCAGTGTGGTGGGTGTGGCGGGTTGACCATGGGTGCGAGCAAGCATTGGCTGCGCAGCCTGCGTGTGCGCAATGTGCTGCACGCTCGCCAACACTTGTTGCAACTGAGGCACAAGCACCTGATCGCGTGCGCGACCCAGCATCAGGGCATGCGATGTATTGTTGATATCTTCAGAGGTGCAGGCAAAGTGAATAAACTCGCCTGCAGCCTCAAGCTCTGCAAACCCGACCACTTGTTCTTTTAGCCAGTACTCAACGGCCTTGACGTCGTGGTTCGTGACGCGTTCGATCTGTTTGATACGCTCGGCGTCGGCTTCAGAGAAGTTTGTCACCAGTTGTTGCAGGCGGCTACGTGCGTCAGCAGAAAAAGGCTTGAGTTCGACCAAGCCCGCCTCTGACAAGCCGAGCAGCCAGGCGACCTCGACCTCGACCCGGTGTGCCATAAAGCCGGCCTCTGACAGCAGTGGGCGCAAAAGCTCACAACGCGAGGCATAACGCCCGTCAAGTGGCGACACGGCGTTCAAAACACTCAACGCAAGGTTAGTTTTCATATGGGTCTAAGTTGTGGGGTATTGCCAAAAAACAACAGATTTCTAAGGTATCAGTTTATCACCTCGGTGTATACGCTAATTAGCCAAGTGTGCCTTACACTTGACCACCGTGCAGGTTTTGGAAAACACTGCGGGTTTAACTAGATCTGTGACTGACTTAGGTCGCGTCAAACCGAAAAAACAGACTTTTTTGCTAATAATCCCCGCCTGATTACCCTCGAGATCACTTTTTCAGTGTCACTTTTTACTCCAAACTGTTTTGCACCATCCTCTTTATGAAACTGCTTTCTTCGCCCACCAGCCCCTACGTTCGTAAAGTTCGCGTCGTCTTCATTGAAAAAAAGCTCGACTACCAGCCAGAAGACGGCAATGTTTGGGCGCCAGACACTCGGATTCAAGAGCACAACCCTCTTGGAAAGGTACCGTGCCTGGTCATGGACGATGGCAGCGCCCTCTTTGACTCGCGTGTCATTGTTGAATACTTAGATACGTTATCGCCGGTTGGCAGCCTGATCCCTAAAAGCGGTAAAGAGCGCGCGGCAGTCAAATGCTGGGAAGCTCTCGCCGATGGCACACTGGATGCCAGCATCGCGATTGTGATGGAATTAAAGCGCCCTGTTGCTCAGCAAAGCCCTGAAGCTATCGAGCGCCAGTACGGCAAAATAGACGCAGCCTTAATCGCCATGGAAACCGGCCTAGGCGAGCAAAGCTTTTGCATGGGCGTAGGCTTCACGCTGGCCGATATCGCGGTCGGGTGTGTCTTGGGCTATTTGGATTTGCGCTTTGCCCACATCGACTGGCGCAGCACCCACTCGAACTTAGCGCGCTTAGATAAAAAACTGAGTAGCCGTCAAAGCTTTCTTGAGACCAATCCGCCCGCAGCCTGAGTGATTGTGGTAGGTGGGCCGACCCCTGGCGCTTAACATCGAGACAGCTGAATGCCCAAAATCCCCTTCATCACCTGAGGGCTCTGGTGACATTGGATTTAAAGCGAATGACCGCGTCAGGTTCTTGTGAGTCACGCTCTTTTAGCACGCGACGTATTAGCTTGCCGTCAAAGAATGATACCGCCACCCAGGCAAATATCGCCATCATATAAAACCGCAGACTGTCCGGGCGTGACCGCCCACTGGGGCTCAGTAAATGTCAACGAAAATCGAGCCGAAGCCGGGTCTGCACCGGCGGTGCCCGAGAGATGCACCACCGAAGTAGCCACGTCTACAGGCTGGGCAGTGAGCACACAGCTTGCATCGGCTTGTCGGTAACGAGTTTTTGCAGCATAGGCCCCACCTTGAGGCGCTTGCTCATCGACCCAGCTAACTTGGCCCGCTTGCAGCGCTTGCGAGAGCAACCAAGGGTGATCATGTCCCTGAACAACGTGTAGCGTATTTGAGTCCATATCTTTACGCGCCGTGTACCAAACCGGACCCGTACCGTCAGCCTGCTGCTGGCCTTTTACGCCACCGATTCCTAAACCCTTGCGCTGACCCAGCGTATAAAACGACAGCCCGTGATGGGTGCCCACCCGCTCGCCAGTTGGCGTCACGATCGGCCCTGGGTCAGTTGGCAAATAGCGATTTAAAAATTCGCGAAACGGCCGTTCACCAATAAAGCAGATCCCAGTTGAATCTTTTTTAGCCGCGTTGGGGAGTCCGAGTGCATGCGCCAGTCGACGCACTTCGTTTTTAGTGATTTCGCCAAGCGGAAACAAGGTG
>JABMMM010000211.1 GCA_013205565.1 Alcaligenaceae bacterium | reverse complement strand
TCTCCTGAATCTGGTCGATCAGCGCGACAAAACGCTTTATGTAAATGGCCTTGATCGGCCGGTGAGCAGGTACGGACAATGGATCCTTTACCGAAGGATGTGAAAAAACGTGATGACTGCCCCCGGTGCTCCGCACCTCTAGACCGTGCTGTTTGGCGACTGTGAGCAGTTTTCCCATACCCCAATCGTTCGGGTTTTGGCGCATTGCATTGAGTAATTTTGTAGCCGTGTTCATTGTCCTCAATGATAGCGCCTGTAATAGCATTCTGCAAGCGTGAGCTTCGGCTGATCTGTCAGAGGTAGGCGAGAAAAAGACGAATGGCACCACAGTTTCACAATGCGAAATGGACAAACCCCGCAACCAGGGGACAAACACCCGTAGCAGCACCCATCCGCACGGAGAGCGAGTTGTGTTCCAGGGTGCCACCCCACCACCATCTGAATTTTGAAACCCTAGCGTTCGCGCTGGGGTTTTTGCTTTTGTGGGCTTGTAACTGGATGTTTTTAAACATGTCTAGTTGTTGCCAAACACAATTTCAACGCCTAGCATTGGGATATGCCAAAGATGAGCTTAGAACTAACTGATTCACTACAATCCTTTGTCGACTCTGCCTCGACTCAGCAGGGCTTTGTCTCGGGCAATGAATATGTTCTTCATGTCTTACAGAAAGAGCAGGATCGAGATCGTCTTCGGGCACTGGTCGAAGAAGCTGAAGCATCTCCCTCGCAAGAGATCGATGTCGAGAGTTACATCGCAACTCTTAGACACCGCTTTCATACCAAAAAAGACCTTTGACTAAAAGGTCTCTCGCTCTTAACCCCGGAGCTGATTTTGATATTAAAGATGTTCTCAGCCACTACCAAGCACAACAGGCCTTTCAGGCTGGGGATGTCTTTCTGATCGAATTAGACAGATGCTTGAAATTTGTACAGACTTTCCCAAAAGCTGGATCATTACGACTGGCTCAGGAAATTGGCCGTAACGATATCCGCACTTGGCCGATGAATAAATTTCCGTTTTTGCTTCTATACAAAGAAACCCAAAGCCATGTGGATATTTTGCGGGTCTTACATCAGAGCCGCGATATTCCAAGATGGTTGAAGGATTAAACATGGTCAATTTTCGTTCGGCGTCAACATTGATTTCAAAGGCATGATGGTTACAACTTGAAACAGACTTTCAACTAAAAATCATTCAGAATTGAGGCCCTAATCAGGAGCCTAAAACCATGTCACTTCAACTACCCAGCACTCAAAATACCGTATCAGAACCAAAGCCTTATAACCGTGACGCTAGCGATGAAGATGGTTACGAATCAAATAGCTTTCAAGTTCACCAACACCGTGCGTGGCTGCGTGAGCAATTGCTTGCTGGCCTAAACTCGCCCCTCTGCGATCCCATTACGCCAGCTTACTTTGAGCGACTCCGGGCCCGCGCACGCGGAGAGTTTTAACTTGGCGGGCAAGCCGATCGTCCCACATCGTCACGCAATTGAGGACGCTGATGATGTGATTGATTACTACCGCGAACACGCTGGGACCCTTATTTCTCAAAATTTCGCTGCAGAGGTTGACGAGGCTTACGCTTGCCTTGGTCAACATCCAAACATTGGATCGCCGCGTACAGCACTTGATTTGGACATCGAAGGCATCAAAGCTTGGTCTTTGAAACGCTTCCCACATCAGATCTATTACAAAGTGTTCTCTGATCGCATAGAGCTTTGTCGAGTCCTCTACCCCAAGAGAGACATCACCCAAGCAATGCTATCCCGCCAAAGGTCTCAATAAGGATCAGACATCCTCAGACTCCGGTCAATTCCGCCCCGGGCCACCATCTGAAACTGAAAAAACCCCTGCCATCGCGCTGGGGTTTCGGCTTTTGTGGGCATGTAACTGGCGGTTTAGTACCGAGCACATGCTCGACAGGTTGGCCACGTACTTTTGAGCGGACGAAACTTGGAGCGTCCAGTTACGGGACGGTTAGCATTGAACGTGTCGTGCAACAACGTTAATCTAATAACTGTATCTCATGTTCATATGAGCCCGATGGGTTGCGAGTGATTGACATCTGACCTCTTGCACCAATAAATCTTCCGGTCCCGCCAATAACTGCGCGCAAATTCGGCTCATTGTCTTTTATTTCGCTTTGATACGTGCGGTGTACAGCTCTTCCACTAACAATTAATGTGTCGCTTTTACCGAAATCCAATACTATTAAACTCATGCGATCAATAAATGGATCGTTTGACCCTGTCGGAATTGAAATAATTGTGTTCACTCCATAAATCCGACCGATTTTTCCATCTTTGGTTGTAAATGGCGCCTCGAATACGTATGAGTCTCCAACTGACATACCTGTTGTGCCAACATCTACATGATTAATCTCAGGTTTGCCTTGGGTAATAGTAAAAGTTTGCTTGGCTTGAGCGGAAGAGCCAAGAACGAGGGACAAATATATTATGGCGGCATAGAAGGGGAATTTTTTCATGGTAAATCTCTCCGTAATCATTAAATTGAATGCAATTTAGAAAGCATAAAAATCGCAGTTACTCTTAGAGACACAACCTAACATAATATTTTTCCAAATAAATTATCAAATTAGCATAACGCTCAAACTTAAACTGCTGTTTGAAATCTTCGGCCCTATTCAATTCCGCCCCAGTCCACCAAGAAATACCTTAGCCCACTTGTTGGTCTATTTTCTTTTCAGGTTTGGCAGGATGTTTAGCATAAACGAATGACTTTGATAGAAAAACTCAAGAATTGGGCTCAACTGCTAAAGCAAGATGTATTGATGCTTTGGTTTGCAACCAAGAATCCCAATACTCCATGGGCACCCAAGGCCATTTGTATTTTTATCGTTGCGTATGCCTTGAGTCCAATTGATCTGATTCCTGACTTTATTCCCATATTGGGCTTTGTTGACGACCTACTTTTGTTGCCAATTTTGATTTGGGTGGCTATCAGGCTAATACCAAGCTTTATCCTTCAAGAGTCGAGGATTCAAGCCGACCAATGGCTTATACAAAATCAATCCAAGCCAAAGAGTCAATTGGGCCTTTTGATCGTTACGATTATTTGGCTATTAATGATATGGCTGGCATATCTGCTTATTAAGAGCCAGACGTCCTGATGCCCTGGTCAATTCCGCCCCAGGCCACCATCTGAAACATCAAAACCCTTGCGTTCGCGCTGGGGTTTTTGCTTTTGTGGGCTTGTAACTGGATGTAAACGCAGCCCTAGTTTTTAGCTTGATAAAGTTTTCGGAAAATGTCACTATCACGGCCCAGCGCCAAAAATACTTTATCAGAACTAACGCCCTTTCGCAGTGATGCCGGCGGTGAAGACGGCAACGAATCAAATGGCTTTCAGGTTCAGCAATTGACTGCCACATGCGACGGGGTCAAATCTTGGGCGTTGAAACGCTTTCCACATCAGATCTTCTACGAGATCCAAAATGCAAGATAAAATCGGCTGAGTCCAACTCGCTCTCTAGCAGTAGAAGTTGCCATTACTGTGTTGTGTGGCCTAGAAACTGAGGGTTTTACATTGAGGGCGTCATGAATACATCCATCCTTGTTTTAGGCGCAGGCATGGTTGGCACCTGCACCGCCTTGCACCTTCAGCAGCGCGGTTTCGATGTCACGTTGGTAGATCGGCAGTCACCCGGCCAAGAAACCTCCATGGGTAACGCCGGCCTCATCCAACGCGAAGCCGTCGAACCCTATGCCTTCCCCCGCGAGCTTGGTTTTTTGTGGGACGTGGCGAGGGGAAACGGTGCCCAAGTGAACTGGCACGCTCGGGGCCTATGGCAAATGGCAGGGTCACTGCTAAGCTATTTTCAGCATTCACATCCCATTCGTCACGAACTAGCCACGCAGGCCTACAGCCGCCTCATTGCCCTATCCACCGTTGAGCACGAGCCGCTCATACTCGCTGCGAGTGCGCAGGACTTAGTGGCACGAGAAGGTTTTCGTTTTGTGTTTCGTACGACACAAGCCTTTGACAAGGCGGTGCAGCGAGCCGAGGACTTACATGCGCGCTTTGGTGTGCGCTCCCAAAATGAAAGCACTGACCAGTTGGCCCAGGCCGAACCGGCGCTGCGCAAACGTATGACCGGTGCTGTGCATTGGCTTGACTCATGGTCTGTGAACGATCCTGGCGCGTTGGTGGCGCGTTATGCACAGCTCTTTATGGCGCGAAATGGGCGCGTGATGACAGGTGACGCCTCAAGCTTACGAGCACAAGGTAAGGGCTGGTTAGTGCACACGACCGATGGTCCGGTGCAAGCTCAGCAAGCAGTGCTGGCACTGGGCCCCTGGGCGGATGGTTTGATTCGGACCTTGGACTACCGCTTTCCGCTATTCATCAAACGCGGCTATCACCAGCATTACACAGCGCCGGCACGGGTACGGCTGCCCTTGCTAGATGCCGAACGCGGCTACGCTTTGGCCCCCATGCAACGTGGCCTGCGTCTGACCACAGGCGCAGAGTTTGCGTGCATCGACGCGTCCCCCACCCCAGTACAATTGACCAAGGCAGAGGCGATGGCGCGCGAATTGATCGACCTCGGCCAGCCCTTGAGTGAGCCGCCGTGGCTAGGCGCACGTCCTTGCACTGCCGACATGCTGCCAGTAATGGGTCCCGCGCCTCGCCATCCTGGGCTGTGGTTCAACTTTGGCCACGCACACCACGGCTTCACATTAGGACCCGTGGCGGGTCGTTTGCTCGCTGAGATGCTAAACGGCGAATCGCCTTGCGTGGATCCAAGTCCTTACGCGCCACAGCGTTTTAAACAATAACGCAACACCGCGCATCACACCTGAAAATATTCACGAACATTTTGGTCGGCTGACACAACCGTTTGAAATCTATAGTCGAAGCGGTGCGGCAAGATAATTGAAAATCCTCAGGCCTTAGTTCGATTCCGCCCCAGGCCACCAAACTAAATAATGCCCTGCTTTGTGCGGGGCATTATCTTTGGGTCTGGGCTCGTGGAGGGGGATTGCAGTAGGGATTATTTGCACTAGCTCATTTCCAAGCGGCAGCAAAGTATGGTGACCTTGATATCAAATTACCATATATACGCACTGCGCTAAGTCGCCTGTGGATTGATAGCGTTTTTTTCCAAACTTAAACTACCTTCGGGTAGTTGTTTAATTTGGTCTACAAGATAATCTTGCTTTTGTGACCGTTTCAAAAATAATGACAATGAACCCGCTTACTGTGATGTTAACTAACTCATTAGAAGAGCGTATGGCAATAATGGTTCACAAACATATCAGGCATCTACCTGTTGTGGAGGC
>JABMMM010000210.1 GCA_013205565.1 Alcaligenaceae bacterium | reverse complement strand
CTGCGTTGGCCTGGTCAGACCCCGCACGCGACGTCACTCTTGCCCGCGGGCAGACGCTGCAATTGCTGCAAGGCGGTGGGTTGCAGTGTGTGTATAGCGGCAAGCGTTTAACGGCAAACACGCTCGACATCGATCACTGTTTGCCTTGGCACGCTTGGCCCCGCGGTTACCTTATTAATGACTTGTGGAACCTACCTGCTACCCGCCTCGTCGCAACTCAACCGCCAAAAGAGCGACCGCGTACCCAGCGAGGTCATGCTGCGCGGCGCGCAAACCCGCATCCAAGATTGGTGGGCACAAGCGTATGACGGGGTGCTGGGTGAAAGGTTTAGGCTTGAAGCGCAAGCAAGCTTGCCGCTGGTGGGTGGTGGTGCGGGGGTTGAAGAAGTGTATGCGGGGGTACGCGTGCAGAGGCTGAGGCTTAGGTTTGATTTGGGGGTGGGGGAATGGGGGTAGAGTGCGTAAGTTCGATAAGGTATAAGCCACAATTGACAAGTCCCAAAATGGGACATAAAATCTTCTGATGAAAGTAATGTCCGTAAAAATATTGAGAGAGTTCTGGAAAAACCATGCCGACGCAGAACAGCCCTTGAAATCATGGTACGAAGAAGCAAACAAAGCGTCTTGGGGCTCACCCGCAGACGTAAAAGCTCGCTATCCAAAAGCAAGCATCATCGCTAACAACCGCATAGTTTTTAATATCAAAGGGAACGCATACAGACTTATTGTGTCAGTTGCCTATAGAACACAGAACATTTACATCAAATTCATTGATACGCACGCAATATACGACACAATAGATGCCACAACGGTAGACAGGAATTAATCATGGACATCCGCCCGATTCACGACGAGAAGGCCTATAAAGCGGCACTCAAAGAAATCTCTAAACTAATGGAAACCGACCCAGAGTTAGGAACTCCTGAGGGTGACCGACTGGACATTATGGCGATCCTTGTTCAGGCTTACGAAGCGCAGCACTATCCAATCGACTTACCCGATCCAATTGAGGCCATCAAATTCAGAATGGATCAAACCGGCATGACCGTAAAAGATTTGGTCCCTATGATTGGTAAAACTAATCGGGTGTATGAGGTGCTGAACAGAACCAGGCCATTGACACTGAGCATGATCCGCAAAATACACGAAAAAATGGGGATTCCTGCAGAGTCACTCATCAAACCGATCGTCAAACTGGGGGTAATGGCTTGCACGCCTAGCGAGACGGATGGTGATTTGAACTACGCGTAATAAAACACGCTAGGCAACTGCAGCATCAGGCGCTACGTGAGGCCTGTAAAACGATTCAAGAAATGCCTGCGCGGTATCTGACGCACCCAGATGGCAGCAACATCTTGGCAGTCATGCGCCATGGTCGTGTGGCGGGGCCTAAGCATCTGCTGCTTGACGAGGCGTATCTGTCAAGCTTTGGGCACTTGCGCTTGCCGCAACATCTTTACACGGCGCTGCAACGTTTTGACGCATGGATCGAACCGGCCTTGCTGGCTGAGTGGGCGCGGCTGATTAAAGGCTATGCGCTGCGCCAACATCGTGCTGTTGACGAAAATACCTTAGTGGCTGCGTTGGCCTGGTCAGACCCAGCACGCGAAGTCGGTTTAGCGCGCGGGCGTGCGCTGCAATTGCTGCAAGGCGGTGGCTTGCAGTGTGTGTAGCGACCGCGTACCCAGCGAGGTCATGCTCTCGGGCGCGCAAACCCGCATCCAAGACTGGTGGGCGCAGGCGTATGACGGGGTGCTAAGTCACTGATTTTTGAGCGCTTTAAAGTAAGCAACAACTTGCTTGGACGTCACCAAGTCCGCATACTTCTGCTCCATATCAAACAGATTGGCCCGATGAGGACCCTCTGCGCGATCCCCTACGCAGTCTGTCACTACCATCGGGCGCAAGCCATAGGCTGACGCGTCAATCGTGCTCGCACGCACACAACCACTCGTGGTGCAGCCCGTAATAAATAACGTATCGACGCCTATAAAAGTCAGCCACGCGGCCAAGTTTGTGCCAAAAAAAGCTGATCCGTGGCGTTTGGTTGAGACCCACTCACCTTTAATGGGCCGGACACTTTCGACAAACTGCGCGTCTTTCGAGTCAGGCGATAGTCTCTTGAGCGTTGGTACCTTGACCGCAAATGTACCAATGTCGTCGCCTTGCATTTCTGTTGCAAATCGCACGTGCGCGACAGGAACTTTCGAGCTACGCGCGATCTTTAATAATTTTGATGTTTGCTCAATCGCACTGAGCATATTGAAACCGCCAAGCACATCGGCGTCGGCAAACCCTAAAGAAAATCGATAATTAACAATGCCGATTGTTTACCAAAACCAAT
>JABMMM010000209.1 GCA_013205565.1 Alcaligenaceae bacterium | reverse complement strand
AGTTTGCACCATATTGAATAAACAGACCTTTCTTTCTTAAGATTTTCAGACTCGTGTCAAAAAGCGCCGGGCCCACCGAGTCAAACAACACATCGACGCCCTGTCCTTTTGTATATTGAACGACGGTGTCAAGTATGTTCTGAGGATCATCAAGTGAGGCGTAGTCCGCGCCTGCGGCTAGGGCGCTGTCACATTTTTCAATGGAGCTCGCGGAAGCAATAATCCGAATCTCCCGATGTTTAAGCATTTGAATCAGATTCTGTGCGACCCCTCCAGACGCCGAGTAAATCAGGCAGGTGTCGCCTGGCTGTAATCGACTCGTATCATATACGAGGTAATGAGCTGTTAAGCCTTGAAAATAGGCTGTTGCCGCAAGATCAAGTCCAATCGCATCGGGTAATAAAACGAGCTTGCTTGCGGGAACGACAGCAAAATCCGCGTAGCTTCCGCGTGACAAACAAAAGACAACGCGATCCCCCAGCTTAAGGCCATCGACGTCTTCTCCAAGCGCCTCCACCCAACCAGAACCCTCCATTCCTAAAGTCAAAGGTAATTCGGAGGCATAGGGCGAGGCGCCTGCATAAGCGCCTCGTCGGGTATATACATCCATAAAATTGATGCCTGCATAGGCGATCTTGACCAACACTTCACCGCGCGCCGGCCTTGGAATTGCAACCGAATTCAGTGAGAGCTGCTCAGGTCCACCATACTGAGTAATCTGAACCGCTCTCATTTGTTTCACTTCCAGCCGCCACCACCGGACACATAAACCGTATCGGCAGTCATGTACTCACAAGCGTTTGAACACATAAACAGTGCAAGCTCCGCAATTTCTTCGGGCTGTCCAATACGCCCAAGAGGAATGTCTGCTGCAAATTTATCGGACATTTCCTTCGTCGTGTTCGATGCAGCTTGAAAGGCGGTCTCAATCGGACCTGGCGAAATTGACAGGCAACGTATGCCGCGGCTTGCGAACTCTCGTGCGACACCAAGCGTCAACGTATTGATCGCACCCTTGGCTGACGCGTAGTGGACAGATGTGCCGGGACCTCCGCGTTTTTGGGCCATGCTCGCCATGTTGATGATGACCCCATGTTTGTTTTTCAACATGTTCGGCAGTACTTCTTGCATCGCGTAAAACGTACCTTTGAAATTCAGGTTAAAGGTTTTATCGAGCAGTGCATCATCAATGTCGAGAAAGTTACAGCGATTGATGGCAGAGCCGGCCGAGTTAAATAGAAAACTTATTTCCCCAAAGGTCTGGATTGCCAGCTTAACGAGCGCGCGAATCTCTTGTCTGGAGGTGACATCGGCATGTACATAGATCCCCCCGGCGCCAGCTTTTTGTACCAATGCGAGCGTTTCACGGCCAAGTTTGTCGTCAACATCACTACAAACAACATTTGCGCCCTGCTTCGCAAATAAAACTGCCGCGGCGCGACCGATGCCACTGGCTGCACCAGTAATTAAGATTGTTTTCTTTTCAAAATAATCGTCAAATCTCCTGCTCATCAAAAATCTCCAAGATTCACATTACCCATCGACAGTTAGCAGCTTTGAACACAAGTTTATTTTTGTGCGGCATGTTGTCCTGCTAGACGACCAAACACCAAGCCTCTCATTACAGAGGTTGCTCCGGTGTATTTCCCATAATAAAGGCCCATGGTTTCTCCCGCCGCATAAAGGCCTGAGATGGGTCTTCCGTCAGTGTCAAGAACTTGCGCGTTGGAGTTGCAGCGCAAACCACCGAAGGTGAAGCAATTGGCAGCACTGATCGGCCAAGCACGGTAGGGCCCTTGATCGATAGGCAGTGCCCAATTTGATTTCGGAGGGGTGAGGCTCTCGGTGCAAAGACCATCTAACTCGAGCGGTTTGAAGTTCCCTTTCTTTGTGGCTTTGTTGTATTGAGCGACGGTCTCGACCAGCTGCGCAGCGGGAATGCCGAGCTTATTCGCGAGCTCTTCGATAGTGTCTGCGGTGATAGGTTTTTGATCGCTTCGCACCGTACGCTGCCAGTTCGGGACCAAATCAAGTTTCTGATCACAGATAACGTAGGACACGCCACCTGGTAATTCATTAATGAGTCTGGCGATATTTTCGTAGATGGCATCAACCGTATTGGATGCCTCATCGATAAATCGTTTACCGGCTGTAGTGACGAGGATGCCGTACGGAAATACAAACACGATGGGCTCAGGCTGGCCGGAACGAGGGTCGATCGGCTCGGCATGATATTCGGAGAAATCACCACAAGGTGCGGCTCCAATCCCGAGCGCCATCTTGATGCCTTCCCCCTTGTTGTAATAGCCCCCACGTGCGATGGGGCGGATATAGCGACTTTTTGCGCCGTAATAAAGCGCTTGCATCTCCTGATTACCCTCGAAGCCACCGCAAGCCAGCATGACCTTACCCATGAACTTAATACCTCGGGTCTGGTTGTTGGATGCCTGCAGGCCACAGACGGTTCCATCCTCGCTTTGGATCAGCTTTACAGCTGTCGTTTCATAAAAGAATTTAACGCCAAGGTTCTCACCTGCCTTAACGAGTGCCTCGACCAGCGCCCATCCCCCGCCCACTGGCATGAGACGCGTCGTGGATTGAGTAATCAAATAAGTCGGCATATCCGAATAGGTGATGCCGAATTTCTTTAACCATGTGAGTGCATTGCCTGCCTCAGAGGAAAGCGTAGAAATGAGCTCTGGATCGGTGAAGCCAAGCGAGCGAACAATTGCTGAGCGATTTTCGTTACTCTCCCCAGCTTCTTGCACCAAACTTGGATCAAGATGAAATCCACTATTCGCCATAAAGTGATCTTCCAGATCATCGGCGACTTCGGTTTCGTTCTTCATCCGCATCAGCGCTTCGGTCCAGCGGGTATTACCTCCGCGATCCTCGATCGTCGCGCGTTCTAGTACAGCAACTTTCAAACCGCTTTCTGCTGCCGAAACTGCTGTCGCGAGACCTGCGATCCCACAGCCAACGACGATCAAATCAAAATTGTGTCCCATGACTTACCTCAAGTTTTAATGGCGGACGGATCTCTCGCCATATTCAAATAGTCGATTATGATATTTTTAGGAGCTAGGAAATCGTCCAATGCCCATTCGCGCTTAATGAATAATTCGTGTTTCATGTAGTGGTTCCTATCGGCTAAATCGTCTGATCTTGGCTGGCGTCGCGCTATCGCAAAGGGGGCAGGTCTAGACGAACGATTTCGCTACCGAGCGATGAGCTTGCGAAGGGGTATTTTTGAAGAACTAAAGGATCGTGACCAGGAATGACATTATTCGGACCATCCGCCAACAATTCACAGATCTCCCAGGCTTTGATCGTGTCATGCAGGTTAAAGAAGACCGGAAACGGATTTTTTTGCTGGTAGTTCAAATAGAAATGTGAGGCGTCCGACGCGAGAACCACCCATCCACGCTGCGTCCTTACGCGTACGATCTGCATTCCTGGCGTGTGACCGCCTACTGAATGAAGGGACACGCCGTCTGTAATGTTTTCTGCGCCAGCATGGTGATACGCCACTGCACCTGCGTATAACCGCTTGATAACGGTGCAGACATCATCCACGAGAAAGAAGTTATTTAGTGCTTTTATCGCCATATCCGAGCCAGTCGCGTTTCTCATTTCCTCAAGTTGGATGTGGACACGTGCATTGGGCAGTTTGTCGATATTGCCCGCATGATCCCAGTGCATATGGGTAATTACAACATCATCTACATCTTCGGGCTTAATATTGAGCGCACTCAGAGACGCTATCGGACAGCGAATAAATTCATGTCCTCGATCGTTACATTTCCAGTCGCGCGAACCGGTGTCCACCAGAATTACGTGCTCTTCATTTCTGATGACCCATACAAAAAAATCCATCGGCATTTTGGATTCGTGTATGTCGGGATTTTCACAAAAATTGCAATTGTGATAACGCTTTCGGTTTTGACTGGTTGCGTATCGCAGTGCGTAGACCTCAAATAAAGGTTTCGTGTTGTGAGTGACGTCCATTTTTTTTGCTTTGTCTCATCGCTTATTTAATCATTAGATCAGGAAGTAACGTTGCCGTGCTTGGTACGATGAACAGAAGAGCGAGCACAATTAATTCAAGAATAACGAATGGTGTCACCCCTCTAAAAACCTGACTTGTGGTGACGAGACCATCAGAGGATGACTGCACGGCATACAGGTTCAATCCGACCGGCGGGGTAATCACAGATAGCTCAATTAGCTTTACCATGATGATGGCAAACCAAATTGGATCAAAACCCAAGCCAACAACAATAGGATGGACGATGGGTACGGTCATGACCATCATTGAAATCGAGTCCATGACACAGCCAAGCACAAGATATACAAGCACGATGACGGTCATGATGACCCACGGAGGAATGTCGTTTGACTTAATGACATCCAACAGTGCGTCTACCGTGCCAGTGACAAGCAGTAAACGAGAAAACGCCAAGCCGCCGATCACAATGAAAAACAAGATCGCCGTCGTTGCGGCCGTTTCCTTCATTGACTCTGTAAAGTCTATGAACTTGAACTTACGCATAGCCAGCGCAATGACTAGCGCGCTTAGAGCGCCAATCGCACCCGCGGAAGCGGGCGCCACTAACCCAGCATAGATTCCACCCACAATGATCACAAACACCAATACAACCGGAAACAACGTCGACAAGCTACGAACTTTCTCAGAAAGAGAAAACGATCGTGTGACGGGAGGAGCCCAGTGTTTCTTTACTCGGATCATCACGAATATGCCACCTAGGTATACGACGGCCGTCAATATTCCGGGGAGAATACCCGCCACTAATATTTTTCCAATCGACTCATTTGTAAGCAGCCCGTACAACACCATCGTGATCGAGGGTGGAATCATCGCGGAGAACGTACCTGCTCCAACAATACAGCCTGCAGATATTGATGGGTCGTAACGAAGCTTAATCATTTCGGGCAGCGCAATCTTCGTAAAGAGCGCTGCACCAACAATTGTCGAACCATTGATCGCCCCGAAAGCGGCTGAGGCGATTACTACAGCCATATAAAGTCCACCTCGGACTTTGGCCAACCAGATATCCGCACACTTGAACAGCGAAGCCGCCAAACCTGATTTTCCAAAAATAATCCCCATGGCAACAAAGGTGGGTATTGCGGCAAAATTGAATGAACTTGCTGCAGCGTAGGGTAGCGTCATGAAATTAGTGAGGGCAAAATCCATACCCGCGCTGAGTGTGAGTCCTACAAATGAAGCTGCGAGCATCGCAATCGCGACAGGGACACCAAGGCCCAGAAGAGCAAGCATGCCTACCAAACATAGCAATGCGAGGAATAGTTGTTCCATGATTCCCTGCGCTAGTGTGCGACTTGTGTGTGTTTTGTTATGGTCAAACGACCAAAGAGAAACCAAGCAAATAGCTGCACCGATGCTTCAAATAGCGCGATACCGAAACCAATCGCGACTGATATCTTGCCGATCCATACTGGGACTCTCAGATATCCAGCTGAAGATTCAAAAGTGGTAACAGAATCTTTCGCGCTTTCGTACGACTGAATGGTCAACATGAAAAATACTAAAATGGTGAGTACGATTGAAATTAATACAAAAAACTTTTTCCAACCAACACTACATTTTTGTATAAACATATCAATTTCGATGTGCGATAGCATCCTTTGCGCATACGGAATCGCTAAGATAATGCACATAGCAAGAAATAGTTCTGTCAGCTCAACAGCGCCGGTCAACGGTTTAGTGAAAAAGGCGCGACCAAGTGTATCAACCGAGTTGATTGCAATAATTGCGGCGACAGAGGCGCCCGAAACAACCATGGCTAACATGACCATGGTTGCCGAGACTCTATCCAACACCGAGTAAATCTTCTGGGAAGTTGGGATAGTCTGCATCATCAAGCGCCTACTTTTTTGCGGCAGCGGTGGCTTTCCGAACATCCGCCACGACGCTCTTGGCGTCAGCGCACATATCCTTTTTGCACATTGCCTCTTCCCACACCTTCAGCATGTCTGGAAACATCGCTTTGAGCTTGGCCTGATCCTCAAACTTGACGATCGTGACACCGGCTTTCTTGGCAACTTCAAGGCCTTGCTGTTCGAGTTTATCGAAGTTACTCATTTCAAACTTTGTCGCGACAACCGCAGCGTCATCCATGATCTTCTTCAGATCATCTGGAAGTTTTTCGTAGCGAGACGTATTCATGAAGGTCGAGTATGCGGCAATCGCACCAAAGTCAATATCACTCCAGAATTTAGCAACTTCGGTCAGTTTTAAAAACCCCGCGTTCTCGATCGGGTTATAGCCGCAGTCAAGCGTTCCTTTTTGTAAGCCCTCATAAATTTGACCCAGCGGAATATTGACGGGCACAGCTCCCAGTTTTTCCATGATGTACGGAGGCCAGTCACCAAATGTGCGGATGCGTTTCCCTTTCAGGTCTGCAAGCGTACGGATCGGTGTCGTGCACTGCAATCGATAGGGAGGTAGGCCATGCAACAAGATCGGAGTCAGTTCGTTCTTTTTTAACTCGCGCTTGATTGCATCATTATTTTTGAATAAATATTCCTGAACTTTCATTGCTGTCGTTGCGTCATCCCAAACCATCGGCAGGCTGTTAGACAGACCAATCAAGGGCCACTCCGACGGATGATAGGTCGGCACGATACTCGCAATGTTTACCGCATTTTTTTTTGCCGCACCAAAGAGCTCGCCAAATCCAAACAAAGAGCCAGACCAAAAAAATTGAAACTTGATCCTGCCATTCGTTTTTTCTTCAATTTGTTTGGCGTAAAGCTGTTCTGCTTGAGCCGAGCCCCATGCGGGTGGGGCGAAGTGAGCCCAGCGCCATGTTTGGCTAGGGATGTCTTGTGCGAAAGCGAGAGGGGCTGCTGCGGCCAAGACTAATGCCGAAAGCCCTTTGGCGAAGGTGGCTAATTTCATGAGTTTGTCTACTCCACGATGAAATGACTGAATAATTATTT
>JABMMM010000208.1 GCA_013205565.1 Alcaligenaceae bacterium | reverse complement strand
TTTTAGCGACACTCGCGCTTGAAGCGGGTTTGCCAGCTGGTGTGTTGAATGTTGTGCATGGATTAGGAGAAACTACGGGCCAGGCGCTGACGCAAGAGCCTTTGATTAAGGCGATCGGCTTTGTCGGTGGCACCAGCACGGGCTCGCACATCATGGCTCAAGGCGCAAAGAGTTTGAAGCGCGTGCATTTTGAACTCGGCGGAAAAAGCCCGGTCGTTGTGTTTGACGATGCGAACTTTGAGCGAGCGCTCGATGCCGTGTCGTTTATGGTGTTTAGTCTTAACGGACAGCGGTGCAATGCGGGTTCAAGATTGCTGGTGCAAGAGTCGCTTCACGACCGCTTTGTTGAGCGGTTGGTACAGCGCGCTCAGAGCATTCGGGTGGGCAACCCGTTTGATCCAGCAACTGAAGTGGGGCCGTTGATTCATGCGCGGCAGCTTGATCGCGTGCGCGAGTTTTGCCAAAGCGCAGAGCAGGCCGGGGCGGTACTGCGTTGCGGTGGCACGCCGAGCAACGTGGACGAACTGCCTGCAGCAGGCCACTGGCTCGCGCCAAGAGTGGTTTCGGCGGTCACGCCAGACATGGGCATCGCCAAAGAAGAAGTGTTTGGCCCAGTGTTAGCTGTGATGCCCTTTAAAGACGAGGCGCACGCGCTGGCCTTGGCCAATGACAGTCGTTATGGTTTGTCGACCTATCTTTGGACCAGTGACTTGGGGCGGGCACATCGTTTGGCGCGTGCGTTCGATTCTGGCATGGTTTGGGTCAACACCGAGATTTCGCGCAATCTTTCGACGCCGTTTGGCGGAATGAAAGACAGTGGGATCGGCCGCGACGGTGGCAACTGGAGCTTTGACTTCTATATGGAAACGCGCAACGTCTGCATTGCGCTAGACACGCATCCGATTCCACGGATTGGTAAGGACCCGGTGTGACCATGGCGAATCGTCCAAATATTCTGTTCATTACGACGGACCAGCAACGTGCGGATTGCATTGGCTACGAAAATGAACAAGTCAAAACGCCTCACTTAGATGCACTGGCGCGTTCTGGCGCCAGATTCTCAAACTGTATTTCACCCAGCGTTGTATGCCAGCCTGCCCGTTGCGCGATCTTGACTGGGCGCTTGCCCTTGACCAACGGGGTTTGGGACAACGGCGTCGACATGGATCCTGCCATGGGTCAGCTCGGGATGGCGGCGGTGCTTGGCAGAAGTGGCTATGCCACCGCCTTCGTGGGTAAAGCGCATTTTTCCTCAAAAATTACTTTCGCCCCTACCGGCTCGCCCGAGTCACGTCAAAGCGCGCTTGATTATCCCGACGACTGGTTTGGCCCGTACATGGGTTTTGAGCACGTTGAGCTTGCTTCGTTAGGTAAGTTTCACCGCAGCAGAATGCCAAGCAGTGCCGCGCCGATTCATCGCTTCGAACATTTTTTTCTGTCGCACCCTGAGGCTCTGGCGCTTTGGCAACAAAGTTTGACCGAGGGCAGTGGCGCGGCGCAGACCTGGGATTCAGCTTTGCCGGCCGCCTGGCACAGCAGCGCGTGGGTAGCCGATCGGACTCTGGCCTTTATGCACCAGCAGTCGGCGCAGCGGCCCTTTTTTGCCTGGGCTTCGTTTCCTGATCCGCATCATCCGTTTGATTGTCCGGCGCCCTGGAACAAAATGTATGATCCGGCGCTGATGACGTTGCCAGAGCACCGCAGCTTAGATCTCGATCAGCGCCCGTGGTGGCACCGTGCCGCACTTGAAGGTCAACCTCAGATCGCTGATCCCGAGTTGGCTAAGTTTCGTCAAGAGGGTTTTAAGGTGCCACCGCAATCCGATCAACAGCTCGCTGAAATGATGGCCAACTACTACGGAATGATTTCTCATGTTGATCACCAAGTGGGCCGATTAATTGAAGGCTTAAAACAAAATGGACAGTTCGAGAACACTCTGATCGTTTTTGCAAGTGATCACGGAGATATGTTGGGTGATCATGGCTTGTATTTAAAAGGGCCGATGATGTATGAAGGGGTCTTGCGTGTGCCACTGATCATGGCAGGCCCAGGCATTGAGGCCGGAACGGTGATCGAGACGCTGGTGTCTACGCTAGACCTGGCAGCGACGTTCGAGCAGCGCGCGGGCCTGGCTTGTACCAGCGAGCAAAGTCGGTCTCTCGTGCCGGTTTTAGCAGGAACTGAAGTGCGTGACTGTGTCTGGAGCGAGTGGCATGTTCACCCTTCAAGGCTGGGCGTGGCGTTGCAGTTGCGTAACGTGCGAACGCCGCGCTATAGCTGCACCTTTGAGTTGGGATCTGGAAGCGGAGAACTTTACGATCTTCACTCTGACCCGCAACAAATGGTGAATCGTTTTGAGGATCCTGGCTATGCTGAGCTACGGGGTCAGTTACACGCCCTGATGCTTGCGCGTCCTGGGAAAATACTCGACGTGTTGGCTGAGCCAGTGGGGATCGCTTAATGAGCACTCAAGCGACAACGCTGGCGACAAAACCTGTCAGCGAACATGGTGCCGGCTCTTCAATTACCGTTGTGGTGCCGTTTCCAGCCGGCGGAATTGATTTGATTCTCAAGATGTTTTTAAGCGTTTGGTCTGAGCATTTGGGCCAAGAGGTCAAGCTGAGCAATCGCCCCGGCGGCACGGGTGCGGTGGGTACACTTGAAGTGGCTCAGGCACAGGCAGACGGTCTGACGCTACTGTTTGCCTCGCAGGGGCCGTTGTTGTATCAGCCTCTGGTGAACCACGTTGGCTACGACGTACAGCATTCATTTGTACCTGTTTGTCGGGTGACCTCGACCCCGAGCGTTTTAATTGCTTCTGCCAGCAGCGGGCTGAACTGTGTAGCAGATATTTTGTTAAGAGCAAAAAATAGCTCGACGCCACTTATCTATTCATCGCCAGGTCCGGGCGGCTTGCCGCATATTGGAATGGCGGCGTGCGCACGCACGTTAGGCATCGAGATGCAGCATCAGCCGTTTGCTGGCGCTGCAGCCGCCATCGAGGCGCTCAAACAAGGGCAAGCTGATTTGATTGCAGAGCAGTTGCCCACTGCTGTTGCGCTTGCTGGGCAAGGTAATCGCATCATCGGGGTGTTTGCGCCCGAGCGACTAGCCTCGCTGGCAGCTGTGCCAACCATGCTTGAACAAGGCTGTGACTTGTCTTTTCAGTCGTGGAACGCGGTGATGGCGCCGGCGGGCTCAGCGACCACGACACTGCAGCGACTGAGTGAGACCTGCAAGGCAGCTTTGGTCGCTGTTGCGCCGCAGTTATATCGAGAGATGGGGATGGAGCCCGCGTATTTGAGTTCTGCGCAAACCGCCTCGTTTATTGCTGGTGAGCTAAGTCAGGCACAAGCTTTAGTTCGGTTAAGTGGAGTTGCATCTTTGAAGTAAGCCAACGTGGTGAAAGTACACGAGTCCTCAAAAAAGGAAAATAATATGTTGAAAAGAATCTTGGGTGGTGTAGTCGGTTTGTTAGCCGTGGTGTGTTTGTCGAGCCAGAGCGCGCAGGCGCAAGAGTTTCCAGCACGACCACTGACGCTCGTGGTGCCCTATCCAGCGGGCGGTGGTGCTGACATCATTGCGCGCATGCTTGGCGAGGCGCTGAAAGAGCAGTTAGGGCAAGCGGTGGCCGTCACGAATCGGCCCGGTGGTCAGGGCACCATTGGAACTGCCGAGATCATTCGGTTGGCGCCTGATGGGTATAACTTGGTTCTTAGCGCAGTGGCGACCTTAACGGTGCAGCCACACCGACAAGATTTGCCCTATAAAACGCCGGATGATTACGATCCAATTATTAAAGTCGCGAACTTGCCGATGGTGCTGGCAGTTCCGGCAAATAGTCCACAAAAAAGCGCTAAAGCCTTAATCGATTTTGCAAAGGCGAACCCTGGCAAAATTCGTGTCGGCACACCAGGCAACGGTTCGGTGGGGCATTTGATCGTTGCGAGTCTAAACGCCAAAGCGGGCATCAAACTTGGTCACATCCCCTATGCGAGCGGTGCTGAGTCGATTCCTTCTTTGCTTGGCGGGCATATCGAAGCCGTGGTAGCCCATCCTTCCGAGGTCTTACCCCACGTCAAAGCCGGTACCCTTGCAGTATTGGGCACGTTTGAAGGGCAGCGCAGTGCCACGTTTCCGGATGTCCCCAGTTTTAAAGAGTTAGGGATTGACGTTGAAATGGGGGTCTATTATCCGTTGGTGGCACCTAAAAATCTTCCGGCAGACGTAAAGGCAAAACTGTTCAAAGCTGCTAAGGCGGGTATCGAAGCCCCTGCTTTTTCTGAGCAGGCCAAGGCGCGTGGTTACATTATCGATATCAAAGAGCCAGAGGCCTTTCGCGCAGAGTTGTGGGATTCGTACCGGGCGAACGAGGTGCTGCTTAAGTCGTTGGGCCTAAGCAAAAAATGAGTGCTCGGCTGGCAAGTGCCTTAGCCTCGTTGTTTTTTATGTTGCTGGGCAGCGCACAGGTATGGTTGTCTTTTCGCTTGCCAGACGGGTTGGGGCTTAGCCCCGCTGAACCCGGTCCGGGTCTGTTTCCGATGTTGGTGGGGAGTTTGCTGCTGATTGCTGCGACCTCGGTACTCGTGCAAACTTTAGCGGCTCAACGCGTCGCTGAATCTGCGCGCGAGCGGTTTCCGGTTGATATTGTCCTGTTAGCGGTGATGATCGGTGGTTTTATTTTTCTATTGCCACGCGCGGGGTTTGTGATTTCAGCTTTTGCCTTGCTGGTGGGCACGTTGTCAATCTATGGCATGCCGGGTTGGTGGCGGCGCGTAGGCACGGCGTTCGCCATGACAGCCGTGTCTTATTTGCTGTTTACGCGTGGCCTGAGTGTCAACTTGCCAAGCGCGTCGTGGTTGAACTGAGATGACAACCATTGAGGGACTCGTCTACGGCTTTTCGATCGCCTTGCAATGGAACAATTTATTAGCTTGTTTTGCGGGTGTGTTGATCGGAACGGTGGTGGGAGTCTTGCCTGGTATTGGTCCCATCGGCGCGATGGCGTTGCTCTTGCCTGTGACGTACTCGATGGGGCCCGCCTCCGCGTTGATCATGTTGGCCGGGATCTATTACGGTTCAATGTACGGTGGCTCGACGACTTCGATTTTGTTAAAGGTGCCTGGCGAGGTCTCTTCGGTGATCACGACGCTCGATGGATACGAAATGGCGCGTCGGGGTCGGGCTGGGGCGGCGTTGTTTGTCGCGGCGATTGGTTCTTTTGTAGCGGGCACGGTCGGGATTTTGGGTTTGGCTTTTTTAGCGCCGACGCTGGCCGCAACCGCGTTGCGCTTTGGGCCGCCTGAGTTTTTCGCGCTGTGTGTGTTGGGCTTGTTGGTGTTGTCGCGCTTAACCGACTCATCGTTGGCGCGTGCGTCGGTGATGGTGGGCCTAGGCTTGGGTCTGAGTACGGTTGGCATGGAACCGATGTCGGGTGTCGCGCGGTTCACCTTCGGCTCGCTTGAGCTATCGCAAGGTCTGGAGTTAGTGCCCATTGCCATTGGGTTATTTGGTGTGTCTGAGTTGTTGTCTTCGGTGCATGACAAGCTAACGGCCCAACGGCCCCTGACTGTTCGGTTGCGTGAACTGTTACCCACACGTGCCGAGTGGAAGCGCTCGCAAGGGCCAATCGTTCGTGGGTCAGTCCTCGGTTTTCTCTTTGGTTTAATTCCCGGGCCAACGGCAATCATTGCAACTTTTAGCTCTTATGCGCTTGAGCGTAAATTGTCCAAGCATCCCGAAGAGTTTGGCAAGGGGGCGATCGAGGGTGTTGCAGGCCCTGAAAGTGCCAATAACGGCGCGGCACAAGGCGCGTTCATTCCTTTGTTGGCCTTGGGGATTCCGTTTGCGCCCGCCTCGGCGATGCTGTTGACGGCTCTCTTGGTTCACGGCGCACAGACGGGGCCGCTGCTGATGGTGAACAGCCCCGAGATTTTTTGGGGTGTGACTTCAAGTATGTATATTGGCAATCTGATGTTGCTGCTGCTGAATTTGCCTTTGATCGGCGTCTTTGTGGCCTTGCTGCGCTTGCCCATGTATTTCATTTCAAGTCTGGTGGCGCTGTTGTGTTTGGTGGGCACGTACGCGATCTCTGGTAGCTTGCTTGACCTATGGGTGCTGTTGGCAAGCGGTGCGGCGGGCTACGTCTTGCGCCGCTTAAAGTTTGAACCAGCGATTTTGCTGATGGCACTGGCGCTCGGGCCGATTCTTGAGCGCTCTTTTTTACAATCGCTATATTTAACGCAAGGCAACCTCGTTGAAGTTCTGTCACGACCGCTGGCTGGGGTGATGTTTGCGCTCGCTGCGGTTGTATTGCTGCTGCCCCTGTTTAAGTGGCTGTTGCGACGCAAGAACGGCTTTTAGAGTACTATTACTGGTTCCTTACCGGAGAATTGCTATGGCTTCAGAAACAAAACGTACGCGCCGCAACACGCTCGAGCGCCGTTGCTTAGGCAAGGCCTTCAAGCGCCTGTTCGTCAACGCCCCTAAAGGCGTGTTCAAAATGCTTGAAAAAGTCAAAAAAGCCTAAGTTTTATAGTCTTTTTTGGTGAATCAGAGGCTCAGTCATGAAAGTGACTGGGCTTTTATTTTTGGTACGTCTAATGGGACAGGCCCGGCTGCGTACCTGGATGTTGCATCAAGATTGCAATAGGGTTATCCCTAGGTGTCTAGTCGGTGTATTGCACCTGCGCGGCGAGTGATAATCGATCCATTAATAAAACAAACGGAGATATCAACATGAGCAGCTCAACAAGATGGGTAAAGCGTCCAGAAGGCTCAACCTGGGGCGACTTCGGGCCCGATGATCAGCGCGGCCGCATTAACTTGCTGACCCCTGAAAAAATCAAACAGGGCGTGGCCGAGGTCGAGCACGGTCTTGCCTTTTGTTTGAGCCTGCCGCTTGATCTGCCTGGGGGCAATTTACTGAACCCGCGTCGTTTTCCGCCCGTCATCCGTCCGACTCTACGCGACGGGCGCCCAAACATGAACTATCGTTTGTTTAGCGACAATGATCAGCACACCGATGTCATCAGCGACGATTTAGTCGTGATGCATCTGCAATACTCAACGCAGTGGGATAGCCTAGCGCACGTGGGTTCCCTGTTTGATGCGAATAACGATGGCATCCCTGAAGCCGTCTACTACAACGGCTATCGCGCCGGGAAAGATATTCAAGGTCCGACCGACGGAAAAGATGCGGGCGTGCCCCCACCAGGCGATCAGCGCAGCACCTCGAACGCGATTGCTCTGGGCATACAAAATATGGCCGAGTCTTGCGTACAAGGACGCGGCGTGATGATTGATTTTCATGCACACTTTGGCAACAAGCGTGAAAACATTAGCTACGACACCTTGATGCGCATCATGGAGCAAGACAAAGTGGTCGTTGAGAAAGGCGATATGGTTTGCCTGCATACGGGCTTTGCGCAGATGTTGATGGACATGAACGGCAAGCCCGATCTCAAGCTTTTAAATAATAGTTGCGCAGCCTTAGATGGTCGCGATAAAAAGCTGTTGAACTGGATCACCGACAGTCAGTTGGTGGTGTTGATGGCCGATAACTATGCGGTTGAAGCGCATCCGGCAACGAGTCACATCGGTTGTTGCGCTACCTTGCCAATTCACGAGCATTGCTTGTTTAAGCTGGGCGTGCACTTGGGCGAAATGTTTTATTTGACACAGTTGGCGCAATGGTTACGTAAAAATGGTCGTAATCGCTTCCTGCTGACTGCACCGCCTTTGCGTTTACCTGGTGCGGTAGGCTCACCCTCAACGGCGGTGGCGACTGTTTAATGAAAGACGTCATCCGAATTGGTTCAGGGGCCGCGTGGTGGGGCGACCGTGTCGAACCCGCTGCGCTAAATGCCGAGAAAGGTCAGCTAGATTATCTGTGCTTCGAAACGATGGCCGAGGCGACTGTCTCGGCCGCTCAAGTGCGCGCACGGCGTGACCCCTCGTTTCCCGGCTATGACACCTATCTAGACGATCGGATGAAGGCGGTGTTGCCCGCTTGCATGAAAAACGGCACCAAGATCATCACCAATCAGGGCTGGATCAATCCAGATGCCGCCGCCAAACGGATTGTGTATTGGCTGAATGAGTTTGGTTTTAAAGGCATCAAGGTAGCCTCGGTCAATGGCAGCTTAATTACCGAACACGTGCTCGATTTGACTGACGTGATTTTAGAAAATGGTCTACCCACCTCGACGTTGAAGTCGAATTTGATTTCGGCTGAAGTCTATCAAGGCGCCGAGCCGATTGTCGAAGCCCTGAAAGCGGGTGCTCAAATCGTGATTACGGGCCGTGTCGCTGACCCCTCAATTTTTATGGCGCCGATGATGTATGAGTTTGATTGGGATCCACTCGATCACGTCAAACTGGGTCAAGGTAATGGCATCGGTCACTTGCTTGAGTGCGGCGCGCAGGCGACGGGCGGGTATTTTTCAGATCCAGGGTTTAAAGATGTGCCAGAGCCCTGGAACTTTGGTTTTCCGATTGCTGAAGTCAGTCGCGATGGCACTGCGGTCATCACCAAAGTGGCCGGTACGGGAGGCGCGATTACGCTCGAAACAATTAAAGAACAGATGTTGTACGAAGTACATGATCCGGCTAACTATCTGACCCCCGATGTGGTGGTTGATTTCACCACCGTGCACATCGAGCAGGTTGGAGCAGATCGTGTCCGTGTCAGCAATATCGGTGGAAAGCCACGTACACCAACCTTGAAAGTCTCGATTGGGTGTACCGAGGGTTTCATTGGCGAGGATATGTTTTTTTACGCGGGCCCTGGGGCTTTGCGTCGCGCCGAGTTAGCCAAGAAGATTCTTGAAGAGCGCTTCAAAATCGTTAAGTTGCAAGCCGAAGAGATTCGAATTGATTACCTGGGTTTGAATGCGATTCACGGCGCAGCAACACCTGCCGATGCCCCCGAGCCTTATGAAGTGGCCGTGCGTGTGGCTGCCCGCACCAAGACCCGTGAAGAGGCGGCTAAGGTGGGTCGTGAAATCGATGGCATGGCTGTGTCGGGTATTGCTCATACGGGCAAACGGGTGCCACATCAGGATCGCACCCGCGAAGTGATTGGCGTGTGGTCATCATTGGTAGCACGCGAAAAGGTGTTCGCCTCTGTAAATTATTTTGTGAGCTAAGCCATGAAAGTCAAACTACAACATGTCGCGCATGCGCGCTCTGGCGACAAGGGTGACACCTCAAATATTGCTGTCTATGCCTATGTGCCAGCGTTTTACCCACTGCTCAAAGAGCAGCTGACTGCCGAGAAGCTCAAAGCCTTTTACAAAGGTGCGATTAAAGGCCCAGTGACACGCTACGAAGTTGAAAACTTGCACGCAATGAATTTTGTTGCGCAAGGCGCGTTAGGGGGCGGCGTCTCGAGAAGCCTTTGCTTAGACAACTATGGCAAGGCGTTGTCGGCTGCGATTCTTGGTTTTGAAATCGAAGTGCCCGATTCTTTGCGCTCGGCGCTGCGCGGCCAGCACTTATTACAAATCATGTAGTTTATCCTTGACCGAATCTGCCCATTACTGAATCTATCCTTGACCGAATTTAGCGCTTGACATCGTGATAAGAAAAAAACACACCATTTTGATTGTAGGGGCCAGTGGGGTTGTTGGTGCAGCCGCCTTGAATCATTTTGCCTCGCTGCCCGACTGGAATGTCATTGCGCTTTCAAGGCGCTTTGTGAACCTGCCCTTTTTGGCACAACATGTCAGCGTTGATCTCACGGATCGCAAAGCCTGTGAGCAAGCGGCCACTGGCCTGTCGGATGTTACGCATATTTTTTACGCAGCCCTTTATGAGTTGCCTGAGCTTGTTGCAGGATGGCAAGACCCCAAACAGATGGCGGTGAACGAGGCGATGCTGCGCAATTTGCTGGATGCGCTCGCACCTGTCGCAAAAAAATTACGTCACATCACACTGATGCAAGGGACCAAAGCTTACGGCGGCCATGTCGAGCCGGCGCGCGTGCCAGCAAAAGAGCATTGGCCCCGCCACCCGCATAAAAACTTTTACTGGTTGCAAGAAGATTTACTACGTGAACGTCAGGCCAAAGCGGCTTGGACCTTCACAGTTTTGCGTCCGCAGATTGTGTTTGGCTATTCGGTGTTTAGCCCCATGAATATTATCGCGGCAATTGGTGCGTATGCCGCGTTGCAGCGTGAACAAGGCTTGCCTTTAAGTTTCCCGGGCGGCGGGCGTTATATCAACGGTGCCAGTGACAGCCGCCTGATTGCCCGCGTGGCTGAGTTTGCGGCGACAAACGAGATCGCAGCCAACGAAACCTACAACGTTGTGAATGGCGACGCACTGGTTTGGCACGATATCTGGGGTACGATTGCCGCAAAGTTTAAAATGCTAGTGGGGGAGCCTGCGCCGCTCTGTCTCGCCGAGCATATGCCTAAGCATGAGATGCTTTGGGCACGACTCGTCAATAAACATGACCTTGCGTCCTTCACACTGAGTGAAATTATTTCAAGCTCTTGGGAGTTTACCGATCGGGCGTTTGCGCACGGTGTTGAGCATCCGTCTGATTCAGTGCTGAGTACGATTAAGTTACGTAAACATGGTTTCGATGATTGCTATGACACCGAAGAGTCTTTGCATGACTGGTTAGAGCTCATGCAAAAGAATAGATTGTTACCCCGCTAATACAAACGTTTTTACTGGAGCGAAAATGGAACAAATAATAAAAGCTGTCAGGTTTTTGGGATGCTCAGTGATCTGTGCGGCTGCGACATCCCTCGCGCTACCCAGCGCGTCAGCGCAAACGGCATTTGCGGATAGACCGATACGCGTGGTCGTACCTTACCCAGCTGGCGGCACAACAGACTTGCTCGCGCGCGCGGTCAGCGGGCGCCTCGGTGAGTTGCTTGGGCGCACGGTCGTCATCGACAACAAACCGGGCGCAGGCGGCGTGATCGGCTCGCAGCAAGTGGCTAAGTCGACGCCTGACGGGCATACGCTGGTGTTTGCCAGTATTGCCTCGCACGGCATTATCCCTGCATTACAAATCCCACCACCCTATGATGCGGTGAAAGACTTTATGCCGATCACGTTAGTGGCCAGCACGCCCAACGTGTTGCTTGTGAATGTGAATTTGCCGGTCAAAAATGTGCAAGAGTTGATCGCCTTAGCAAAGGCCAAGCCTGGTACGGTCAATTTTGGCTCGACCAGCCACGGTGGTTCGCCTCACATGACAGGTGAGCTACTTAAAACCATGGCGGGTATCGATATTGTCCACGTGCCCTACAAAGGCGGCTCGCCTATGTTGATCGATTTGATTGGTGGGCAGGTCGCGATGGGGTTTGATAATCTTCCGTCGTCAATGGCAAATATCCGTGCTGGTAAGGTGCGAGCCTTAGCGGTCACGACAACCACCCGTTGGCCCGGCGCACCCGACATCCCGACAATGAGTGAAGCTGGGGTAACAGGTTTTGACGTCTCGGCGTGGTTTGGTTTGTTGGCGCCTGCCGGCACACCACAGCCGTTAATTGATTTGCTGAGCAAACACCTGATGGCGATCCTGCGTACCGATGCGATCAAGGCGCAATTTTTAGAACTGGGTGCGTCGCCTGTGGGCGACACGCCGGCCGAATTCAAACGCTTCATCGAAAACGAGCGCGAAAAGTGGAGCAAGGTTGCTCAGACTAACAACATCAAACTCTAATGAATGATGAAACAAGCATTTATTAAGGGTGTCGGTAACACCGCCTTTGGTCGGCTTGAGGGCCGCAATACCCTTGATTTGATGGCTCAGGCGGCCAAGGAGGCTTTGACCACAGCCGGTTTGGTTCGCGCAGACATCGATGGCGTACTCTGCGGCTATGCCACGACGATGCCGCATTTGATGTTGGCTAATTTGTTCTGTGAGCGTTTCTCTTTACGTCCCCAATATGCTCACGGGATGGCGGCAGGGGGCGCAACCGGTGCGGCAATGCTGATGCTGGCGCGCGAACTGGTGCAAAGCGGGCGTTGCCGTAACGTGTTGGTGGTGGCCGGTGAAAACCGCTTGAGTGGCCAGACACGCGATAGTTCGATACAGACGCTCGCGCAAGTGGGTCACGCAGATTTTGAAGTGCCCAATGGGGCCTCGGTGCCCGCGTATTACGGGTTGATGGCTTCTCGCTATATGCATGAGGCTGGCGTCACGCGCGAAGACCTCGCTGAATTCGCGGTACTGATGCGTAATAACGCGCGTCGCCATCCAGACTCGCATCTCACACAAGAGATTTCTGTTGCCGATGTGTTGGCGTCAAAGCCGATTGCTGAGCCTTTGCACCTGTTAGATTGTTGTCCGATTTCTGACGGTGCGATGGCCTTAGTGGTGTCGTCTGAACCTGGTTCAGGCGTTCGCGTCAAAATGGTTGGGGCAGGCCAGGCTCACTTTCATCAACACTTAACAGCGTTGCGGGATGTGATGGACACGGGCGCTGCTGCGGCTGCGAAGATTGCGTTTAAAGAAGCAGGCCTCACGATCAAGGACATCGATTATTTAGGCGTCTACGATTCCTTCACGATTACGTTGTTGATGCTTCTCGAAGAAGTCGGTTTCGCGCCTCGGGGGCATGCGGCAGAACGTGTCAGACAAGGTGAATTTTCGCAACTCGGCGCTCTGCCCTTAAATACGCATGGCGGTTTGTTATCGTTTGGACATTGTGGTGTGGCGGGTGGCATGGCGCACACCGTTGAGGCGTACCGGCAGTTCGCCGAGCAAGCGGGGCCTCGTCAGGTGAAGACACCCACCCATGCCTATATTCATGCAGATGGCGGTGTGATGTCGTCGCACGTGAGTTTGCTACTGTCGCGCGAGGGTTAACAAATGACGATCAACGAACACGCGAGCGTTTCACTAGCCCAACCTTATGTTGAGGGTTTGGCCGAACAGCTGCTGCGTTATCAGCACTGTGAGTCATGTGCTGGCGCGCAAACCTTTGCGCATGATGCTTGCCAGTTTTGTGGTGCAGAGACGCTGTCCTGGCGCACGTCAAGTGGCCACGGACGTGTTCTCGCTGTGACCGTCGTCGCACGTGCACCCTCTGATTATTTTCGTTCGCTGGCGCCTTATACCTTGGCCGTTGTGACGCTTGACGAAGGTGCGCGAGTGATGGGACACGCTGCAGCGGGCATACAAATCGGCGAAGCAGTGATGGCTACATTTTTTAAACATCTGGATCAAACGCTAGTGCGTTTCGAGCCCCATCCCTAGTATCTCTCTCGCGGCATCATCCGGAATCTTTATGTCTGACTTGCTTGAAACAGCTTTAAATCCACGTACCGTTGCGATTATTGGCGCCTCAGAAAATATCCACAAAATTGGCGGTCGTCCGATTTATTTCATGCAAAAGGGTGGCTTCAAGGGTACGATTTATCCGATCAATCCAAGTCGCGAAGAAGTGCAAGGCTTAAAAAGCTACGCATCACTCGCTCAGTTGCCCGAAGTGCCCGAGCTTGTGTTGATCGTGGTGGCGGGCGATAAGGCTGTTGAGGCGGTTGAGGATTGCGCGGCGCGCGGTGTCAAGTCAGTGGTGGTAATGGCCTCAGGCTTTGCGGAAACCGGCCCTGAGGGCCGTGCTACGCAGCAGCGCATGACTGATGCAGGGCGTGCGACGGGTATGCGTATCTATGGCCCCAATACTCACGGCCTGGCCAACTTCGGCACTGGTGCGATTGCAGGGTTCTCGACCATGTTCATTGAGCGTCCGCCGCAAGACGGGCCCGTTGCAGTGTTGAGCCAAAGTGGCGGCATGAGTGCGATGGTGTACGGCTTGCTGCGCGAGCTTGGCATCGGGGTGCGTCACGTGCACGCCACCGGCAATGAAGCTGATGTCACTGTGGCTGAAATGGCGTGGGCGATTGCACATGACCCTGACATCAAACTCATGTTGCTGTACCTTGAAAATATTGCCAACCCTGAAATCTTGGCGCGCACCGCTGCGTACGCACGCACGCGTGATTTACCCATCATTGCGGTCAAGGCGGGGCGCACCGCAGGCGGGCAACAGGCGGCCTCGACACATACGGGTTCGATGGCGAACGAAGAGCGTGTCGTGGATGCGTTCTTTAAAAAGCATGGCATTTGGCGCGTGCGTGATCCGCATGCGCAGGCCCTGTGCGCGCAGGCCTACTTAAAAGGTTGGCGTCCAACGGGCAATCGATTGGTCGTGATCAGTAATTCGGGTGCCAGCTGTGTCATGGGTGCCGATGCCGCCGAAGAGAACGGCTTAGAGCTTGCGATCTTGTCGGCGTCGACACAACAGGCCGTTGCAACATCGCTACCCGGTTTCGCCACGACAACAAATCCGATCGATATCACAGCAGCGTTGTTATCAAACAGTAATTTATTTAGTGAGGTGTTACCGGCCGTGGCGCAAGATCCGTCGGCAGATATGTTTTTTATTAATATCCCCGTTGCAGGTGCTGGCTATGACGTCGAAGCGTTTGCGCGCGACACGGCAAAATTCGAGGCACTCACCGGTAAGCCTGTTGCGGTAGCAGCGTGGCAAGACACAGTCGCCAAGCCTTTTATCGCCGCGGGCGTTCCGACCTTTGCGAACGAAGCTCAGGCAGTCGGTGTGTTGGGGCAGTTAGCCGCACACACAGCGTTGATGAACGAGTCGTTCGAGCCTTGGCACGATCTTCAGGTAGTTCACGTGCCAGAGGGTTCGGGTGCGTATTGCAGCGAGGCGCAAACTCTGAAGTTGTTGGCGAAGCATGGCATACCCATCGTCAAGCATCAGTTATGCCAGACCGCCGCTGAGGTGCGCGAAGCCTTTGTCACAGTCGGGGGGCCTGTTGTGATTAAAGCCTGTTCGGTCGAAGTTCCGCATAAGTCTGAGTTTGGTTTGGTGGCGCTTGGGGTGCAAAGCGCAGATGTTGCTGCCACAATTTTTGAATCACAACGCAAAAAACTAACAGAAATGAAGGTCAGTCACGAAGGGATTATTGTGGCTGCGATGAGCCGCGGCCGCCACGAGTGCATGGTGGGTGCCCGCTTTGATCCAGTATTTGGGCCAGTCGTCATGATCGGGGCAGGCGGTAAGTATGTTGAGGCGCTTAAGGATTATGCCGTGCTGTTACCGCCCTTTAATCTTGCGCAAGTTGAAAGTGCGCTGCGCGGCTTACGCATGGCACCTCTTTTAAACGGGGTACGCGGCGACGCGCCTATGGATGTTAAAGCCTTTGCGCAGGTCGCGGTATCGGTCGGCCGTCTGATGATGGAGGCTGGACCAAGTATCGCGTCGTTGGACCTAAATCCCGTCATGGTGGGAGCGGTCGGCGAGGGGGCTGTGGTGGTCGACGCCTTGCTCGAACGAGGGCCGACTGGATCAAAGTGATGTGCGGCATGCTAAAAGATCAGGGAAATCCCTGAAATCCTCTTAGTCCGCAGCGTTACATTGATGGTTTCATTGACGCACTCGCCACAGTGCGGCAATATCCTACATAATCAACACTCTATTTAAGGAAAACACCATGCGTCGCCCACTGCTTGTCGCTGCGATTGCCGCCGCGTTGCTCTTGCCAAGTCTAGGCACAGCTAAAACCTTTAAATGGACTAGTCAGGGCGATATCCTGACACTTGATCCGCATTCGCAGAACGAAGGCTTGAATATTGCAGCGAACTTGTGGGTGTATGACCCACTGTTGAATTACAACGAAAAGTTTGAGGTGGCCCCTGGGTTGGCAACATCTTGGGAACAAATCAATCCTTCATTGTGGCGCTTTAAATTACGTGCCGGCGTAAAGTTTCATGATGGTTCTGCGTTCACCGCAGACGACGTCGTATTCTCGCTTAAGCGTGCCATGGCACCCTCGTCGCAATTCAAGTCGTATGTTGCTGGCGTCAGTGATGTCAAGGCGATCGATCCTTTGACCGTTGAGATCTCAACCGCCGGACCAAACCCCGTGTTGTTGCGCCAGTTGCCTTCGCTAGGCATTATGAGCAAAGCCTGGTCAGAAAAAAACAACGCGGCTTTGCCGCAGGATTTTAATAAAAAGGAAGAAAGTTTCGCGGCACGTAACGCCATGGGTACAGGCCCTTACATGTTGAAATCGCGTGAGGTCGATATCAAAACGGTCTATGTTGAAAATCCGAATTGGTGGGGTAAGCCGACCAAGCAGGGTAACGTGACTGAAATTGTTTACACACCAATTAAGCAAAACGCCACGCGCACGGCGGCCCTGTTATCTGGTGAAGTGGATTTTGTGTTGGACCCTGCGGCGCAAGATATCGAGCGCCTGCGTACTCAAGTGAAAGTGCTGGATGGCAACGAAAATCGTACGATCTACATTGCGATGGATGTGAAAAGCCCTGAGTTGAAGTACAGCAACATCAAGGGAAAAAATCCACTGACTGACGTTCGGGTGCGCGAGGCACTTTATCGTGCGATTGATATTGAGACAATCAAAAAGGCCGTCATGCGTGGCATGTCGTTGCCCACTGGCGCGATGATTTCGCCCCAAGTCAACGGATATTCAGAGGCGCTAGGCAAACGCGTGCCTTATGATCTGGTCAAGGCTCGTGCCTTATTAAAAGAGGCTGGTTACGACAACAATCTTGAGTTTACGATTGATTGCCCAAATAACCGTTACATCAACGACGAGGCCATTTGCCAGGCTATTGTTGCCATGTGGGCCAAGATTGGCGTTAAAACCAAGCTCAATGCCATGCCGCGGGCAACGTTCTTTCCAAAGGTTGCAAACGGCGACACCAGTATCTATTTGTTTGGCTGGGGCGTCCCCACTTTTGATGCGTACTACACACTCGAATCTCTGATTCGTAGCAAGGGTACGGGCGCTGCAGGTGCCTTTAACTATGGTGGTTATTCAAATCCCAAAGTTGATGAGCTGATTGATGCGGTCAAAACAGAGATCAACGATACTAAACGCACCGCGATGATTCAAGAAGCCTTCACGATCCATGCAAAAGAATTCGGGACGATCCCCTTGCATGATCAGGTGATCCCTTGGGCCATGAAGAAAAATATCGACATCAAGCATCAACCGAATAATCGTCCGGTTGTAGAAAGAATCACCATCAATTAATCCCCCTAACGGTCTTGGCCGAGCGAGCGCTCGGTCAAGACTGGTCTACGTCGAGAGCCCATGTTTGCTTTTATTTTGCGCCGCTTGATACAAGCCGCGGGCGTCTTGCTGGCGGTTGCGCTTCTTGCTTTCGTGCTCTTTCAGTACGTGGGCGATCCGGTCATGATTATGTTGGGGCAAGAGGGTACACCTGCAGAGCGTGATCTGCTTCGAAAAGATTTAGGCCTGAATGATCCAGTGATCGTGCAGTTCTATCATTTTCTGACTAACGCGATTCAGGGCGATTTTGGGCTGTCGTTGCGACAAGGTCAAAAGGTCTCGACCTTGCTGCGCGAACGCTTGCCCGCTACGCTAGAACTCTCGATCGCAGCCGCCTTGATTGCTTTGCTAGTGGGCTTGCCTTTGGGCGTGTACACCGCGTTAAAGCGCCATGGCAAGTTGTCGCAAGCGCTATTGGCTTTTTCATTGTTGGGCGTATCTTTGCCAACATTTTTGATCGGGATCTTGTTGATTTTGATTTTTTCAGTGTCGTTGGGCTGGTTGCCTAGCTACGGCCGTGGTGACACGATCAAGCTTGGCTGGTGGACAACGGGGTTGCTGACCAAAAGCGGTTGGACGCATCTCGTCTTACCGGCTGTGACTTTATCGTTGTTTCAAGTCGCCCTGGTTTTGCGTTTGGTTCGCTCTGAAATGCTCGAGGTCTTGCGTACCGATTACATCAAATTCGCCCGTGCACGAGGCTTAACGAAACGAGCTGTCCATTTTGGACATGCCCTTAAAAACACGCTTGTGCCGGTGATCACGATCATGGGGCTGCAGTTAGGCGGCATCATCGCTTTCGCGATTGTCACTGAAACCGTCTTTCAGTGGCCTGGTATGGGGTTACTGTTTATCCAAGCCGTGCAGTTTGCCGATATCCCTGTGATGGCAGCTTACCTGTGTTTGATTTCTCTCATTTTTGTGTTGATTAACCTAACGGTTGACTTGTTGTATTTTGCAGTCGACCCGCGCTTGAGAGCTGGCTTAGGCAAACACTCGGGTGGGCACTAATGAGAAGCGCTCTCGCGAAATTTTGGGAAGGTGATCTGGCGTGGTCGTGGCGACATACGCCGGTGGCAATTGTTGCCACAGGACTGTTAGCTATTTTGCTGATTGCTTCGTTCGGCGCAGATGTGTTGGCACCACACAACCCCTTTGACCTAGCCACCATCAATTTGATTGATGCCTTAAAGCCGCCGGTGTGGCACGCTGAGGGCACGCAAGAGTACCTGCTCGGTACAGATAGCCAAGGTCGTGATCTGCTCTCTGCGCTGATGTACGGCACTCGCGTGTCTTTGCTGATTGGCTTGGCGGCCGTGACCGGCGCCATGTGTTTAGGCATTGTGCTGGGCTTGATCTCAGGCTATGCGGGCGGTCGAATTGATGCCCTGATTATGCGGATTGCCGATGTGCAGTTATCGTTTCCGGCAATTTTGATTGCGTTACTGATTGACGGCGTGGCGCGCGTCGTGGTGCCGGGCGACATGCATGAAGTGATTGCGTTTCCAGTGTTGGTCGGTGCGATTGCATTAGCTGGTTGGCCTCAATATGCACGTACGGTGCGCGGTTCAACACTGGTTGAAAAAAATCGTGAATACGTGCAAGCGGCCCGTGTAATCGGCATCTCATCGCCGGTCATTATGTTCAGACACGTGTTGCCCAACGTGCTGGGGCCCGTATTGGTATTGGCAACCGTGCACTTGGCTACTGCGATCATCACCGAGGCGACTTTATCTTTTTTAGGCGTGGGTGTGCCTCCGACGTCGCCCTCTTTGGGCACCCTAATTCGCGTTGGTAATGATTTTTTGTTTTCAGGTGAATGGTGGATTACGATTTTTCCAGGAGCGGCGCTGGTGTTATTGGTGTTGTCGGTCAACTTGTTGGGTGATTGGCTGCGTGATGCCTTGAACCCGCGTTTAAGTTGAGCCGCCTGATGTCAAATATTCTTGAAGTCAAAAACCTAAGCGTTGAATTCACGACGCGTCACGGCACACTTAAGGCCTTAAACGAGGTGTCTTTCAGCATCGCAGCGGGTGAGGTTGTGGGTGTTGTCGGTGAATCGGGCGCGGGTAAGTCTTTGACAGGCGCTGCGATTATTGGCCTGCTTGAGCCGCCGGGGCGTATCTCTGGTGGCGAGATTTTGTTGGCTGGGCGTCGGATTGATCAATTGCCAGACGATCAGATGCGTAAAATTCGTGGGCGCGAGATTGGTGCAATTTTTCAAGATCCGCTGACGTCTTTGAATCCGTTATACACAGTTGGGCATCAGATCACTGAAACCATCGTGACGCACTTGCCGCTGACTTGGTCGCAAGGGCGTAACCGTGCGATTGAATTGCTTGAGGCAACTGGGATCCCAGCGGCTCGCGAGCGCATCGATCATTATCCTCATCAATTCTCAGGTGGTATGCGTCAGCGCGTGGTGATTGCCCTGGCGCTGGCGGCCGAGCCCAAGCTGATCGTGGCCGATGAACCCACCACCGCGCTCGACGTTTCGATTCAAGCGCAGATTATTGAGTTGCTTAAGAAACTATGTCGCGAACAAGGTGCCGCGGTCATGCTGATCACGCACGACATGGGTGTGATCGCCGAGACGGCTGACCGCGTGGTGGTGATGTACGCAGGCCGTATTGCCGAGGTTGGTAAAGTGCGTGATGTCATCCACGCGCCACGACACCCGTATACGGTAGGGCTAATGGGTTCAATTCCTTCTATTCATCAACACGTCGAGCGCTTGGTGCAGATTGATGGCACCATGCCGCGCCTGAACGCGATCCCGCAAGGATGTGCGTTTAACCCACGGTGTGTGAAGGTGATGGAGCGTTGCAAACTTGAGCGCCCCGAGCTTCAAACTCTTGGAAGTTCGCAAGCGGCCTGCTGGTTGCACACAGAGGTTGAGAAAAATGAACGCTGATCGTGTCGATAACGAGCGGGCTTCCGACGCCGTGCTGGTTTCGAGGCAAGCGACGCTCGTGCCAGAGCAACGCCCGCTGATTGAAGTCAACAACGCTGCCCGTTGGTTTGATGTGTCATCCCCTTGGCTTGAGCGTGTCTTAGCGCGCAAGCCGCGCAGCGTATTGCGTGCGGTTGATGGCGTGTCGTTTTCGATTCGTAAAGGCGAGACGCTAGCCCTAGTCGGTGAATCAGGTTGCGGCAAATCAACGATTGCACGCTTGCTGGTGGGCTTGTATCCACTCACGTACGGCTCGATTACGTTTGATGGTCAGCCTTTATCAAACATGCAAGGGCGCAAAGGCTTGGCGTTACGCAAGCGTTTGCAAATGATCTTTCAGGATCCGTATGCAAGCTTGAATCCGCGCTGGCGAGTTGGGCGCATTATCGCCGAACCCATGCTCGCGCATACTCAACTAAGTGTGGCTGAGCGTGATGAGCGTGTCAGTGCGTTACTGACACAAGTCGGCCTGCATCCCACTGATCAAAGCCGCTACCCCCATCAGTTCTCGGGCGGGCAGCGTCAACGTATTTCCATCGCACGTGCGCTTGCGGTCAACCCAGAATTTTTAGTGTGTGATGAGCCGACCTCGGCGCTTGACGTGTCAGTGCAGGCGCAGGTCTTGAACATCATGAAAGATCTGCAGCGCAGGCTTGGCCTGACCTATCTGTTTATTTCGCACAATCTGGCGGTCGTGCATCACGTGGCCGATCGCGTGGGGGTGATGTACCTAGGGCGCATCGTAGAGATCGCTGATCGCGATGCCTTGTTTGAAACGCCTCAGCATCCCTACACCCGCCTGCTGCTCGCAGCGATCCCCGATCTGACTGGCCAGGGCAAGTCACGCACGCCCGTTGCAGGCGAGGTACCCAATCCCCTGAACCCTCCCCCAGGTTGCACCTTTCATCCCCGCTGCCCGCACGCGCGCGAGCAATGCAAAGCTGAAGCCCCCGTCATGCAAAACTTCAAAGGCATCGAAGTGGCTTGTCATGGGGTGGTGCAGGGCTGGGAGATGGACTAATGCAAAGGCCCCTTAGGCGGCTTCAAGTCGCCGCCGTCATCTTCAAACCCCACATCATCCAACTCATCATCACCCAAGTCTTCAAGCAACTCAAGATCAGGATCTGGTAACTCTTCGTCAGACAGTTCAAAGGGCAATAGCTCAGCCAACTCATTCGAAAAATCAAACTCATCGCCGTTGTGATCAAGGCGTACGAAACGTGCCTCTGGATCCTCGGTGATTTGGATTGACCAGAGGTATTGGCAATCGTAGACCTCGGAGTCTAGATCTAGCCCGCCTCGTCCACCCACAAACCGTGCGTTGGGGCCACCCATCTGTACGTGCATGGCCGTTTCGTCAGGTTTTTCGTCTACGCCCAACGGAATCGCAAAAATCACCCATTCGGCGTCATCATCGAGCCCCACTTCGGCGAGCACCGACTTGCCCATATAGGCGCTTAAGCCATCGGCGGTCTTGCCCAGCATCACGAGTTCTTGTTCGGTAAAGTGCAGGCTTAAGTCAGGTGTGGTCATCGTAGGCAGGCCCCCAAAAGGGCAAAAATTGAAAAATAAAGTATCTGGAAGATCGATGCCTCCATCATAGCCGCAAGCCTGCCCCCGCAGCCCCGCCCCAAGCTCTACAATAGACATCATCGATTATTTTCATTAAAGCGACAAACCAAATGGCCCAGTACGTATACACCATGCACCGCGTCGGTAAGACCGTGCCCCCCAAGCGTCAGATTTTGCGCGATATTTCGTTATCGTTTTTTCCGGGTGCCAAGATTGGCGTACTAGGGACAAACGGGTCGGGGAAATCTACCCTGCTCAAGATCATGGCTGGTGTCGATAAAGAGATCGAGGGTGAAGCCGTACCGATGCCTGGGCTTAATATTGGTTATCTTGAACAAGAACCCAAACTCAACCCAGACCACACCGTACGCGACGCGGTTGAAGAGGGCTTAGGCGCCGTCGTTGCAGCCCGTAAGCGTTTAGATGCTGTGTACGCAGCTTACGCTGAGCCCGACGCCGATTTTGATGCGTTGGCAGCTGAGCAGGCTGAACTCGAGTCGGTAATCGCAGCGGCAGCTTCAAGCGGTTCAGACGATATCGAAACCCAGATGGAAATCGCGGCCGACGCCTTGCGCCTGCCACCTTGGGATGCCAACGTAGGCAAGCTCTCGGGCGGTGAAAAACGCCGTGTCGCGCTGTGCCGTTTGTTGCTGTCTAAGCCCGACATGTTGCTGCTTGACGAGCCCACCAACCACTTAGATGCAGAAAGCGTCGAATGGCTTGAGCAATTTTTAGCGAAATTTCCCGGCACCGTGGTGGGCGTGACCCACGATCGTTATTTTTTGGATAACGCTGCTGAATGGATTCTTGAGCTTGACCGTGGTCATGGCATCCCCTGGAAAGGCAACTACAGCTCGTGGCTCGAGCAAAAAGGCGCACGCTTAAAAACTGAAGAGTCGACTGAATCCGCGCGTCAAAAGACCATCAAAAAAGAACTTGAATGGGTCCGTCAAAACGCTAAAGGCCGTCAGGCAAAATCCAAGGCGCGGATGGCACGTTTTGAAGAGTTGTCATCGCACGAGTATCAAAAGCGCAACGAGACGCAAGAAATCTTTATCCCAGTTGCAGAGCGTCTTGGCAACGAAGCGATTGAATTCGTCAACGTCAGCAAAGCCTTTGGCGATCGCTTGTTGATTGATAACTTAAGCTTTCGCGTGCCGCCAGGTGCGATCGTTGGGATTATTGGCCCGAACGGTGCCGGTAAATCAACCTTGTTTCGCAT
>JABMMM010000207.1 GCA_013205565.1 Alcaligenaceae bacterium | reverse complement strand
TCAACCTTGGCAAGGTTGCGCTCTACCAACTGAGCTACTCCCGCTTGGGGACTGCTGTATCATTCACAACGACCAAGACTATAGCATACATACACCCCAATATGTCAAATCGATTGCAGCAGAAGGGGACGCAGACGCTGGTGCCCGGCCCAAGCGATTTGACGTCTTTTAATTCCTTAGGTCTCGCCTGCCAGGCCGACCAAGTTGTGGTGTTGCAGGCACATGAACAGTTGCCTGAACTTGGCCGCCAACTTTTGCAAAGCCCTGATTTTTTTATTTTAGGCGCAGGCAGTAATGTCGTGTTGCCCAGCCAACTTGCCCCCTTAGTTGTTCGGGTTGCCCTCAAGGGTATCGCCCTAATTGAAGAACACTCTGAGCACGTGCTCGTTGCTGTAGCGGCAGGCGAAAACTGGCATGACTGGGTGGCAAGCGCGATAGCGCGAGGCTGGTTTGGCCTTGAAAACCTTGGTCTGATTCCTGGCACAGTCGGAGCCGCCCCAGTGCAAAACATAGGTGCATATGGTGTAGAGCTCTGTGAACGACTTCACTCGGTCAGGGCGTGGCAAGTGGCCGAGCAAAAGTTTGTGACCCTGTCGCGCGAAGAATGCGGCTTCGGTTATCGCGACAGTGTGTTTAAGCGCGCCGAACGTGGCCAATGGCTGATCGTTTCGGTGCAGTTTGCTTTACCTAAAGCGTGGCAACCCGTGCTCACGTATCCCGAGCTTAAAAAACATGTTTCGTTCGCCAGGGTTGCAGAGCACGAGGTAAGCGCACAAATGGTGTTAGACGCCGTGTGCGACATCCGTCGTCGCAAACTTCCGGATCCGTCGGTACTCGGTAACGTGGGAAGTTTTTTTAAAAACCCACTGGTGTCGCTGGCGCAATATCAAGCGCTTAGCGCACGCTTCGCAGGGCTTGTAGCCTACCCACAGGCCGATGGCGGCGTCAAGCTGGCAGCGGGCTGGCTGATCGAGCATTGCGGGTTTAAAGGCTATCGGGCAGGCGCTGTTGGCGTGCACGCCCAGCAGGCCTTGGTGTTGGTAAATTATGGCGGTGCGCAGGCAATTGAGTTGCTGGCGCTAGCCGAAAAAATCGCTCAGGCCGTCGAACAAATTTTTGGCGTCCGGCTTGAGATCGAGCCGGTGGTGGTTGCGTCAACTTAAAGCCCTAGAACGGTTTGCATGTCGAACAAACCCGTCTGTTTGCCTTGCAGAAACTGCGCCGCGCGCAGGCTGCCCTGGGCATAGCCAGCGCGACTGCTCGAGCGGTGGGTGATTTCAAGGCGTTCGCCTAGGCCGCAGAAATAAACCGTGTGGTCACCGACGATATCTCCGCCACGCACGACCGAGAAGCCGATCGTACCTGCCTCGCGCGGCCCGGTGTGACCGTGGCGCGTCCAGCTGGCAATATCGTTAAGCGGTTTACCCCAAGCCTGCGCAATGGTTTCACCCATTTTGAGCGCCGTGCCTGAGGGGGCATCGACTTTGTGGTGATGGTGCGCTTCAAAGACTTCGACGTCGTAGCCCGAGTTTAAAATTCGCGCGGCCGTCTCTAGCAATTTCAGGGTGGCATTGACGCCCACGCTCATGTTGGGCGCAAAGACGATGGCAATTTTTTTGGCAGCTTGGGCGATGGCAGCTTTGCCGGCTTCGTCAAAACCGGTTGTGCCTAGCACCAAATTGACGCCGAACTCAGTGCAAGCGGTCAGGTGCAGCAGCGAACCCTCGGGGCGCGTGAAGTCGATCAGGCACTCAGCGCCTTGAAGTGCAGAAAGCTGATCGGTAATCAGTACGCCACTTGGTTTACCCAAAAAGGCACAGGCGTCTTGACCGAGCATGGGTGAGCCTGCGACGTCCAGCGCAGCGGCCAGGCTTAAATCGGCAGACTGAGACACCAACTCAATGAGTGTGCGGCCCATGCGGCCACTGGCACCAGCAATTGCAATTCGCATCATTTCGAACTCACCAAATTAATTTAGTTAGCGCAGTTGCACCGGTGCGTCGTCTGGCGCGCCCGGCAAAGCCTGCGGATCGCTTAGGGGCGGCGCGTTAGACTGTTGCAGCTGGTCGATATTCACGCCGGGTAGTAAGCGAAGCGGGTTGTCGCTGTCGTTTAGACTGCGCTCGCGGTTAAGTTCGAGTTGAGCGCTCTCTCGCACCGAAGTGCGAAGTTCTTCGCGGGCAATTTGAAACGGTTGCATTTCGGGTTGTTCGTCGCCGCGCCAGTTTTCGAGTTGCGGCCCATTAAAGAAAACGGTCAAGGTGCGCTCTTCGATTTTGCCGTTGCCACCGCGGTAATAGTAGGGGTAATCCCAGCGATTGCTATGCAACACACTGGTCAGCATCGGTGTGCCGAGTGCGAAACGCACTTGTTCACGCGTCATGCCTGGCCGTAAGAGCGTGACCTGGTCTTTGGTGATCCAGTTGCCCTGTTGCACGCTGACCTTGTACGGAAACCCCCAGCGATTAGAACTGCAACCGGCTGCGGCGGCCACTAACAGCGTCAGCGCCAGGCTGGTACGCAGGTGCAAAGCGAAAGTACGAAACGTAATCACTGCGAACCTCTATCTAGTTAACGACTAAAGACGCTATCATAAAGGTTTACGCGGTCAAACGTTGGTCTGTCCCCTGATTTGGCGAGTTATTTTGGTGCGAGAGCGTCGCACCGATCCTGTCTGAGCAGGGGGGTCACGCACTCGACCTCAAATCAGTGCGCGCTGAGGGCTAAAACAAGGAGCTCACCATGTATACCGATAACGACCCAAACGACCTTAAAAATGTTGGGCTCAAGGCGACTTTTCCGCGCTTGAAGATTCTGGATATTTTTCGCAAATCGGGCTCTCGACATCTCAGTGCCGAAGACGTCTATCGCGCACTCATCGGCGAAAGCATCGATATTGGCTTAGCAACGGTTTACAGAGTTTTGACACAGTTCGAGCAGGCCGGAATTTTGGCGCGCAGTCAGTTTGATGGGGGTAAAGCAATCTTTGAACTCAACGATGGCGATCACCATGATCATTTAATTTGCACCCACTGTGGCAAGGTGGCTGAATTTACCGACACCGATATCGAAAAACGCCAACATAAAGTCGCGCGTGACAATGGATTTATTCTAGAAAGTCACGCGATGGTGTTGTATGGCGTCTGTACGACCTGTCACGCGGCGCAGGGTTAAGACAGCACGGCTTAGGTTTGCAATAGTTCTTTTGCATGTTCGCGGGTGGTACTCGTAATTTTGATACCCCCCAGCATTCTGGCGACTTCTTCCACACGCTCGGGTGCTTTTAGCAGGGCGATGCTGGATTGGGTTTTGCCTTTAATATTTTGTTTACTCACCTGAAAATGCTGTTGACCGCGCGCAGCCACCTGAGGCAAGTGGGTGACGCACAAGACCTGGTGCCGGGCGCCAAGTTCGCGCAACAGATTGCCCACGACTTCGGCAACCGCTCCGCCAATTCCGCTATCGACCTCGTCAAAAATCAAGGTGGGTACGCGTGCCGCGCGACTGGCGATCACAGATAAGGCCAGTGAAATGCGAGCGAGTTCTCCGCCCGAGGCGACCTTGGCTAAGGGACGCGGGGTCGTGCCGGCGTGGCCCGCCACTAAAAATTCAACCAAGTCTTGACCGTGGCCTGCCGCCTGAGCTGAATGCAGCAAAATACTGAATTGGCCGCCTTCCATGGCCAGCGTTTGCATCGCCTTGCTCACGAGTTCGCTTAGATCAAGCGCGGCCTTGGTGCGCGCTGCCGAAAGTGCCTGTGCGGCGACTTCATAGGCAGCGCGTTGCGCCAGCACTTGTGCCCGCAAGCCTTCGATGTCGCTCGAGGCTTGTAAGGCGGCAAGCTCGCTTTGCAGCGTCCGCTCAAATTGGAACAGGTCTTCGGGTTCAGTTTTAAATTTGCGCGCGAGTTCAAAGATGACGCGTAACCGGTTGTCTAGCACCGAAAGGCGTGCCGGATCGAGCTCAGCGCGCGAAACATAATCGTTTAAGTCAGATACGGCTTCGCTCACAGCAATACGGGCAGAGTCGAGGGCGTCGTGCACAGTCTGCAGATTCGCATCGTGGCGCAAAAGCTGACTGATCCGCTGTACTGCCATTGCTAACTGATGGTGCACGGCAGCGTCGCCTTCATCGAGCGCGTTTAGTGTGTGCGCAGCGCCATCTAACAGAGACTGGCCGTTGGCGAGTCGGGTGTGCTCAGCCGAGATCTCGGCCCATTCAGTGGGTCCGAGTGCGAGTCTGGCGAGCTCGCCGGTTTTCCAGTCGAGTTGTTCGCGCGCTTGCGCCACGGTGTTTGCATCTTGCTCTGCCAGGGTTAACTGTTTTTCAGTTGCGCGCCAGGCCTTGAACGCCAGTGTGGTGCTTTGGCGCAGCGTCTGATGATTGCCGTGTGCATCGAGCAGTTCGCGTTGATTGTCAGCGCGCAGCAAACTTTGGTGTGCGTGTTGGCCGTGAATATCGATCAGATATTCGCCGATCTCGCGCAACTGCGTCAGGGTCACAGCCGAGCCGTTCACGTAGGCGCGACTGCGGCCTTGGGCGTCGATGACCCGGCGCAACACCAGTTCGTGCTCGGCGTGCAAGTCGTGTTCGGTTAGCCAGCGTACGAGCGCTTCAGGGGCCTCGAACATTGCGCTGATCTCGGCTCGGGTAGCACCTTCGCGCAGCACAGAGGAGTCGGCACGCTCGCCTAAGGTGAGCGCCAGTGCATCAATCAGGATGGATTTTCCGGCGCCAGTTTCACCCGAGAAAACAGTAAAGCCTGCATCAAAGGTAATGTCGGCTTCAGTCACGATGACAAAGTCGCGAATATGTAGCGCGCGTAGCATGGATTACTCGGACTCGGCGCCGGCGCGAGGCATGCGATTCCAGTCGAGCTTGCTGCGCAGCGTCGAAAAAAAACTGTAGCCTTCGGGGTGCAAAAAGCGGATGTGATGCGGCGAACGCTGCACCACAATTCGGTCACCCGGCACCAGGTCTGACCAGGTTTGCATATCAAAGTGCACGCTTGCGCCGCCCTCACTGCGCCCCATCGCGGTAAGCGTCATATTCAAGACCCCGTCGGCCGGAATTACGATTGGTCGGTTTGATAAGGTTTGCGGGGCGACCGGCACCAAAACCATCGCGCTGACTTCGGGGTGCAAGATTGGGCCTGCTGAAGACAACGCGTAAGCGGTCGAGCCCGTTGGGGTTGCAACAATCAGGCCATCAGCCCGTTGGGTGTACATGAAAGCGCCATTGATCTCGACCCGTACTTCGATCATCCCACCACGCCCGGCGCGGTTTAAGACCACGTCATTGAGGGCGGTAGCCGTAAACATTTGCTCGGTGCCACGCCACACGGTGGCGCTGAGCAGCATGCGGGTTTCAGTTTCGTAGCGACCTTGCAGCAAATTGGTCAGCGCTTCGGTTGCTTTTTGCAGGGGGATATCAGTAATGAACCCCAGGCGGCCGTGGTTGATGCCAACCACGGGCACATCAAAGGGCGCCAGATGGCGCGCCGCACCGAGCATCGTGCCATCGCCACCCATGACAATGGCTAAGCTGGCTTGTTCTCCGATTTGGGTAAAACTGGCGCTCGGGTATTCTGTGACACCGGTATGGCGGGCGGTATCGGCTTCGAGCAGGACCTGCGAGCCTTCTTGTATCAAAAGCTTAGCGAGCGCGCGCAGGGGGGCGTGCAGGTCTGAATCCTGATAACGGCCAACTAAAGCAATAATAGGAAAATTCATAGGCTTAACAATTAGAGAAAATCTAACCGATTATAGGGTCGACAAAGGTAAAATAGGGCAATGATGGATGATCGTGCGCGTGCGCTGCTGAAAGCGCTTATTGAACGTTACATTGACGATGGCCAGCCGGTCGGCTCGCGCACGCTCTCAAAAATGTTCGAATTATCGCCAGCCACGATTCGCAATGTCATGTCCGATCTTGAAGAGCTTGGTCTGATTCACAGCCCACACACTTCGGCGGGTCGCATCCCGACCCCACGGGGCTACCGGGTCTTTGTTGACACTATGCTCACGGCTCAGCCGGTTGAGTTGCATCCCGTTTCTACGGTGCGGGATTTGCAAACTGGCTCTGATCCGGGGCGGGCGGTTCAAGCTGCGGCCGCTATGCTGTCAAGCCTGAGTCAGTTTGCCGGGGTGGTGTTGTCGCCTCGCAGGGCGCAGGTGTTTCATCAAATCGAATTCATTCGCCTCTCTGAAAAACGTATTTTGCTGATTATTGTGACGCCTGACGGTGATGTACAAAACCGTATCTTGCTGACGCCGCGCGACTATACCGCCACCGCCTTGCTTGAGGCGGCTAACTTTTTTAATCATAATTTTGCGGGTAAGTCGTTTGCGGCAGTTCGTCAAAACTTAGCGCGTGACTTAGCCCGTCTTCAAGAAGATATGTCCGGGCTCATGCAGGCGGCGGTTGAAGCCGGCGCACAGGCGGCCGACGAAGTCGAAACCGTCGTGATCTCGGGCGAACGTAAGTTACTTGATGTGAACGAACTCGCCTCTGACATGGATCGCCTGCGTAAAACTTTTTCCATGTTCGAGAAAAAAACGGATCTGTTACAACTTCTCGAGGTCTCGAGCCAGGCGCAGGGTGTGCAGATTTATATCGGTGGCGATTCGCAACTCGTTCCGACTGAAGATTTATCTGTCGTGATAGCCCCTTACAATATCGACGGGCATGTCATCGGTACTCTGGGCGTCATCGGCCCCACCCGCATGGCCTACGAGCGAGTCATTCCAATTGTCGACATTACCGCGCGTTTATTATCAAGCGCACTTAGCCACTATCCTCACGAGCGTCCATAGCAATGCGTTTCTGGCCTGAACCCAAACGCGATCCTGATCGCGCTTCTCGCTTTGTGCCTTGGCCAAAGCCCTTTAAAACCGGCGGTGTCGGTGTGGTGTTAGTCAATCTTGGCACCCCTGACGAACCGACTGCACCCGCAATTCGGCGGTATTTGCGCGAGTTTTTATCTGATCCGCGCGTGATCGAAATCCCCAAGCTGTTGTGGTGGCCCATTTTAAATGGTCCGATTTTGTTGGCCCGCCCGCGCAAATTGGTGCCGCGCTATCAAAGTGTTTGGATGGAAGGTGGGTCGCCCTTGATGGTGTACACCCAGCGCCAGACCGAAGGCTTGCAAAAAATCTTCGCTCAGCGGGGGTTGGCGATTGAAGTCGAAACCGGCATGCGCTATGGCGAGCCCTCAATCAAAAACGCAATGTTGCGCCTGCGCGAGCGTGGCTGCGAACACCTGCTTGTGGTGCCGCTTTATCCACAATACGCCTCAAGCACGACGGCCACGGTCGTCGATGAGGTGGCCCGTGTGGCAAGCCACCTGCGCAACCAACCAGCCCTGCGGTTTATCAAACGGTTTCATACGGCCCCTGAGTTTATTCGTCCGTTGGGCGATAAGATCGCGGCCTATTGGCAGCAACACGGTAAGCCTCAAAAGCTCGTTATGAGTTTTCATGGTTTGCCCAGACAGTGCGTCGAGCAGGGCGATCCTTACTGTCGCGATTGCTACGAAACCGCGCGCGCGCTCGCCGCTTACCTAGGGTTGGCTGACGACGCCTATCTGGTGACGTTTCAAAGCCGTTTTGGCCCCGCCAAGTGGCTTGAGCCCTATACCGAGCCCACGCTAAAAAAACTGGCGCAGCAAGGGGTCACCGAGATCGATGTGGTGTGTCCAGGCTTTTTGGCCGATTGTCTTGAAACCCTCGAAGAAATTCAGGTTGAAGTGTGCGAAGCTTTTATGCATGCGGGTGGCAAGCGGTTTAGGTATATTTCAGCCCTCAACGACGATCCGGCCTGGATCGCCTCGTTGGCCGATATGGTACTTGGGCAACTACAAGGCTGGCCGCTCGAACCCTAGTCGCGCCTTGGGCGCGACTCAGGATGGCTTGGCCTCAGCCGCCCAAAGCGCGCGGCGATCATCTTATATTTTTCGTGGTTAACCCTTGAATTTTTGGGTAAAGCCCCAATTGCTTACACTCAACATGCATTTTTCTGGAGAAGTAAATGGCAGATCCAAAAGACTCGACGCCAGGCAACAAAGAGCTCGATCCGGCTTTGGCTGCTGCGCCCGCACAGGACGCACAGGACGCACAGGACGCATCTGAGGCACCTGAGGCACTCGAGGCACTCGAGGCACTTGAGGCACTCGAGGATGAGGTTGCCCTAGACCCTTTCGAACAATTACAGGCTGAGCTTGCCGCCACACAGGCGCAAGTCGCCGAACAGCGCGATCAAGCCTTGCGTGCCCATGCCGAAATGGAGAACGTGCGCCGTCGTGCCCAAGAAGAAGTCTCAAAAGCTCGCAAATTCGGGATTGAATCCTTTGCTGAAGGCTTGGTACCTGTTAAGGATAGTTTAGAGGCAGCTTTAGCGCAAGTCGAACAAACGGCCGAAACAATGCGCACCGGTATTGAGGTCACCCTCAAGCAGTTGGTGAGCGCGTTTGAGCGCAACCATCTTAAAGAAATTGCTCCTGAAGCAGGTGCTAAGTTTGATCCGCATCAACATCAGGCGATCGCAACGATTCCGGCCGAACAGGCGGCAAATACGGTCGTGCAAACGTTGCAAAAGGGGTACCTGATTGCTGATCGCGTCCTGCGGCCTGCCTTAGTCACCGTGGCGGCATAGTTTGGTGTGGGTGCTTGCGCACCAACCAAAAGCCCGGGCGTCAAACATTTTTACGGTTTGGGGCATTAAAAGTTGGATTTAGCCTTGAAATCGCTTAATCCTCCCCCAACTAATATTCATCGAATCAATTCATTCTTATTCTGATTTTTTAAAAGGTAGTTTGACCATGAGCAAGATTATCGGTATCGACCTTGGCACCACCAATAGCTGCGTGGCGGTCATGGATGGCGGGAAAGTCAAGATTCTTGAAAATGCCGAAGGCGCACGCACGACGCCTTCCATCGTCGCGTACATGGAAGATGGCGAGACGCTGGTAGGCGCACCCGCCAAGCGTCAGGCTGTCACCAATCCAACCAACACGCTGTACGCAGTGAAGCGGTTGATTGGTCGGAAGTTCACCGAAAATGCGGTGCAAAAAGACATACATCTAATGCCCTACAAAATTGTCAAAGCTGACAATGGCGATGCTTGGGTTGAGGCGCAAGGCAAAAAGCTTGCCCCCTCGCAAGTTGCGGCCGATGTATTGCGCAAGATGAAGAAAACTGCAGAAGACTTTTTAGGTGAAACCGTTACCGAAGCCGTCATCACTGTGCCCGCTTACTTCAATGATAGTCAGCGCCAGGCCACCAAAGACGCTGGCCGGATCGCTGGTCTTGATGTCAAGCGCATTATCAATGAGCCAACTGCCGCAGCGCTGGCTTTTGGAATGGACAAGTCTGAAAAAGGCGATCGCAAGATTGCCGTCTTTGACTTGGGCGGCGGTACGTTCGATATCTCGATCATCGAAATTGCTGATGTCGACGGCGAAAAACAATTTGAAGTGCTGTCTACCAATGGTGACACCTTTTTGGGCGGCGAGGATTTTGACCAACGCATCATCGAATACGTCATTGCCGAGTTCAAGAAAGAACAAGGCGTTGATCTGTCAAAAGACGTGTTGGCCCTACAGCGCTTAAAAGAAGCTGCTGAAAAAGCCAAGATCGAATTGTCGTCGACTCAGCAAACTGAGATCAACTTGCCCTATATCACTGCAGATGCCTCAGGTCCTAAGCATTTGAACCTCAAGATGACTCGGGCCAAGCTTGAGTCGCTGGTAGAAGAACTGATTTCGCGCACGATGGATCCTTGCAAAATTGCGATCAAAGATGCTGGCGTCAAGCTTAGCGAAATTGATGATGTGATCTTGGTTGGCGGTATGACCCGCATGCCTAAAGTGCAAGAAAAAGTCAAAGAGCTGTTCGGCCGCGAGCCGCGCAAAGACGTCAACCCTGACGAGGCGGTTGCCGCCGGTGCTGCAATTCAGGGTTCGGTGTTGTCGGGCGATCGTAAAGACGTGTTGTTACTTGACGTCACGCCTTTGTCTTTGGGGATTGAGACCCTTGGTGGCGTGATGACCAAGATGATCACCAAGAACACGACGATTCCGACGCGCCATTCGCAAGTGTTTTCAACCGCTGACGACAATCAGCCAGCGGTGACGATTAAGGTGTTTCAGGGCGAGCGCGAAATCGCGGCGGGCAATAAAACCTTGGGTGAGTTCAATCTTGAGGGGATTCCACCCGCCTCACGTGGCACGCCTCAAATTGAAGTGACCTTTGATATTGACGCGAACGGTATTGTGCACGTGTCCGCTAAGGACAAAGGGACGGGTAAAGAAAACAAGATCACCATTCAGGCGAACTCTGGTCTGACCGAAGAAGAAATTCAACGGATGGTGAAAGACGCCGAAGCCAATGCCGAAGAAGATCATCGCATGGCAGAGCTTGCGCTGGCTCGCAATAGCGC
>JABMMM010000206.1 GCA_013205565.1 Alcaligenaceae bacterium | reverse complement strand
ATCATGGGCTCCTAAAGTAGCATTGGGATTAAACCTGCCGTTCGCTTACACTAGCTAAAAGCACAACACTCGGGACTTACGCTAAATGGGTTCGAGGATCTGTGATGAATCCCGTCAGTGCGCTAGCCGCAACCGTTGCAGGTGAGCCTAGATAAACCGAAGCATCACGATGCCCCATTCTCCCGAGAAAATTTCGGCTCGAAGATGAGATACATACTTCGCCCTCCGCCAAAACTCCCTGATGCATTCCAGCGCATGCGCCACAGCCTGGAGTGGTCACCGAAGCACCAGCGTTCACCAAAATTTCAAGCACTCCAGAAGTCAGCGCCTGCATGTAAACCTGCCTAGACGCTGGAGTCACAACAAGCCGTACATCCGATGCAATCTTCTTACCCTTTAAAATGGACGCTGCAATCTCAAAATCTTCAAAGCGTCCGTTCGTGCACGTTCCTATAAAAGCTTGATTAATGCGCACAGAGCTAAAGTTACCAACCGGATGTACGTTATCTACCTTGTTTGGTGCCGACACCAATGGCTCTAAGATCGATAAATCAACTTTGTGATGCGATACATACTGCGCATCGACATCTGGCTGTGGCATTTCTGCAATCTTTATATTTAACCGATCGAAGTGCGCTTGCGTGACGGCATCGCCAGGAACCACTGCGAACTTTGCCCCCATTTCAATTCCCATATTGCAGAGCGTCATCCGCTCAGGAATACTCATGTGGGCAATGGCCTCGCCATGATATTCAATTGCGGCATAAATCGCACCCCTCGCCGAGATCGACCGAAGTATCGACAAAACAATATCTTTTGCAGCGACGCCTGCCGGCATGCGGCCCGTCAATTCGATTTTTATGCTTTCAGGAACTCTAAACCACAACTTACCTTCAGACCAGAGGTAAGCCATCTCAGCCCCGCCGATACCGCAACCAATTGCACCAACAGCGCCCACTGTGATGGTGTGTGAATCCATATTTGTGACCATCTTACCCGGATGAACCAAGCCACTCTCAACTGCAATTTGGTGCGAAATCCCAGCGCCAACCTCGTGTAAATGTTCCCGAGGAATCCCAAACTGATCAAACAGTTTTCTCCCAATTTTATGCATCAAGGCATGTAGCGGCGTATCCGCCGGTGCATAGTGATCGTAGAACAGCCGGATACGCTCTGGATGAGCAAGTTTTTTTACGCCATAGCGCTTAAAGTTTTGATCAATCAGTCCAACGCCATCATCCAAGGCAAACGTCCAATCGGGGCCAATCTCAACCATATCACCCGCTTTTACCGGCCGCCCCGCCAGGCGACCCATAATTTTTTCCGTTAACGTTTGACTCATGTCTTTACCTCTTTGTTTTTCTGGGCCGATTTTGCAGCCCACAGTCCGCCTGCGCTCAGAATCATAAGCACCTCAGATGGCAGTGGCGTAAAAGAAAGTGCTCTGCCATTGATGAAAGCTTGCCCAGTCTGCAGGTCTGCTGAAATCTTGTCCCCCTCAGTAATCGCAGAGACAATTTCTGGGCTGATCACCACTGCCAAACCGTTGTTTACCGCATTTCTAAAAAAAATGCGTGAGAAAGATTTTGCAAGCACAAGGCGCACATTCGCGCCGATCATAGAAGTTACCGCATGCTCGCGAGACGAGCCGCAACCAAAATTCCAACCTCCTATGACGACACCCCCAGCAAGAACTTTTTGTCGTACAGCATCGCCAAGCGGTTCGAACAAATATTTAGCTTGATCCTCAGGCTTTAAAACGGCGAGGTATCGCGCCGGAAAAATAACGTCTGTGTCAATGTCGTCACCCAATACCGCAGCGAATCCCTCAACTTGCATATATATCCTTTCGTCAACTTCAGGCACAAGATATTTAGCTCATCCCATTTTTAGTCATACAGCCTTACGGGGCAATTGTGATCCCGCTACTTCTAATGAAGTTGGTCCATACTGGGATATCTTTATTAATGAAGTCAGTAAGCTCAGCCGCATTCATCAGCATCGGCTCGATCTCCATTTTTCGTAGCCGGGCAGTGATCTCGGGCGAGGCAACCGCTTGTTGAGCAGCGTCACTCAGCTTCTTGATCACGGCCTCAGGCGTGCCGGCTGGTGCAGCCAAACACCACCATGCCAAAACCTGAAAACCAGGGAAACCGCTCTCAGCAACTGTCGGGACGTCGGGAAGCGCACTAATCCGAGTCGGGCCTGTCACAGCTAGCGCTCTCAGCTTGCCAGATTGAATGAGCGGCAATGTCGCCGAGGGAGAGTCCGTAGCAAACAACACCTGTCCAGCGGCTACATCTACAATTACCTGACCACTGCCTTTGTAGGGAACATGTGTCGCAGACAGGGATGCTTTGTGTAAGAGCATTTCTGTCGCAAGGTGGGTAATTGTTCCAACTCCGGCCGAGGCAAAACTGCTTGGCTCTTTCTTTAATCGATCCAGTAATTCACCTATGGTTTGAGGCGAGCCTGGTCTAGTCGACGTGAAAATCACATAATCAGACTTTGCTATGCCTGAAATGAATACAAAATCTTTTTTTACATCGTATTTTGCATTAGGGTTTAAAACTGGAGTCGTTCCAAGCGATGAAGTCGAGCCCATCGTTAAGGTATACCCATCTGGCTTTGCGCGAGCCACATACTCGGTGCCAATGACCCCGCCTCCGCCCAATCGATTTTCGACGGTCACGGGTGACCCAAGTATTTCTCTCATCTTTTCTGACAGAATTCTAGAGATCGTATCGCTACCGGTACCGGGACCAAAAGCGACCACCAAATTGATCGGTCGGTTCGGAAACGTTGGGTCCGCGTAAGCGGGAGACATCACCAAGCATGCGGCAAAACTAGTGCAGATATTTATCAAGTGCTTTTGCAAAAAAGACATATCAACTCCCTATTTGTTGATTCACAAACTAACACCAAGCTGCACCCTTTGATTGTGACTGCAGTAGTCAGCACGTTTGGGTTTCGCACTATAGCGGCTCTGTTGCTGGTTAGATCGAGCGACTGTTCTTTGTCAGTATCTATACTTGACAGTCAAACTAAACCTAACTATTGTCCGTACAATTAGGTTAATCAGGTGTGCAAAAAATGTCAACAGATGAGAAGTCAACGGTGGGGGCGCTCTCGGACGTCAAAGTACTAGACCTCTCAAACTTCCTCGCGGCCCCTATGTGCGCCATGTTTATGGCAGACT
>JABMMM010000205.1 GCA_013205565.1 Alcaligenaceae bacterium | reverse complement strand
CTTGGGATCTAGAGCGGTTCAGTGGCGGCTCATCAAGCGGCTCAGGGGCCGCTGTCGCAGCAGGGTTCGTGCCGGCGGCGTTAGGCACCGACACGGGAGGTTCGATTCGTGGCCCAGCCTCGTTGTGCGGTATTGCGGGCTTTATGCCTAGCTCAGGGCTCGTGAGTCGCACGGGCGTCATGCCTAATTCTTTTACCTTCGATCACTGTGGTCCGATGGCCTGGACAGTCGAAGACTGTGCGCTCATGTTGCAAGCAATAGCCGGACACGACCCGAAAGACGGCAACAGCTTCGCGCAACCCATCCAAGATTACAAATCTCAGTTGGCCGGCGGCGTCAAAGGACTGCGTATCGGTGTGCTGCGCCACTGGTGGGAAGAAGAACACTCAGCCAATCCTGAACATCTGCAAGCGATCGAACAAGCCATCGATACCTTCAAACAGTTGGGCGCGCACGTGGCAGACTGTCGCGTGCGCTCGATGCAAGACTATATGGACGTCAAGGTGGTCATCGCTGAGACAGAAATCTTTGCGGTACATCAGCATGATCTGATCAGTCGACCAAGTGACTTTGGGCACGATTTCTTAAGTCGAATCCTACCTGCCTCGTTGTTTCAATCCGTTGATTACTTGGCAGCGACACGTGAACATCGGCGGATGATCAACGAGATGCAACCCATTTATGAAAAGTTTGATTTGCTCTTGATGCCCACCTTCGGACCTGCCAGCCTAATCACAGCGCATCGCCCCATCACGTTTTGGCAACGTGGCAATTCACAGGTGCTAGCCAACGTCTCAGGGGGCCCTGCGCTCGCTGTGTGCTGCGGCTTTAACGCCGCTGGCCTACCCATGGGCTTGCAACTCGTCGGTGCCCCGCAGGCCGATGCCTTAGTGTTACGCGCCGGCCACGCCTACGAATTGGCAGCCGGCATGCGCGGGAAACGCCCGACACTCGTTGCGGGCAAAGAGGTGCCTGTGCTTGCACCGCAAAACTTAACCCCGGACATCTCGGGCTGCGATGCTGCGACACGCGAGCTCGCCCTGCGCATGGCAAAAAATGCCGGACTGAAGCTTAACGAGGCGCAGAGCGAAATCTTGCTTGAAGCTGCGCCTTATGCCTTCGCGATGACTAAGCGCCTGCGAAAAGATCGAAATTGGTTCGAAGAGCCTGCTAACGTCTTTAGAACTTAAGAGACCCAATCATGATCAATCTTAAAAGTCGCCTCCTACAACCTGAAATCTTATTGGCACCGGGCGTGTATGACGCCTTATCCGCCTTGATGGCAGAGCAAGCAGGGTTTGAGGCTGTGTATATCTCTGGTGCCTCGGTGGCTTACACGTCACTGGGTCGTTCTGACGTTGGGCTCACAACCTTTACCGAGGTCAATGAAAAAATTGCACAGATGCGTGATCGCATCAACCTACCCATCATCGTGGATGCTGACACAGGCTTTGGTAATGCGTTAAATACCGAGCGCACCGTGCGTGGCTTTGAACGCAATGGCGCGAATATCATTCAGCTTGAGGATCAAAGTTTTCCAAAGCGCTGCGGCCATCTTGAGGGCAAAACAGTGGTCTCAACCGCTGAAATGGTTGGCAAGATCAAAGCAGCTGTCAACTCACGTCACAGCGCGGATACCTTGATCATGGCACGCACCGATGCCGTCGCGGTTGAAGGGTTTGAGCCAGCGCTCGAGCGTGCTGAACATTACCTCGCAGCGGGTGCAGATATTTTATTTATCGAAGCCGTACGTAGCGACGAGCAAATGCGACTCGTCAACGAACGTTTTAAAGGTCGCGCACCTTTACTGGCAAACATGGTCGAGGGCGGCAAAACACCGGTCAAGTCAACTGCTGTGTTGCAAGAACTAGGCTATTCAATCGCAATCTTCCCAGGTGGCACAGTGCGTTCAGTCGCCATGACCTTACAGGCTTACTTTGCAGAACTGAAAGCGACAGGCAGCACAGACGGCTTTCGGGACAAGATGTTCAACTTTGATGGCTTAAATAATTTGATCGGCACGCCTGAATTACTTGCGCGTGGAAAGCGTTATGAAGTTGGGGAGGAATAGCAACGGGCCCCCGCACTTTTGTTTACGACACGCGATCAAACCACCTTTATGCTGTGACCGACATACTTCGGCACGACCCCAACTGTGCGACCACACTTAAACATTTTTTTTGAATTCTGACAGGAACTTTGCATGAAAACGTATCGCATCGCCACGATTCCCGGTGACGGCATTGGTAAAGAAGTGGTCCCTGAAGGACAAAAAGTACTTGAAGCGCTTGCATGTCAAAACCCTGCATTGAAATTCGAGTTCGAAAACTTTGACTGGGGTGGCGACTACTATCGCAAGCACGGCATGATGATGCCCGAAGACGGTCTCGACCCTTTGCGCGAAAAAGATGCGATTTTGTTTGGCTCGGCGGGCGACCCGCACATCCCAGATCACATCACGTTGTGGGGCTTACGACTCAAAATCTGCCAGGGCTTTGATCAATACGCTAACGTGCGCCCTACCCGCATCCTGCCCGGCATTGATGCGCCGCTTAAGCGCTGCACACCGGCCCAACTTGATTGGGTGATTGTGCGGGAAAACTCGGAAGGTGAGTACTCGGGTGTGGGTGGTCGCGCGCATCAAGGTCACCCGATTGAAGTGGCAACCGATGTCAGCATGATGACGCGTGCCGGTGTCGAGCGCATCATGCGCTACGCCTTCAAACTGGCGCAATCACGTCCGCGCAAACTGCTGACTGTCGTGACTAAATCAAACGCCCAACGCCATGCGATGGTGATGTGGGACGAGATCGCGGTCCAAATTTCTAAAGAATTTCCGGACGTGACGTGGGATAAAGAGCTGGTAGACGCCGCCACTGCGCGGATGGTGAACCGCCCCGCCACGCTCGATACGCTAGTGGCAACCAACCTACACGCCGATATTTTGAGTGATCTCGCGGCTGCCTTGGCGGGCAGTCTCGGCATTGCGCCAACCGGCAATATTGACCCCGAGCGCCGCTACCCGTCGATGTTTGAGCCCATCCACGGCTCGGCTTTTGACATCATGGGAAAAGGCTTGGCGAACCCGATTGGTACCTTTTGGTCGGTGGTCATGCTGCTCGAGCATCTGGGCGAACAGGCCGCAGCCGATCGACTGATGGCCGCGATCGAAGCGGTGACCGCCAACCCAAGATTACACACGCGTGATTTAGGTGGCTTAGCCACCACCGCACAAGTGACTGCGGCGGTTTGCGAAAAAATTGCCTAAACCGATAGACTCAACAATGAGACTAACCGTGTGCCGGATGCGCGGTTAATCGCGCGTAACGTTAAGGCGTGGGCTCTACTTCGCCTTACCCATGACATAGTCTGGCAGCACTGTCACCACTTCAGGGAAGACCGTAACGATCACGATACAAATGACCAGACAGATAAAAAACGGAATCGCGGCAAGCGCAATCGTATTGCTGTCTTTGCCCGTCATGTTTTGCAACACGAATAAGTTAAATCCCACCGGTGGGGTGACCTCTGCGATCTCAACCAGCAAGACGATAAATATTCCAAACCAGATCAGATCGAAACCCGCCTTTTGAATCATCGGCAATACGACGGCTGCAGTCAACACGATCATGCTAATGCCATCAAGCGCAGTCCCTAAAATCAGATACACCACCACCAAGCAAGCGATTAGCGCGTAGGGAGAAAGTTGCATGGCATTGACCCACTCAGCCAATTCGCGCGGCACGCCGGTAAACGCCATCGTTTTGGTCAAGAAGGCCGCGCCAGCCAAGATAATCATGATCATGCAACTGGTGCGTGTGGTGCCCATCAGGCCTTCCCAGAAGTTTTTCCAGGTCAGCGAACGACTGTAGGCGGCGATCGCCAACGAGCCAAAGACGCCGTAGGCCGCACACTCGGTTGCTGTGGCGTAACCGGCGACCAACACCCAAACGATAAAGATGATCAAGAGCATACAAGGGATTAAGTTACCGCTTTTACGCACCTTTTCAAGAAAACTTGACGGGGGATCGGCAGCAGGAACTTTTGATGGATTACGAATCGACCACAGGGCGATATAGCCCATAAACAAGGCCATCAAAATCGCAGAAGGAATAAAGCCCGCAAGAAAAATTCGGATAATTGAGGCGTCGGCAGCGACGGCATACACCACCATCGTGATCGAAGGTGGGATCAGAATCCCCAACGTGCCGGACGTGGCCAAGGCACCCAGCGCCAACTTTTCGTCGTAGCCGCGTTTTTTAAGCTCTGGCAAGGCCACTTTTGCGATGGTGGCACAGGTGGCCGCAGACGAGCCGCTGACTGAACCGAAGATACCGCAACCTAACACCGTTGTGTGCATCAGGCGGCCAGGTACGCGATTGAGCCAGGGTCGCAGGCCCTCAAACATTTCTTCACTTAACTTGGTTCTGAACAGTATCTCACCCATCCAGATAAACAAAGGTAAGGCCGCAAGTTCCCAAGAGGCGTTAGTCTCCCAAAACGCTGAGAACAAATTTTTACCTGGCTCTGTGTTGACAAAAAAAGCTTGCCCGATCCAACCACAGATCGCCAACGTCATCGCGATCCATATTCCGCCAGATAAAAACAACAACATGATGATCAGTAAAAACAGACCGATTCCGAGCGTTTCCATAAAGTATCTCTAAAAATTGCAGACGAAGCGTCGGAAAAAACTAACTAAGCGCGCGCATGCAACGTTAGACATCAGAAGAAAAGTCACCCTTCGCATGCCGCTCTTCAACGGCAACAACATAGGTTGGCCGATTGCCGCGCGCAACGATTACCAACTCGTCGACAACAGCGATAAAAAATAACCAGGCACCAATCAGAAAAGACAGTTGTGGAATCCACATTGGCATGGGCAAGAGGCCGCCAGCAACGTCTTTAAAGACATAGCTTTCGTAAGTAAACAAGGTCGCTGACCAAGCCAGATACCCAACCGCAACCGCGGCACAGGCAAGCGACACCAATTCGAAAAGGTGGCGCGGCTTGGGTGCAAGTTTTTCGAGCAACAGCGTGACGCGCACGAAATCGCCGTGCTTAAAGGCGTGCGCCATGGCTAAAAATGCTGCTGCGGCACACAACCAAGCCACTACGTCATTGACAGCACCGGTTTTAATTCCAAATTCGCGCAGCACGCTTTGCCCGACCATCAAGGCGCAAATCGCGCACACACAGAGAGCGGCAATGCCGCCCGCCACGAGGTACAACGTATCAAGAAACTTTCTCATGGGGCGGCATCACTTTGGTCTACAGAATCAAAAAACAAAATTACTTAGCAGGTACAAGTTTGCGATACTCAGCAATCAAAGTTGTGCCTTGGGCGCCGGCTTTCTTTTCCCAGTCAGTCAAAAGCGTGGCACCAATTTTGTTGAATTCAGCTAAAAACGTAGCCGACGGCGCCGTAATGGTCATGCCGTTGTCAGTCAGGATTTTTTTCAACGAAGCTTCTTTTTCTTCGCTGGTTTTCCAGCCTCGTGCTTGCGCCTCTGCAGCCACTTTCGTTACTGCGTCTTGCGTTGCTTTATCTAGAGCGTTAAAGGCTTTCAAGCTAACAATGACGGCATTCTTTGGAATGAAGGCCTGAAAGTCGTACCAAAACTTCATGCTTTCGTACGTTTTTGTATCAACGCCCGTCATGCTCGAAGACAAATAGCTTTCCACTACCCCCGTGGCAAGCGCCTGGCTTAGCTCAGCGGCTTGAATCGTGACGGGAACCATATTCATTAACTCAGCCAGACGGGCCGTAACAGGCGAATACGATCTCCATTTCAGACCTTTCATCTCAGCGACCGAGTTCACGGGCTTTTTGGTGTAGATCCCCTGCGGATTCCAAGGCACTGTGAATAGAATCTTCATGCCTTGAGCTTCTAAATATTTGTCAAGTGCCGGGCGCTGCACCTGGTCAAGACTTTTTGCTTGAGCATAATTGCCAACCAAATTAGGCATGCCATCCATACCGAACACAGGATTTTCATTTTCGTAGTTGACTAAGAGAATCTCGCCCAATTGAGCCTGACCGCCCTGAACAGCCCGTTTGATCTCTGGGGCTTTAAACAACGACGCATTGGCGTGGACCACAATTTTGAGCTTGCCTGCAGTGGCAGCATCCACTTGCTTGGCAAAATATTCGAGGTTCTCAGTATGAAAGTTGGCCGGCGCATAAGCTGAGGGCAAATCCCATTTGGTTTGGGCCTGAGCCAAGCTGGTCAAACCAACACAGGCCAAGGCGGCAGCCAAGCGAATTAGAGGTAAGCGGGACATGATGTCTCCTGGACGAAGGATAGAGGTGAAAAGGACAACTTAAGGTGTAACAACCATACTGCTCCTGAATGGCGCAGACCGCGACTGCGGCGCAGCAGCATTGCGGATGGAAAACATAGTAACGAAGAAGTAAGATTAATGGTTAAAAGTGGTCAATAAATAATAAAAAAACCTGGCGAACAAGATTGAACGCACGCTGCGAATGACTGCTGAAAGGAAACAGTCTGAGCTTCAAGGGGGCTTTTTTGGGGGGAGGTCACACCGCGTAGCGCCGTAGGAATCCCTGCCCTTTAGGGCGGGAAAGATGTCAAACACAGATTTATTTTTAATTCGCACGTTTATTTGCATTTTTTTTTGTACATTTCTAATTTTTTAGGTATAGTCCTCTGTCGATGGGGAGTAGCTCCAGTCCTTTGTGATCCGGTTCAAAGTTGATCTCACAATGGGCACGGCAAGTCGTCATCACGAAGCGAAAGCTTCCGGCTTGTCGGGCATATAACAGAACCATAATAAGCCGAGCAAGACCTTCGATCAGTGGCCTAGCAAGGCGTGTTTTGACAAAGCCGTTTAAACGCTTTACCAACAAGCGGGTTTGTCTCACGTTTTTTATTAGGTTTTGATTGACTGTCTGTTTGAAGGCTTAAATAATGGAAATCTTTTCCTCACCATGGTGGTCTGCTTTACTAGCAATTATTTTGATTGACCTCGTACTCGCGGGCGACAACGCGATCGTGATTGCGCTGGCGGCTCGTAAACTTCCCCCTGATCTGCAAAGGAAAGCCATCTGGTTCGGTACCATCGGCGCAATTGTCGTGCGCTCTAGCCTCACGCTTGTGGTTGTTTGGCTTCTCAAAATCCCTGGTCTCATGCTTGCCGGCGGCCTTGGACTGTTGTGGATTGCCTGCAAATTGATTCTCGACACCGGAGATGATACCGAGCACGATATCAAAGTCACCTCTTTTTGGGGTGCAATGAAAACCATCATCGTGGCCGATGCCCTCATGGGTATTGATAACGTTCTTGGAGTCGCCGGGGCCGCGCAAGGTGCGTTTGATCTTGTGGTGATTGGTCTGATCATTAGCGTCCCAATCGTTGTGTTTGGCAGCACGCTCGTGCTCAAACTAGTCGAGCGCTTTCCCATCATCATCAATATCGGTGCAGCGGTTCTTGCCTTCACAGCTGCCAAAATGATCACAGATGAAGCCCTGCTCGACTCAATCTTTAATGGCACAGAGCGCATCAACGAGATTGCACGCTGGGCAACCTACGTCATCGCGGTCGGGCTCGTTCTCATCGTAGGAAAATACGCATCACGCAAAACTAGCGCTAGCACTACCGCGCAGCCTTCAACAACAGACGCCAATAATAAAAGTTAGGATCTGGTCACATAGAAACCGGCCTTGTTTACATTAACGATTTTGAGTTCGCGTTCAATCAACTGGCGTTGTTGATTGAGCGCGGCAATCTACAAAATGCGTGTTATTTAATCGCGACAGCGGTGGGGGTGGCCGCTACCGCCGGGATTTTGCCTTTGCAGTCGAATATCTTTTATTAGCCCCCACGAATGTCCCTTCGCGCTTGCGAGGATCAGGATTCGAATTTCCATATATGATTGGCAGGTTAAGGCCTTCTTTTGAGGGGTTGAGCCTTTTAATTTGTTCGCTCTAAGCTGTTTGTTTTGTTGATTTACATTTTTGACCGGCCTCACTTTTTATAGTGGGTCTGCTGTTTTCTCCCGCCAACTGAACGTCGGGAAACCCACCTGATAGTTGATAAAAATGACAGAGACCACGCAATCTTCAACCAGTCCTGTTGGCCCGTTTGCCGGGCTGACCGTCATCGAGCTCGGCCACAGCGTCGCGGCCCCTTTTGCGGGGCAAATTCTCAGTGAACTGGGTGCCCGAGTCATCAAAATTGAAAAGGCCGAGGGCGACGATGCGAGGCGCTGGGGCCCCCCTTTCTGGGAAGGTGCTTCGGCTTTTTTTCAAGCGCTGAACCGTAACAAACAATCAGTCGTATGCGAACTACGCGACCCCGAGCAAATCGCAGCGCTTAAAGACCTGATCTGCAACGAGGCGGATATTGTTATCCAAAACCTGCGCCCTGGCCATGTTGAACAGCTTGGGCTAGACGGAAAAAGTCTACTCGCGCGACAGCCGCGTTTGATTTATTGCAGTCTGGGCGCGTTTGGCCGTGAAGGGCCGCTAAAAACACGGCCAGGCTACGACCCATTGATGCAAGCGTTTGGCGGCATCATGAGCACCACCGGCGAACCGGGCCGGTCAGCTGTGAGGGTGGGTGCCTCGATCGTAGATATGGGCACAGGCATGTGGGGCATCATCGGAATTTTGACTGCGCTCTACGAGCGTCAAGTATCAGGCGTTGGCCGTATTGTGGATGTCTCGCTTTTTGAAACGGCAACTTGCTGGGTGTCTTTGTTGGCATCGCAATATTTGGCCTCGGGAAAATTAGCGGGTAAGCAGGGTTCAGGAACCCCGGGGATCGTCCCTTACAAGGGCTACTTAACGAGCGACGGCGAAGTCGTCATTGCGGCGGGTAGCGATGGCCTGTTTAGATCGTTAGCAAAAGTCTTAGCCCGACCCGAATGGCTCGAAGACCCGCGGTTTATCGACAACCCAAAGCGCGTAGAAAACCAACACGCGCTTTACACCATGATCGAAGCGATTGTTGCCCAGCAAACCACCGAGCACTGGATTAAGCTGCTTGAAGCTGCGGGGGTTCCGTGTTCGCCTGTCAACGATTTAGCACAGATGCTTGCTCACCCCCAAACCGAAGCGTTGGGCCTAGTGCAAGACGTGCCCGGAACCGCCATGCGCTTTTTAGGCCTGCCCTTGAGCTTTGACGGCGTGCGCCCGAAACCACTTGCGCCACCCCCAAAACTTGGTGAACATACAGAGCTATTTTTAAAAAGGAAAACCCCATGACCGCCCTGCCAAGCTATGAGACGATCGCCACAGAAGTGATCGGCGCGCACGTCTTAAAAGTTACGATCAACCGTCCGCACGTGGGCAATGCTATCAACACCCAGATGGGTCACGACATGCTTGATCTCTGGAACCGTCTCACGGCCGATGCTGGCGATATTCGCTGCGTTGTACTGACCGGTGCTGGCGAAAAGATATTTTGTGCCGGTGGCGATCTGAAAGAGCGCAACGGTATGACGAATAAACAATGGAAACTGCAGCACGAACTGTTTGAGCGTATGTACTGGACACTTGTGGATTTACCCGTGCCCGTGATTGCCGCGGTCAACGGACACGCCTATGCGGGCGGACTTGAAATGGCTTTGCAGTGCGATTTTATTTATGCAAGCAATGCGGCGCGCTTTGCCCTGACCGAAGTCACGCTGGGCATCATGCCAGGCGCGGGTGGCACGCAAAATCTGCCGCGCGCGATTGGCGAGCGACGTGCAAAAGAAATCCTAATGACAGGGAAGCCTTTTAACGCGCAACAGGCAAACGAATATGGCTTAGTTAACGCGGTTCTTGAACCTGCTGACGTTTTGCCACGCGCGCTTGAAACCGCCGAGGCGATCGCAAGTAATGCCCCTTTATCGGTTCGTCAAATCAAAAAATCAGTACGTTATGGTAGTCAGATGGAGCTACGTACCGCTTTCAGATTTGAGATTGAGGCTTACAACCATTTGATCGGCACTGAAGATCGTATCGAAGGGATTGCGGCCTTTAATGAAAAACGTAAAGCAAATTTCAAAGGGTATTGATTGAAGTCAACGCTGCGCGCCGATAGCGACCCTCAGGTGAGTGCGGCAGAACCCCTGCAAACCCGCGAAACTAAGGTCAGTGAATCCCGCCAGCATCGCGGCAAAAATTTAACGAAATAACGACGTAACGAATGAACAAAGCAACAGCACAGCAAATAATAATTTTGATTCGGAGCACGTAACATGACGCAAACAACCCACTCACTGGCAATAGACAGCGGTTTGGATTACCCCGAGATTCGCGAAGGCGTGAAACGCGTTTGTGCGGATTTTCCGGGCGCTTACTGGCGTGGTCTGGAAGAAAAACTGGCCTACCCCACAGAGTTTGTACAAGCGCTTACTGCCTCGGGTTACTTGGGCGCGCTGATCCCCGAAGAATTCGGTGGCAGTGGCATGCCGTTACGCGCAGCGATGGTGATTCTTGAAACGATTCACGAATCAGGCTGTAATGCCGGCGCTTGCCATGCACAGATGTACACCATGGGGACAGTATTGCGCCACGGTAGCGAGGAGCAAAAGAAAAAATATCTACCCGACATCGCTGCCGGTAAAGTGCGTTTACAAGCCTTTGGGGTGACTGAGCCCACCACCGGCACCGATACGACCAAGCTTAAGACTCGCGCCGAACGTCAGGGCGATCACTACGTGATCAATGGTCAGAAGGTTTGGACCTCACGTGCCTTGCACTCTGATTTGATGCTGCTGTTGGCACGTACCACCCCCATTGATCAATGCAAAAAGAAAAGCGACGGTCTCTCGGTATTTTTGTTAGATATTCGGGATGGGCTGGGCAAAGGTCTTGAGATTCGCCCGCTTAAGGCGATGATCAATCATCACGCCACCGAAGTCTTTTTTGATAATTTGAAGATACCGGCTGACAACCTGATTGGTGAAGAAGGCAAAGGCTTTAAATATATTCTTGACGGTATGAATGCCGAGCGAATCTTGGTGTCCGCTGAAGCAATTGGGGACGCGCGTTGGTTTACCAAAACAGCCGTGGCCTATGTCAACGAGCGTCGTGTCTTTGATCGGCCAATCGGTCAAAATCAAGCCGTGCAGTTTCCGATTGCGCGCGCACACGCCGAGACGGACGCGGCTGATTTGGTCTTACGTCGCGCAGCCGCCCTCTTTGATGCGGGCTTACCTTGCGGCGATGACGCCAACATGGGCAAGCTGCTCGCCTCGGATGCCACCTGGCACGCGGCAGAAGCGTGCTTGCAATGTCATGGCGGTTTTGGCTATGCCAAAGAGTATGACGTGGAGCGCAAATGGCGTGAAACACGCCTGTTCCAAATTGCCCCGATTTCGACTAACTTAGTGCTTTCGTACATTGGCGAGCACATGTTGGGTATGCCTCGTTCGTTTTAATCAAAATAATCACAATAAAGAGACAAACATGACTGGATTAACCCAAGCCCTCGCCGCCTTTGTCGCCAAGCCCACATTCGGCAATAACGAACAGGGCGCACTCGCGGTTGCCAAAACTGGCTTTATGGATACCATCGCCACCATGATGGCCGGCCACAACGAACCGGTTGTCAACATCGTTCGTCAATTTTTTGCCAATGCGACAACACCCGCTGAAGCACCTGTACCCTTTCTGGGTACGATGCATCCAGCCGCCCAAGCCGCCTTCATTACTGCGGTCGCTGGCCATGCACTTGATTACGATGATGTCGCACTATCTGGTCATCCTAGTACAGCCTTAGTCCCTGCCATCTTGGCTGAAGGGTATGTCCTGAATAGCTCTGGGCTCGACGCGTTACGCGCCTATGTGGTTGGCTATGAAGTCTGGGCCGAACTCGTCAACCGCGAAACCGATCAGTATCACTTAAAAGGCTGGCATCCAACGGGGGTGTTTGGCGCTGTGGGCGCAGCCGCCGCAGTCGCTTACCTGCGACGCTTAAGTGAGGCGGACACGCGCCAGGCCTTGGCGATTGCGGCCAGTCTGGCCAGCGGTTTGGTTGCCAACTTTGGCACAATGACAAAGCCCTTTCATGCGGGCCGTGCTGCTGCGCACGGTATTGAAGCGGTGCGTTTGTCAATGCTTGGCATGACCTCGGCGCCCGACGTCTTTGAGCACCCTGTGGGTTATCTGAATGCGTTGTCAAAGGCCGGGCGTGTCGATCGTACGCGCCCTGCAGACACGCTCGGTCAGACACTGCGCATTTTAGAGTCTGGGCTTTCGATTAAGCGTTACCCAGTGTGTTACTCCTCGCATCGAACCATCGATGGAGTGTTAAAAATTGTTGAAGCAGAAAACCTTCAACCTAGTGATGTCAAACAGGTCCACATCATCACAGGCGTTGCGCAAGCCTCAATGCTCAGAAATCATTATCCAGTGACCGGACTCGAGGCGAAATTTAGTGCTGAGTTCGCCGTGGCCTCTGCGATTGTTGCCCGTGAGGTCGGTTTAGCTCAGCTCACGGACTCCTTTGCGACTCGCGCAGACGTCTCGGGCCTGTTTAGCAAAGTCTCTCTTGAAACCGTGGATACTGCATGCCCAATGGACCCCGCCTTTGCGCTCACAGATCGCGTCACCATCGAGACCAACGATGGTCGCAAGTTTGACTCGGGCGATATCCGCTTTCCGTTAGGCAACGCTTTGAATCCGATTGACGCTGCAGGCCTGAAACGTAAGTTTTTGGATTGCCTTGAAACCGGTAAAGTTGCAAACCGTACACTCAAAGGTGTGGATGCTGGGCTCTATGACCGTATCGCAACGCTAGAATCTTTACCGAGTATTCAAAAGCTTTTTAAATAATCGCCTGAGCCGTCGCGTCGCCTCAACGAGGCGGTGGCTCTTGGCCCCACACAGGCCGTTTGCCCCAGCATGAGTTACAGCGTTGTTTGGTTTAAACGTGACCTACGCCTCAGTGACCACGCAGCGCTGACTCAAGCGCTTGGACAGGGTCCCGTGCTCTGTCTGTATCACGTCGAACCCTCTTTGTGGCGCAGCGCAGATGCTGCGACTCAACACTATCACTTTTTGCTTGAAAGCCTGCGCGATCTGTATCTAGAAATTAAACGTCGCGGTGGAGTGCTGCACGTTGTTGCAGGTGAAGCCGTCGACGTGTTCGATAAACTTTACGCGCTCAAACCCTTTCACAGTCTTTATTCTCATCAAGAAACTGGTAACGCGCTGTCGTATACACGCGATCGTGCCGTTGCGAGCTGGTGTCGCTTGCACGCGATCCCCTGGCGGCAAAGTCAGCAGTTTGGTGTCACACGTGGGTTAAAGGATCGCGATCTCTGGAAAGATCTTTGGGATCAGTACGTCGGGCAGCCCTGCCTGCCCGCGCCAGCCGTGATCCCTTGGGTCGACTTGCCGTGGCGCGAGCCTGCGCTGCCCAAGGCCGCAGCGCTCGGTCTGGATGTCGCAGAGCCCTCGCAACGGCAGCGTGGCGGACGTACGCTCGCGCTAGAAGTTTTGAACAGTTTTTTAAACGACCGCAGCCAACAATACCGCGGGGGGATTTCTTCCCCCCTGTCGGCGCCTACCGCCTGTTCGCGTTTGTCTGCGTATCTGACCTTTGGCTGCTTGAGCCTGCGAGAAATTGTACAAGCCACGTCCCTGCAACTCAAGGCGTTGAGCCCCGCGCAAGCCTGGCATAAAAAAGGTTTAACGGCGTTTATCAGTCGACTGTACTGGCACTGTCACTTTATCCAAAAACTTGAAAGTGAGCCCGAGATTGAGTTTCAAAACATGCACCGGGGCTACGATGGTTTGCGTGAAAACGACTGGAATCCCGCGCACTTTGAGGCACTCAAAGCAGGCCAAACAGGTTGGCCGATGGTCGACGCCTGCGTCGAGATGTTGCGCGAGACCGGCTGGTTGAATTTTAGAATGCGCGCCATGCTCGTGTCGACGGCAGCCTACCCGCTTTGGTTAGACTGGCGACCCGTTGGGCATTGGCTTGCACGCCAATTTTTGGATTACGAACCTGGCATTCACTGGAGCCAGCTACAGATGCAATCCGGTACGACGGGTATAAACATCCCGCGTATCTATAACCCGATTAAACAGGCGCAAGATCACGACCCAAACGGCGTGTTTGTCAGACGCTGGCTGCCCGCTATGCGTCGGGTGCCCGACACCTGGCTGCTTGAACCCTGGAAAATGCCTCACTCGTTGCAAACGCAACACAACGTGTATGTGGGCACAGACCTGAGTGTGCCGATCATCGAGCTTGAGGCGAGTACGCGAGCGGCCAAAGAAAAGCTTTACGCTCTTAGAGCGCAGACCGAGGTACGCTCCGCCAAACGCGCGGTCGTGCAAAAGCATGGCTCGCGCAAACGTATGACAACCGTCAAGCAAAAACCTGTTTCGGCACCTGCGAGTCAACAGCAGACTCTAGACTTCTGATGTCAAACGATTCTTCAATGCGCGGCGTCAGCAAGCAAAATCTGCCCAGTAAAAACTGCCTGAGCTGTATGCGTCCGTTTACGTGGCGCAAAAAGTGGGAGCGCGACTGGGACAACGTCAAGTATTGCTCTGAGCGGTGTCGGCGAACAGCGACCGGGAAAAAATAATGATTGCAATCTATTGGTTTCGTAACGATTTGCGTCTGTGTGATCAGCCATCTTTTAGACAAGCCTGCGAGCAGGCCGCTCGGCTCGCGCCGGTCTTTATCCATGACACCGATCAGCTTGCACCAACTCTCTGGGACTTTGAGCGCGTGGGGCCACACAGAAAGTACGCCCTGCGCTCGGCGCTGCAAGCGCTTAAGGTGCAACTGCGTCAACGACAAAGCGATCTACTGGAGTATCAGGGCGACCCGTGTCAAACGCTGATTGAACTGGCTAAACATTTTGCTACTGACACTATTTTTTGCGAAGAGATTGCTGCACCCGAAGAGCAACTGCAAGTGGTCAGGCTGAGGAAAGCGGGCCTAACCGTCAACACCTTTTGGCACTCGAGTCTGCTGGCTCCGCACGACTTACCGTTTGCGATTGAGCAGTTGCCGTTGGTCTTTACCGAGTTCAGGGTGGCCGTTGAAAAGGCTAAAGTTGTTGTGCTAGCACCAGAGGACGCCGTAACAGTCGTGCCACCGCTACCTGATGGGTTTATTCAGAGCAAATCTGTAGCGCTTATCCAGTCAACCCGTGCGCATTTTCAGCCCCTTGATTCCGCTCAGTCCCTTGATTCGCTTCAGTCCTCTGACGCCCTCGTGCCATTTGAGTCACTTATATCCCTTGATTCCTTAGCTCAACCCGACGCCCGCAGCTCACTGACTTTTTCAACAGCACACGATTTTGCCGGAACGCAAGGTGGGCTCAAACACATCCAGCAATATTTTGAACGTAGACTCGCGCACAGTTATAAAGCCACCCGCAACCAGTTATCCGGTTTAGATTACTCGACGAAGTTTTCGGTTTGGCTGGCTTCGGGAGCGCTCTCGGCAAGAATGCTCTACCAACAGTTGCAAGCCTTCGAAGCCGAACATGGCGCCAACGACGGCAGCTACTGGATTTGGTTTGAATTGCTCTGGCGCGATTATTTTAGATTTTTACATTTAAGGTTTGGTGCTCAACTGTATTGCCGCTCGGGCTTAAGGCAGCGCGCAGCTTATGAGGAGAGGGGTTCGCGCGGTGGCAAACCGCAGTTCAATGAAGGCATGGCGCAAGCAGGTGGCGCTGTCATCACCACGCCAGCGCAAGCGCAGCAATTTAAGCGCTGGTGCCTGGGTGAATGTGGCGAACCCTTTATAGATGCGGGCATGCGTGAATTAAGACACACTGGTTATCTATCAAACCGGTTGCGGCAAGTCGTGGCCAGTTATTTGATTCATAACCTGAAGCTTGACTGGCGTGCCGGCGCGGCGTGGTTTGAGTCGCAGTTAATCGACTACGACGTGTACAGCAATCAGGGGAACTGGCTCTATATCGCGGGGCTTGGTACCGATCCGCGCGGTGGCCGCGCGATGCGCACAGACAAACAGGCGAACGAGCACGATCACGCTGGAACTTACCGAAAACAATGGGGTACGCTGTGAAAACTTTAAGACTTATCTTGGGCGATCAACTCAATCCTGAGCACTCGTGGTTTTTAAAGCCACGTACTGACGTTGTATTTGCTTGTATTGAAATGCGACAAGAGACCGATTACGTCTTACATCATGCGCAAAAGGTGATTGCGATTTTCGCAGGGATGCGCGACCTGGCACGTCTGCTACAAGCGCGCGGCCATCGGGTGCACTACCTGACCATCGATGACAAGACCAATCAACAAAGCCTAACCGCTAATCTTGACGCCTTGCTGGCTCAATACACCTGCACGCACTTTGAATATCAAGAGCCCGACGAATGGCGCCTTGACCAGCAACTTCAACAGTACGCCCGTGCCAGCAAACTTGACTGCTCAGCAGTATCAAGTGAACATTTCTATACGACGCGCGCAGAGGTCGCCACGTTATTTGCTGGGCAAAAGGCCTGGCTCATGGAACGTTTCTACCGTCAGATGCGCACAAAACACAAAATTCTGATGCTCGACGCCAAGCGACCTGTCGAAGGCAAATGGAACTTTGACCATGAAAACCGAAAGGCCTGGTCAGGTACCCCAGCCGAACCGGTAGACAAGCGTCCAAGACATGACCACTCGGCCTTATGGGCAACCATTGAGGCTGCCGGTGTCAGTACCTTTGGTTCGCCCAACGCCGCGCACTTTGCGTGGCCGCTGAATCGCGCCGAGGCTCTCACCTCTTTGACTGACTTCATTGAAATCGCCCTCCCTCACTTTGGCGATTTTCAAGATGCGTTAAGCACGAAGGGCTGGCGACTGTTTCATTCGCTCTTATCTTTTGCCTTAAATACAAAGATGCTGAACCCACGCGAGGTCGTCGAGCGCGCACAGCAAGCCTGGCTTGACCAAAAAATTTCGATCGCAACAGCTGAAGGCTTTATTCGCCAAATTTTGGGTTGGCGCGAATACATACGAGGCGTGTATTGGGGCAAGATGCCTGATTACGGCACACAAAATTATTTTGAACACACCACCGCCTTGCCGAAGTGGTTTTGGACAGGAAAAACCAAAATGCGCTGCCTTGAGCTTTCGCTTGCGCAATCTTTAGAGCAGGCTTACGCCCACCACATACAGCGGTTAATGGTCATTGGTAATTTTTCTTTATTGGCAGGGCTCCATCCAAGACAGGTACACGAGTGGTATTTAGGCGTTTATATTGACGCCTTTGAATGGGTCGAGTTACCTAATACTCTGGGGATGAGCCAGTTCACCGATGGCGGTGTGCTAGCCACCAAGCCCTATGTGTCGAGTGCTGCGTATATTGACCGCCAGGGCGACTATTGCAAGGGTTGCTACTACGACAAAAAGAAACGCGAGGGCGAACGCGCTTGCCCCTTCAATGCTTTGTATTGGGATTTTTTTGATCGTCACCGTGCCAAGCTTGGTGACAATTTTCGGTTGGCAATGGTGTACCGTAACTTAGACAAGATGGATGAGCAAGCGCTTGAGGCCTTGCGCACTCAGGCAAACAAGACGCGTTCTCAGCTAGAGACACTCTAAGCGTCGCACTACGGTTTTTAGGACGAGCCGCCTTGGTTTGACTACACTAGGGTGTTGTGACCTGCCTCTAATGTGAAATATTTATGCTTGAACATTCTCCCGCGACCATTTCTTTACCTCAGCTTTTGCCTCAACTCCAGTCTGAGGGCTACGCGGTGTTAGACCCAGCAACCGTTGCACAGTGGGCGCAGCATCCTCTGAACGCGTTGACGGCACTCGTGCCTGACTGGGAGGGCATGCCTGAAGATGCCTACCTCAAAGATGGCGGCCACTACCGCTTACGTCGTCACTCTTGCTTTGTTTTTGAAAATGATCAGTTGACGCTTGTGCCCGCGCGCGCGCATTGGCAGTCGTTATCCTATAACGCTTTACACGGCGGCATGCAACGTTGGTTTGAACCGATGCAGACGCAAACCGTTCAACAACCCGTGTGGCTTGATTTGTTAAGCGCGTTTGCACGCACTGCAGATGATCTTCATCGCTCAAGTCACCCAACCAGTACAGTCACACGCTGGTGCATTGAAGCGCATCAATTCAGAATCGATACAAAGGATGGCATTGGTCGCCCAACACCCGAGGGTGCCCATCGTGATGGCGTTGACTTGGTCGGCGTCTTTATGATCAATCGCCAGCACGTTAAGGGTGGCGAAACGCGAGTGTTCGACGCGAGGGGTACCTCGGGGCAGCGGTTTACGTTGAGTGACTCTTGGTCACTACTTTTATTAGACGATGCGCGGGTGATTCATGAGACCACCCCGATTCAACCTGCTCAACCCGGAGGCTATCGAGACACCCTTGTCCTGACCTGCCGTGCCGGTAGTTTTCAGGGTGAATAGACAGCCGAGGACCTCGTGCTAACGCGTGAGGCGGTCGAGCCTGAGCACAAACCGCTAGAAAACTATTTGACCTTAACAGTCTTAACTTTTTTAGCGGCTTTTTTAGCCGCTTTTTTAACTGCGGCCTTGCGCACTTTAACGCCACCCCAATCTTCAACCACTCTACAAATGGACGTAAAGTCAGAATCAGGGCCATAGGTAGCATTGGTTACTGCGAGCATCTGGCGTACGGCCGCCCCCACCACCATCGGGACACCCATGGCCTCGGCTTCGTCTACGCACAAACGCACGTCTTTGTAAGACAAGGCCGTCGCAAAACCAAAGTCAAACGTCCCCGTCAGAATCGCGCGTGGAAACTTATCTTGCGTCGCGCTATTGCGACCCGAGCCGCTATTAATCACATCGAGCATCACCTGTGGATCAAGCCCTGCCTTGACACCCATCACCATGGCCTCTGACGATACCGCTAACGCGGCACCCGCCAACAGGTTGTTGGCAAGTTTCATGGTTTGAGCCTGGCCAGCGCCCTCACCCAAATGAAACGTTTTACCAAAGGTCGCCAGAAGGGGCGTCAGCTTGGCGTACAGCGCTTTGGGGCACGAGACCATCACCGCCAACGTGCCAGCTGCAGCACCCGTGACACCGCCGCTCACTGGCGCGTCAACATAGCTTACCTTTTTTGTGCTCAGGCCTTTAAACACCACAATTGCGGTCTTGGGGCCAATGGTTGAAAAGTCGATTACGCACTTAACTTTTTTACCCTCGATCAAGCCATCTTTGCCAAGCGCTACGGCGTTGACGATCTCGGGGTTAGGCAGGCTTAAAAAAATAGTTTCGGCGCGATTGGCGACTTCGGCCGCAGACTTGGCTGCCACAGCACCCTTCTTAACAAGGGCTTGCATCGCTTTTGGGTCGCGGTCATAGATGCAGACGTCATACCCTGCTGCCAGTAAGCGCAAGGTCATTGGTCCACCCATGTGACCGGTGCCCACGAAACCTACAAGTTCTTTCGCCATGAGATCTCTCCGTTAAAGGTTATCGATACGCTGTGCCAACTCAAGATCACGCGACGACAAACCGCCGGCGTCATGCGTCGTAAGCGTAATCGACACGCGGTTATAAACGTTTGACCACTCAGGGTGGTGATCGTACCGCTCGGCGAGCAGTGCCACTCGGGTCATAAACGCAAAGGCTTCGTTAAAATCGACAAACACCCAGTCGCGCGTGATACTGCCTCCGCGCTCTGGCTGGTAGCGCCATTGCGGCAGTTCTGTCAACAAACTCGCCAAGCGAGAGGGCTCAATTTTTTGCATGCTTCAGCTCGCGACTTTGGGTTCGCTGGGTAACCAAAGCACGACAAAAGCCGTGCAGGCGGCAAAACCCGCCATCACCAGCAACAAGGTTTCAAACCCTAGACCTTTTACCGCTGGGCCCAGCAACCAGACCGCAAACGAGCTAATCCCAAGGGATACCGCTAAGCGAATGCCCGCGACACGCGAACGCGAACGGTCATCGACATAGCGCACGATCATGACATCGATAAACGGTACCGCACCAAAAATAAAAACCATCACGCCAAGCAGCGCGACGAACAACCACCAACCTTGCGCGTAAGCCGAGAACACCAGCAATGGAATCTGCAAAAGCACAATGCCTAAAAAAATGGGCCGCACCGCAAAATGATCAAGCAGCTTACCGACCGCTACTTGCATCAGCGACGCCACGGCATAAATCACTGCCAGCAAAATCCCTAGCAGTGCTGGATCAGCGACAACGCCTTGAAAGCGTTCGGACAACAGTTGCCCGTTACCATTGGTCGTGAAATTAAACAGCACACTGCCAGTGGCTGCACTAACTGTCATCACGGCCAACACACGAGCGAGCATCGCAGGCGTCAGCGTGATCTTGGCCTTTCCTTTGCGCTTGGCCGGGGCTTCAGTCTCAACCGGGCAAGCAAGCGCAAACCACAAACCACAGATTAGGGCCAAGATCGCAGGCGCCGCAAACGCAGCGCGCCAGCCAATCCACTTAATCAAAAATCCCGTCAGCATGGCGGCAAGAGCAACGCCCAGATTGCCAGCCAATCCATTGACCCCAATTGCCAGGCCCGGATTTGCGGACTTTTGCACCAACAAAGGAATTCCACAGGGGTGATAGATTGAAGCAAAGGCCCCGACAAGCGTCAGACTCGCCGCCATTTGCCAGGCGTTTTGTGTGAACGCTGTTAACAGTGTTGAAGCCCCGATGCCCACAAAAAATATGATCATCATGCGCCGGCGCCCCCACAGATCCCCCAAGCGTCCTGAAGGAATCGAGCCCAGTCCAAATAAGAGAAAGGCACCTACGCCGTAAGGCATGAGGTCTTCCCAACTTTGAAAACCAAAATCGCTGGCAATGACGCCAACCGAAGCTGCAAAAATCAGCAGAAACATGTGGTCAAGACCGTGACCCACATTTAAAAGCAAGCGAACCGATAACGAGTGATCTTGAGTATTCAATTAAGCGTCACCTTGTTTAATTTGACTAACTGTATTTCGTTTAAGTATCGAATACTTTCAAATTAGCAGCGCCCTCAGCCCGCCCGATGATGGATGCTGTCAGCATCAGTTCTTCGAGTAGCGCCAGCGACACTATGCCCGAGACCGAATACGGATCAAGCTCGGGTTTTCCAGAGTATTTCAAAACAATAGAGGTGTTGAGCTTAGCCAGATTGACCTGACCCATGGTCCAACCTCCAAAGCGACGTTCGCTGATCTCTTGGTAATCAAGCAAGACGACGTCTCGATGACGCGTGTCATGCACGATGTGACTGTACAACACATTGATCTGCGTCCGCCCGCCTTCTATGGCTTGCAGGTAGAGCCCACCACCGAAACAAAGGATGCCGGTGATGCCATTCGCTAAATTATACTTACGTGCAGACTCAAGAATGGACTGGGTCGTGTTGACCGCTTCGGGACTTTGCGCGCGACTGACATAAAGCAAACGAACTAGCATGTTCAACCCTCGTGACGAATCAGAGATAAAAACTCACGACGCAGGTTTGCGTCTTTTAAGAAAGCACCGCGCATCACCGAATTGATCATGCGACTGTCGGGGTCTTTGACGCCGCGCCAAGACATGCAATAGTGGGTGGCATTCATGACGACCGCTAAGCCATCGGGCTGCGTTTTTTTTTGGATCAGATCGGCCAGTTGAACAACGGCTTCTTCTTGGATTTGCGGGCGACTCATGATCCATTCGGCTAAGCGCGCATACTTTGACAAGCCAATCACGTTAGTATGTTCGTTAGGCATCACGCCGATCCAGAGCTTTCCCATCACTGGACAAAAATGATGGCTGCAGGCACTGCGTACAGTAATGGGCCCCACGATCATTAATTCGTTTAAGTGCTCAACGTTTGGGAACTCAGTGATTTTAGGCTGCGCGGCGTAACGCCCGCCGAACACTTCGTTCAAATACATTTTTGCCACGCGCCGCGCAGTGTCGTTCGTGTTGTGGTCCGACTCGGTATCAATCACCAGGCTGTCAAGCACACCTTTCATTTTGGCTTCGACTTCGTCAAGTAGCAACGCCAACTCGCCGGGTTCAATGAACGCCGAAATATTATCGTTGGCATGAAACCGTTTACGTGACTCTTTTAAACGGTTACGAATCACCACCGAAACAGGGGTACCTTTGTCTTGCTGCGCTGCGCTCATGCTTTTACTCGTCGTCTTAGAATTGTAAATAAGTGTACCGCTTGGCAGCCTACGGTTTTGCAATAACCATAGGCTAGTCTACCCTAAGGCGCTAAATCGGGTGTCACAATCAGTAATGACTTTGAGTATGATGCGGGCTGAATGCTCAGGAGGCTCAGTTGACTCAATCTATTTTTGGTATGCGCGGCATGGCCGTGGCCCCACACTCGCTGGCGGCCGAGTCGGCAGTCGCTGTTTTGCGCGAAGGCGGCAACGCCCTAGAGGCCATGATTGCGGCGGCCGCCACCATCGCGGTCGTCTACCCCCATATGAACTCAATTGGCGGGGATGGCTTTTGGGTGATTAATGGGCCAAATAACCGCCCAGGTGGTATCGACGCCAGTGGTCGCAGCGCTCAGGCCGCCTCGCGTGAATGGTACGCCTCGCGCGGCATCACCCACAGCATCCCGTTTCGGGGCGGCGTTGCCGCCTTGACCGTCGCGGGCACCGTGTCTGGCTGGGGTGCCGCGTACCACCTTTCCAAACAATGCCTAAATGGCAAGCTTCCGCTGTCGCGCCTGCTGTCGGATGCGATTTATTTTGCACAGCATGGCATCGCCGTCACACAAAGCCAAGAAGCCTGTACGGCCTTAAAGCGCAGCGAGCTTGAGTCTCACAGCGGTTTTGCCAGTACGTTCTTGCCGCAGGGCATGGTTCCCGCCAAGGCCAGTATTTTTAAGCAACCCAAACTTGCCGACACGCTTGGTCTGGTTGCCAAACAAGGCTGCGACACCTTTTATCGTGGCACGCTCGCAAAAATGCTCGCGGCCGAACTCGCCGATGTGGGTAGCCCATTGACGCTCGCAGATTTGACCACCCATCAGGCCAGACTGGTCGACCCGCTGCACACTCAAGTCGCGCAAGCCCAGCTCTTTAATATGGTGCCTCCGTCACAGGGGCTTCTCTCTTTGTTGATACTAGGGATCATGGATCGCATCCACGGCTGGGATCAGGATCCAGAGGGTGCGGCCTTTATTCATACACAAGTTGAGGCCACAAAGCTGGCTTTTAGTATCCGAGATCAATATCTTACCGACCCAGCGTTTATGTCGGTGGCGCCACAAGACTTATTGTCGAGCGCACGCATCGATTCCTTGGCTGCCAGGCTCGACACAACAAGGGCTGCGCCTTGGGGCCAAAAAACCTCACCGGGCGACACGATCTGGATGGGCGTGATCGATCAAGCTGGCATCGCCGTGTCGTTTATTCAAAGCATTTATCACGAGTTTGGTTCGGGGGTTGTTTTACCGAACTCAGGGGTGAACTGGCAAAATCGCGGCTGCAGTTTTTCGCTCAATCCCGCCCACATCAACACCCTTGAACCCGGCAAAAAACCGTTTCACACCTTAAACCCCGCCTTGGCGCAACGGGCTGATGGGGGCGTGATGGTTTACGGTGCGATGGGCGGCGATGGCCAACCGCAAACTCAGGCAACAATTTTTAATCGTGTGACGCGCTTTGGCGATCACCCCCAACTGGCGATTGAGCGCCCGCGTTGGCTGCTGGGCCGTACGTGGGGGCAGTCAAGCGACTCACTTAAACTTGAAAGCCGCTTTAGTGCAAACACCATTGACCAACTCAGATTGTTAGGCCACGACGTTGAAACGATTGGGGCCTGGGATGAAAGCGTGGGGCATGCCGGAATGTTGGTTCGACATGCGAATGGCGTGCTTGAGGGTGGCTTTGATCCAAGATCGAACGGAGCGGTGGCGTCTTTTTAGATTACAGCCACTTTTGCATAAACAGCGCTTGGCCCGTCAAGGCGCTTAGCGAGTATTGTTCAAAGCCAAAACGCGCGTATGAGTGCTGGGCGACGCTATTTCCGCTTAAGACCTCGAGCGTCAGTTTGCAGCAACCTAACTGATGCGCGTGCTCTTCTAAGGCCTTGAGTAACGCTTGACCGATTCCTTTGCCCCGTTCAGCAGGGTCGACTGCAATGTCGTGCACATTCATTAACGGCCGAGCCTTGAAGGATGAATAGCCTTGCAAGGCATTGAGCAAACCGACGGGTTGCTGGTCAAGCCAGGCCAGCCAGCTAACTGCTCCAGGCAGTCGAGCCAAGTCATCACATAATCGGGCTTTAACCTCTGCGGCTAAGGGCTCACCCCCGCCCATCGGGTCGCGCGCATACATGTCAAGCACACTAACCAAGGCCAGACGATCGGTCGGATCCAGATAATTCACTTTTTTAACCACAATGCTGCGTTGCATAAACACTCCAAACCAGAAAGCCACTAGAAAAAAAACAACAAGAAACAAGGCCGGACTCAATGGTATAACAAGCGGCTAACGGTTTTTGACTAACAAGGATTCTGATGTCTGCACCCCTACCGCTTGAAGGCCTGCGTGTCATTGAGTTTACCCACATGGTGATGGGTCCGACCTGTGGCATGATTTTGGGCGACCTAGGGGCTGAGGTCATTAAGGTTGAGCCTCTGGCTGGCGATAACACCCGTAAATTGCTTGGTTCGGGAGCTGGTTTTTTTCCGATGTTCAATCGCAATAAAAAAAGCATCGCGATTGACGTGAAGAACCCGCGCGGCCGAGAAATCGTTTTAAAGCTACTTACTGACGCAGACGTCTTTAGCGAAAACTTCAAAAGCGGCACGATGGATAAATTAGGCTTTGGCTATGAAGCCTTAAGCAAGCTCAATCCAAAACTGATCTACGTGTCGCACAAAGGTTTTTTACCTGGCCCCTATGATCATCGCACCGCGCTTGACGAGGTAGTGCAGATGATGGGTGGGTTAGCCTACATGACAGGCCCTGAAGGGCAGCCGCTTCGCGCGGGGTCAAGTGTCAACGACATCATGGGCGGCATGTTTGGCGCGATTGGGGTGTTAGCGTCGTTGCAACAACGGGCGCGCACCGGCGAAGGGCAGCAAGTTGCCAGCGCACTCTTTGAAAACAACGTGTTCTTGGTGGCACAACATATGCTGCAATATGCCGTCACCGGCAAACCCGCCAACCCCATGCCAAACCGCATTAGCGCTTGGGCTGTTTATGATGTGTTCACAGTCAAAGACGGCGAGCAAATATTTTTGGCTGCTGTGAGCGATACGCAATGGGCCATCTTATGCGAAGAATTTGGCTTTGATGATTTAAAAAGCGATCCACGTCTGGGTAGTAATAATGATCGCGTTCGGGTGCGCGCGTGGCACACGGCAGAACTGCGTAAAAGATTTGCTGGCTTCAGCGCCGCTGAGTTGAGTCAGCGCTTTGAGAAAACGGCTCTGCCCTACGCACCTATTACCCGCCCGCACGATCTGTTTGACGATCCGCACTTATTAGCCACTGGCGGCTTGGCACCCATGACGGTTGCAGCTGACAACACCGGCGCCGGTCGCGAGATCAATACCCGCGTCGCGCTGCTGCCGATTGCACTCAAGGGCGAGCGCTTACGGGTGCGCAAGGCCTCTCCAAAAATTGGCGCGGATACGATTGAGATCTTGCAATCTGCGGGCTATACCCAGCCTGAGATCGAGGATTTGCATCGCGCTGGTGTGATCGGGACGCAGCCTGCAACAGAGCCTAGTTCACCTTAGCGCACACCTCATCAATTAGTCAGTGTCTTTCATTTTCCATTTTTTCATTTTTTCATTTTTTATTTTTTGCCGGAGCATTTATGGACTTACATCTCACCAACCAACACGTTCTCATCACTGGCGGCAGCAAAGGGATTGGCTTGGCCTGTGCCAAAGTTTTTTTAGAAGAAGGCGCAAAAGTGAGTCTGGTATCGCGTGATCAGGCTAACCTCGAGGCCGCAAAATCTGCCTTGGTGGCGCAAATACCAGGTGTCGCTGCGCGCATCGCCGTGTTTGCGGCTGATTTAAAAAGTGATGCCTCTGCCTTGGCTGCGTTGGATGCTGCAGAAAAAGCCCTGGGCCCGGTGGATGTGCTGGTGAACTCGGCCGGCGCGGCTGCACGCAAGGCCGCGCCCGACTTAACGCCTGAAGCCTGGCGCAACGCCATGGATGCCAAATTCTTCACCTACGTAAACATGATGGATCCGGTCATCAAACGCATGGGTGCACGCCGTAAAGGCGTGATCGTCAACGTGGTGGGTGCGGGTGGCAAAGTACCCTCGACCGTACATATTTCGGGTGGTAGCGCCAACGCAGCACTGATGCTTGCTAGCGCAGGCTTAGCAGCCGCCTATGCACCGATGGGGATTCGCGTCAACGCTGTGAACCCCGCAGCGACGCTGACTGAGCGCCTGAAAGAAGGCATAAAAGTCACGGCTAATCACGAAAAAATCAGCGAAGCCGAGGCGTTAAAACAAGCAACAGCCAAGGTGCCGCTCGGTCGTTTAGCGACACCAGAAGAAGTCGCTGATACGGTCGTGTATCTGGCCTCTGACCGTGCCAGCTATGTGACTGGCACGATCATCACAATGGACGGCTCGGCCAATCCAATTGTGGTTTAGCTTTTCTCCATACGGATATATTGCTCGATCACAGCCTGATACGAAGTATCGGGCTGCAATCCAAAACGGTGGGTGCGCTCGCAATCAAACGTTGAGGGCCAGCCACCCACAATTTTTGCGATCGCTGGATCAGGCTTAACGGTCACCAGGCTCGCGACGTCTTTACCTGCAACCTGCTCAAGCGCCTCAAGCATTTGACCGACGGTCACAGTCAAGGCCGGTAAATTCAGCGCGGTACGACCACCGAAGGCTTCGCGCGTGGCTTCGGCAACCGCCAAGATCCCGGCAATCGTGGTTTCGGGCGACGATAAGGCTACTGCGGTCGAAAGCTCAACCGGGCACACCGAGGCCACGCCCGCCAAGGGTTCGCGCACAATGCCGGATAAAAAGCTTGAAGCCGCGCCATTGGGCTTGCCTGGGCGCACGGATACTGTCATCAAGCGCGCCACGCGACCATCGATAAAGCCTTTGCGGGTGTAATCTGCAATGAGTTGTTCACAAATAAATTTGTGAATGCCGTAGCTTGACTGTGGCGTTGGCAAGGTGCCATCGCGCACCACTGCGCCTAAGGGAATGGCGGGATCTGAACCAAATACGGCAACCGAACTGGCAAAGAAAAATAATGGTGATTGCCCTGCTCGCGTGTATTGAGCACGCGTCGCGTCAAGCATGCGCCGCGTGGCATCCAAATTTGAGCGCAAGCCTAAATCAAAATCGGCTTCGCATTCGCCCGACACCGCTGACGACAGGTGAAAGACTGCGTCGTAGTCTTTTTCAAAGAGACTGTCGATGCGCTTAAGCAAATCACCGGTATCGATCTTGACGAGCGGATGGTCTGCCACGTCGGCATGGCGTGGCGCCGCGAGATCTGTAATCGTCAGCGAGGTCAGTGCGCGACCTTGCAGGGTGCCGCGTTTAAGCAACGCACGACACAACAGCGTCCCTAAAAAGCCAGCACCACCAGAAATGAGGATGTTCATTGTTTTCTCCATGTTTGTGCACAATACCGAGATGCCTTAAACGTTTCGCGCAAGGCTTGAATCTTACCAAGATGCCTTGAACGTTTCGCGCAAGACTTGAATTGCGGCTTCGCTGAGTGGTTGAGCCGTGCACTGCCCGCGCAGCCAAAGCTTAGCGGTTTCTTCAAGTTCTTCAAGCGTGGCCATGGCAGCAGCGGGAGTCGCACCCCAGACCTGAGGACCCAGACGATCACACATCACAGCACGCAGCGTTAGGCCCCGTGCCTGATATTGCGCAACACGTTGCTCCAAGTGCTCAGCTACCTGCACATCACCGGGCAAAAAATAAGGGATTAAAGGTACGTGCCCGACTTTCATCACGTAATACGGCGTCAAGGGGGGCACAATATCATCAGGGTGCCACACCCCGCGCAACGTGAGGTCAACCAAATAAGAAGAATGCGTATGCACCACACACCCCGCGTTTGGTACACAGGAATAGATACGGCGATGCAAGGCTAAGGTCTTACTCGCACGCTCACCTGAAATTTGTTGGCCTTGCTCGTTGACCCACGCCAACGTGTCAGCCTCAAGAAACCCCAGACAAGCGTCAGTGGGGGTAATTAAAAATCCACCTCCCTGCTCTGCAGGCACGCGCACGCTGATGTTGCCGGTCGAGCCATGAACGTATCCGCGTTCGAACAGGCTTTTGCCAACTCGGCAAACTTCGTTGCGTAAAAATTCGTGCGCTGCTTGGATGGATTGAGTCATGCTGTAAAAATTCTTTCAACGTGTGGAGGAGTTCGGTCAGACTGTAAAAATTCTTTCAACGTGTGATGGGATTGAGTCATGCTCAGACGATGCAATGAAACGCTTTAGTAAAAAAGTCAGGCGTACCAAAATTTCCTGACTTCAAGGTGATGTGCAAGGTATTGTCAGACACAGCAGTGTTGCCCGTGCACCAAGGCACACCGGGGTCAATCTGTGCACCAATTTGCAATTGCGTCATCCCCAGCGCTTGCACCACAGCACCAGAGGTTTCGCCACCAGCAACAATCAACTGTCCAACACCTTGTCGCACCAAGCCGACGGCGATACGCGCCAACGTTTGTTCAACAAGTTGACCGGCTCTCTGCACACCGAGTTGCTCTTGAATACTTTTTAGTGCCTCGGGTTCGGCAGTTGAATACACCAGCACCGGCCCCTTGCCCAGATGCGTTTGGCATAAGGTAAGCGCCGCAGCTACCACTTGCTCAACGGCCTGAGCCCCTTGCTGCAAGCGCAAGGGGTCCACTGCGATGACTGGCAGGCCCGTTGCAAGAAAAGCCGCGACCTGCGCGTTGGTCGCGCGCGAGCAACTACCAGATACGATCGCTTGCAAACCAGTTGCCGGAGGTAAACAAGACGCTTGCTGATTGGGCGTGATACCAAAATTAGCAGGCAGGCCAATCGCCACACCTGAACCCGCAGTAACTAAGGACATGTCCGACAGCGCAGCACCCAAGCGCAGCAAATCAGCATTACTAACGGCGTCAACCACTGCGATGGCTACGCCCTCGGCGCGTAAGGCTGCAATGCGAGCACGAATCGCGGCCTCGCCCTGCGCGACTACGGTGTAGTCAATTAAACCAACTTGATGACG
>JABMMM010000204.1 GCA_013205565.1 Alcaligenaceae bacterium | reverse complement strand
CTCTTGCCCGGGTTGTGACTTGCTGTTTGGAAAAACAATCAAGCAGTCTTGTTCGGCACGCAGTTCTGTGCCGTCGGCGCGCCTGCCAATGAGGCTGTTCTTGGCGATTGGATCAAAGCTTTTCCAGACTTGAGCAAACTGATCATCTGCATGAAAACGATCAAAGACGTCATACAGACCCAATACTTCAAAGTCTTTTGCTGGGGCGGGTTGAGTGCCCTCGATTAAGCCAACCTGTATTAAGGTGTTCAACACGGCCTGATACGCCACTTCACGGCCTCCAATGTCGTCATGCTGTCCGCACTCAAGGGTAATCGCCCAGCCGCCTTGTGAGCGCATGTATTCGGTCGTACCGACGCCGTAGGCCGTGTCAACGTCAACTGAGTTGGCGTTAAAGCGCCCCGCTTGTACCTCTTGTGCGCGTCGCTTAATCCCCTTGGCGTAGGTATCTAGCCATCCGTACACAAAACGATTGCAACCTAAGCGTTGCACTAAATTTTCTTCAGTGCTGGCCTGTGAAAACGCTTCAAGCGGACCGGTGTTGTCTATAGGGCCAAACAGGGCAAAGGCGCGGTCGCCACTCTGAAATGAATGCAAGTCTAATAAGCCGTCATGCTCGGCCAGTAAGGGGCACAGCCAGTTTGCGAGATGATCTTCGTATTCTTTAGGTGCTTCAACTGGCGCGAGTCGTCGATTCAAATTGCGGTCACCCGCACGGCGTTGTAAGCGATAAGCCTTGGGGTTGGTGACCGGTACGAAAGTGACAAAGCCACGCAGCAACTTAAGCTCGCCTTGTTCAAACTGTTGCGCAAGACGCTTAAGCGCAAACGTACCGCAAGTTTCGTTGCCATGGACAGCTGCCGTCACGATTAAGCGCGGCCCTGGCAGCGGGCTTCTAAACCTGAGAGTATGAAAAGGGAGCTCATCCTGCAAAGGGATTTGCTCAGGTAGTGAGGTCAGTGCGTTTGAGGGTAAGGACATGGCGAATCAAGATGGCGCAAAGAAGGTTAGGGTTAACAATTTAGTATGATGCAGTTTATCCTAACCAGTCAGTGCCCTTCGCACTCATTTCAGGCGCAACAAATGCCTTTGTCATACACACAAAACCTTGAGGATTACCATCTTGCCCTAGCCTTTACCGGGCAAGAGCGTGGGTTTTATATCGATATCGGCGCGGGTCACCCCGTCGCTGACAACGTTTCGCTCTGGTTTTACGAGCGCGGCTGGAGCGGCATCGTTGCTGAGCCGATTCCAGAGTTAGCGGCCCTCTATCAAAAGATTCGACCGCGTGACACGCTCTATCAGGGGTTGGTCGGCCGTGAGGTTGGCGAGGTTGATTTTTTTCATGTCAACCGCTTGCATGGTTTCTCTACCACCATCGAACTGCATGCAGATGTTGCCAAAGAGTTTGGTGCAGACTATCAACGCTTGTCGTTGCCAATGCTGACCTTGGCCAAACTCTGTGAAAAGCACCAAGTTCAGCAAATCGATTTTCTGAAAATTGACGTGGAAGGCGCCGAAAGCGATGTATTAGCAGGGAATGACTTCAATCGTTATCGGCCCAAAGTGATCGTGGCGGAGGCTGTGACCCCAGGTAAAGGGGAGCCGGCCTGGGAGGCTTATGAACCCTTGCTGCTGGCCAATGGTTATCAGTTCAGGTTGTTCGACACGCTGAACCGCTTTTATGTTGCCCAAGAATGTCCAGAGATTTTTGAACGCCTACCTGCCGAACGTGCACCTTGGGGCGACGTCACCCATATGTACGAAATCGGCCGCGCACCTGAGCAGGCCAATCACCCTGATTTTTCCTTGGCGCAACAGCTGGGACGCGGGTTTTGGGCGGCCTTGCCGCATTTGGATCAGGCAGTGTTGCTTGATATTCTTGCGCGCGGTAAGCGCGCGGGGGATACGGCAGCGTTTGATCAGGTGAGTTCGCCTGAGCTACGTATTGCGCTGGGTCGGATTGCCTGTGGGTATGACGGTGGACAAATCGTGCAGGAGTGACAAGTTTTGGGGCCGATGCCCCCAAAAGGGCGAGTCTTGCTTGGTTCAGAACTCTTGGTAAACTCGTTTTTGAATTCTTTCAATAAAATCAAACAGGAGCAACACCATGATTCATGTCTTAGCAGTCATCACAGCAAAGCCAGGTATGCGCGATACGATCTTGACGCACTTTCGGGCGAATGTGCCGGCGGTCAAGGCCGAGCAAGGCTGTATTGAATATGGTGCTGCAATTGATGCGGTCAACGCACCTGCCAGCCAAACCCCCTGGGGACCCGACACTTTTGTGGTGATTGAAAAATGGGAAAGCATGGACGCGCTGAAAGCTCACTCTGTGGCCCCGCACATGGCAGCTTATGGTGCTAAGACAAAAGAGTTTGTCGCCAGCCGTGTGATTCATTTGCTGTCACCGACCTAAGGTCAGTTGACGCGCCGCTGCGACTCTGTGGCGGCGCGCCCGTGAGTGGATGCAGGTGGCCGACAGATGCGCAGTGCTGCGCACCTCCCGCTGAACCACTTACCAGCCTGCTGACTAGCATGCCACTTTCAAACGGCTTGTTTTTTAGTGCGCGTCAGCCAGTACAGCGCAGCACCCGTCACAATCACGGGCACCAAAGACCCCGCATTCAAGAACGACCAACCGTTGGTCGTGACCAACGCGCCCGAACTAAATGATGTAACGGCCATGGTCACGAAGACGAAGAAATTAATCGCGCCTTGCGCCTTGTCTTTTTCTTCAGGCCGATAAGCTGTCAGCGCCAGACTTGTTGCGGCAGTGAACAGAAAATTCCAGCCAACACCGAGAATAAAAGAGGCGAGCAGAAAGTGATAAACGTCGATTCCTAGCAGCGCGATCCCAATACACACCAGATTCAGAATGACGCCAAGCCCCATCATTTTGGTCGTTCCAAAGCGCTTGATCAGTGAGCCCGTAAAAAATCCAGGGGCAAACATACCGATCACGTGCCATTCGAGCACTAACGCTGTATCCGAGAAGGGCAGGCCGCACATCTGCATCGCCAGTGGCGTGGCGGCCATCAACAGATTCATCACGCCATAGCCCAGTGCCGAGCCGATCACTGCAACGACGAAAACGGGTTGGCGTAAGATCTCAGAAAGAGGGCGTCCCGGAGGCAAGATTTTTTTGACTTCGGTCTCATCAGGAAAATGAATGAAGTGCATCACGGCTAAACCAAGAAAGCCAGCAATCGTCAAACTGAGGTAGGCACCCAAAAATGGCGTTTCAAAACTATTGCGTGTCCAGTTGGCGAGGTTAGGACCAATAACCGCACCCAAAATGCCACCGGCTAGCACCCAAGACACCGCTTTTTCGCGCAGACTTGCGTGGGTGAGTTCGGCGGCTGCAAAACGATAGAGTTGTCCGTTGGCGCTGTAGTAGCCGGCGAAGACGGTGCCCGCCACTAAAATCCAAAAGTTCTTTGAATAGGCTGCATAGGCACAGACCAGTGACGACAGAATCGCCACGATCAAGCCGGTTTGAAAAGATTTTTTTCGACCGAGTTTCTTTTGGTACTTTGCAACGATCGATGTTGAGAGCGCACCGCCGACCACATAGCCCATGATCGGTAGAGTTGCGATCCAAGCGACGTTGGTGAGGCTTAAGCCCACTAAGCCGTTGATCGCAATGAAGGTGATGTTGTTGGTGAGAAAAATGCCTTGGCAAACAATCAGCAGAACTAAATTTTTATTAAAAAGCTTGTGTTCAGTTTTCATTTTTTTCTGTGTGAAGTCTCAGTGTTTATGCAGAGACGGTCGGGCTAGGCTCGCAAGCCGCAAGCATCAAATAATTAAAACACGCTTAGCGACCGCTTTTGACTCAGTCTACGAATTATTTTCGTTCGGCAAGCTCAAAGCCTAGCATGCCAACGACCATTGCTCCTACGAAGAGCAGAGCCTGGCTTTGACCTGAGGCCATTGACACTAAGGCGGGGCCTGGGCAAAAACCTGCCAAGCCCCAACCTGCACCAAACAGCAGGCTTCCGATCACAAGGCGTTTGTCGATCACGTTTGACTTGGGCAGACTCAGGGCTCCACCTAAAAAAGTACTTGTACGATTTTTAGCGAGTGCAAACGCAAAAAAACCGACAAGAATTGCCCCGCCCATGACAAAGGCAAGCGAGGGATCCCACAGGCCAAAGAGATCCAAGAAGCCCAATACCTTGCCCGGGTCGGTCATGCCCGAAAGTAACAGGCCCAAGCCAAACACAAGCCCAACGATAAATTCACTGAGACGTTGCATGATGTTGCCTTTAAAGGACATGGCGCGCGATAAATACGACAGTAAACCCTGCAGCCATAAAGGCCAGGGTGGCGACCAGAGAACGCGGCGAGAGTCGCGCCAAGCCGCAGACGCCGTGTCCGCTGGTGCAGCCCGAGCCATAGCGGGTCCCAATGCCCACCAGCAGGCCCGCAATCACGAGCAGCACCACACCTGCATCGATGCGGGGGGCAGTGAGCATGATGCTTGGCGCCAAGGCCTTGAAGACCCAAGGCGAGGAGAAAAGTCCGGCAAGAAAGGCGAGGCGCCAAAAGGCGTCGGTGCGTGTTGGCGGGATCAAGCCGCCAAGGATGCCGCTAATGCCTAGGATGCGGCCGCTGAGCAAAATGAACATAGCCGAGGCAAGCCCTAGCAATACACCACCCGAAAGCGAAGTCCAGGGGGTAAAGTGCGACCAGTCAATTGTCATAGCTGAACCTCGGTGTGCGTGCGTTGCGAAATCGATTAAAGCCGCCAATCGTAGGTAGCGGCACAAATGAATAATCGCCCACAGCGTGTCTCTGACTGTGGGCGATTATTCAAGTTTTTAGTGCATCATTGCACGGCAAGTTTCTAGTGCGCCACCTCAACGAAGCGAGGCGTTCAGTTTTTTCAACGCCTCTGCACCCGGGCAAAGTTGTTTTGAATCAAAGGCTGCGAGAGGGGTATCGCTAGTATTAAGCGAAGCATGCAGGTCGGTTGCATCAGGATCCAGATACAACAACCCTGTGACCACTTCGCCGCGTGCTTGATGTTCGTTGATGTAGCTAAGCGCGCCATAACGGTCTGAGGGATCGTAGTCATCGTGCAACTTGCGCAGGCGCAGCGTCATGCCATCATGCTGTTCCACCTCAACGACCTCGCCTGGTGCATATTGCGTGACGATTTCGTCGCGTGAGGTAAAGAAGTCGATACGACTGACCGCTTCGTTGTGTTCGCGCACGTAGTCATAGCTCTTGGTGCTGCCACTATGGTTGTTAAACGCGATGCAAGGGCTGATTACATCGATAAAGGCCGCACCACCGTGGCCAATCGCACCCTTGATTAATGGCACCAGTTGGTCTTTATCGCCCGAGAAGCTGCGCCCGACATAGGTGGCACCGAGTTGTAAGGCTAGCCCGACCAGATCGATTGGGCTGTCATTGTTGACGACGCCCTTTTTGCTTTTTGAACCTTTGTCGGCAGTCGCTGAAAACTGGCCTTTGGTTAAACCATACACGCCGTTGTTTTCGACAATGTAGGCCATGCTCACACCGCGACGCATCGCGTTGGCAAACTGACCTAAACCGATTGAGGCTGAATCGCCATCGCCAGACACGCCCAAATAAATCAATTCCCGATTAGCAAGATTGGCACCCGTCAGCACCGAAGGCATGCGACCATGCACCGTGTTAAAGCCGTGTGAAGCACCCAAAAAATAGTCAGGGGTCTTTGAGCTACAACCAATACCTGATAGTTTCGCCACGCGATGGGGTTCGATGTCGAGCTCCCAGCAGGCTTGCACAATGGCGGCTGAGATTGAATCATGACCGCAGCCGGCGCATAAGGTTGAGACTCTCCCTTCGTAGTCGCGACGGGTATAGCCGACTTTATTCTGTAGCAGACTGGGGTGGTGCAGGGCGGGCTTGGTAATGTAGGTCATGCCACTTCCTTTTGCTTTTTGGTGTTTGACGCTTTTGAGGCACCAGCTTTTAGGTGCGTGCGAATAAAGTCGGTGATGAAGCGTGCGGTAATCGGCGTGCCATCGTAGTGCAGCACTTTGATCATTTTTGCGGGGTCGATTGACAATTCATTCACTAAAATTGAATGCATTTGGGCATCGCGGTTTTGCTCGACCAGATACACTTGCTCGTGCTCGGCAATGAACGCCTCAACGGAGGCCGGAAACGGAAACGCTCTTAAGCGCATCGCGTCAAGATGGATCCCTTCGGCGTTCAAAATGTCTAAGCCTTCTTTCATGGCAGGGCTGGTCGAGCCAAAGTAGATCACGCCTAACTTGGTCTTTTTAGGTGCCTTGTCAAACACTGGCTGTGGCACCATATCTGCGGCGGTTGCAAACTTACGTAGCAGCCTTTCCATGTTGTAGACGTAATCTGGGCCACGCTCTGAATAACGTGCGTAGGGGTCGCGCGTGGTGCCACGTGTAAAGT
>JABMMM010000203.1 GCA_013205565.1 Alcaligenaceae bacterium | reverse complement strand
CAACCTGTCCGCCATCTGCCGAGCGTTGCAGTAACACCCAGCGCGCCTGAGGCCAAGAGGCGATCGGCTGTCGATCGATTGCGGTGATCTTATCGCCACCCTGTAAACCAGCAACTGCCGCCACACTGCCCGCGGGCGGTTTGGACAAAATTGACGCTGGCTCTTGGGCACCAAGCAGATTGATTGCGGCATAAAACGCCACTGCCAGAATCAAATTAAAAATGGGACCTGCCGCAACAATTGCAAACCGCTTACCCACCGGTTGCGACTGAAAACTTTGCGAGCGATGTGGTGAGCCTGCCGTCGTGGCTTGGGCGCCCTGTGGCTCTTCGTCAAGCATCTTGACATAGCCCCCTAAGGGAATCGCAGACAGAGCCCATTCAGTGCCGTGACGATCAACCCGCTTTAACAGTACCCGGCCAAAGCCAACCGAAAAACGTAGAATTTTTACCCCGCACCAGCGCGCCACCCAATAGTGTCCGAGCTCATGAAAGGTGATGAGGATGCCGAGTGCAACCAAGAAGGCGATCAAAGTAACGAGCATATTTCTCTTTTGCTAAAACTGCGCTGAGGCGTTAAATCGCGCTTGCCCGACGGGCCGCACTGCGTGCTTGTTCGTCTAACGCAATAATATCGCCTAACGACTCAAGCTGTCTCGTGCTTTGACCCGCCTGCCAGGAAAGCGTGTCTTCAATCACCTGAGAAATTTGTGTGTAAGCCAAGCGTCTTTCAAGAAACGCCGCCACAGCCACTTCATTGGCCGCGTTTAGAGCCACGCAAGCGCCTTGCCCAGCTTTCAGGGCTTGAAAGGACAAGGCCAAACAGGGCAACTGTTTCAGATCTGGTTGCGAAAAATCTAGCCGACCCGCCAGCGCCAAGTCAAGCATGCCCACGCCCGAGCTGATGCGCTCTGGAAACCCTAAGCCATACGCGATCGGAGTACGCATATCGGGCTGCCCCAACTGAGCGATCACTGAGCCGTCTTCATACTCGACCATCGAGTGCACCACACTTTGGGGGTGAATCACCACACTAATTTTCTCGGCAGGCATCGCAAACAGGTGATGCGCCTCGATCACTTCGAGACCCTTATTGAGCATCGTAGCCGAGTCGACCGAGATCTTTTTACCCATACTCCAGTTTGGATGCGCACAAGCTTGTTCGGGCGTCACCTTGCTCAAGTCTGCCCAGCGTTGGTTTCGAAAAGGCCCACCCGAGGCCGTGAGAATTAAGCGTCTGACCCCCGCGGCCGGACCTTGCGGCGCGCTCGCCCGTTCGTGCTGAGGCAGACATTGAAAAATCGCATTGTGCTCGCTGTCGATGGGCAGGAGCTCAGCGCCCGACTCACGCACGGTCGCCATGAAGATTGAACCGGCTGCCACTAAGGCTTCTTTGTTGGCAAGCAACACGCGTTTGCCCGCCTGCGCCGCAGCCAGCGCAGACGGCAGACCTGCAGCGCCTACGATCGCAGCCATGATTGCCTGACTGGCCGGGTCGCGCGCCACTTCGACCAACGCTTGGGCGCCCACCAAGATGACGGGGCGATTAGGCGCGTCGGCCCAGGCTGTTTTAAATCTTTCTGCGGTTGCCTGACTAGGGATCGCCACCACTGCAGCCTTGACGTCAAAGGCTTGCTTGGCCAGCAGGTCCATTCGGCTGTGCGCGGTCAAGGCGTGTACAGCAAAGCGTGCGGGATGTCGCGCGATGACATCTAGCGTGTTCTGGCCAATCGAGCCCGTTGAACCCAAGATCGTGACGACAAGCGGGGCTACCACGTGCGCGCCTCGAGTAATAAAAAGGCCAGCGGCACGACGGCTACCACGGCATCAATCCGGTCGTACACCCCACCGTGACCCGGTAACAGTTGGCTAGAGTCTTTAACGCCTGCACGACGTTTGAGCAGCGACTCGTACAAATCACCTGCAATCGAAAAAAGCGCCAAGACAACTGCGGCCAAGATCAGCCCGACCCAAGACCATTGCGTGAGCAGCTCCGCGGCAAAGGTTTGCGGCCAATGCGCCGAGCCAACCAGCCACACCACCACACCCACCACGCCCGCCAGGGCGCCTTCAAGCGTTTTGCCAGGGCTGATACTCGGGGCCAGTTTGTGCCGACCGAAGGCACGCCCCGCGAAGTAGGCTGCAATATCGGCGACCCAGATCACAATCAAAAGCGAGACCACGAAAACAGCCCCGCGCTGCAGATACCAACACGCCAGCGCTGCCCAGGTTGCATAAAGGATCACGACTGCTGCTAGGCTATTGCGCAAGCGCCCCACCGGCTTGGTGACTTGAGCCTGCAGCAAAGACGGTAACAGTAGCAGCACCCAAGCCAACACTGCCGCCACTAACACGCTCTTTAAGCCCAACGAGAGTTTGATTTCATCCCCCAACCAAACACTCGTTTGCCAGACCGTTAACCCAAACAGCATCAGCGCACAGACGCCAGACCACAGGCTGCGCGCGCCCAGCGTGAGTCTCAACCACTCGAAACTGGCACAAGCACAGGCCAGCGCAATAAACAGTAAAAAGGGCCAGGGTGAGGTCGCAGAAACTGCCAGAGCCAGAATGCCCAGCAACACAAGTGCAGTGATGAGGCGCTGTTTAAGCATGCCCGTTAACTCTGGCTGTTGACATGAACTTGCGCACTGGTGCGACCAAATCTTCGCTCACGCGTTCGATACCACTCAAACGATGCGCTGAGTTCGGCTTCGTCAAAATCAGGCCAGTAGCATTCTGTAAAGTACAACTCTGTATAAGCCAGTTGCCAGATCAAAAAATTAGAAATGCGCTGCTCGCCGCCGGTACGAATAAACAGGTCAGGCTCGGGTGCCCAGGCCATCGACAAATAAGGCGCCAGACTGCTTTCATCGAGCGCCGTCGGGTTGGCAGCCAGTTCTGGACGCGCCCGCAAAAGCGCACGCGTCGCTTGAAGAATATCCCAACGACCGCCGTAATTCGCGGCAATCGTCAGATGCAATTGATCATTTTTTTCAGTTTTTTGCTGAGCCTGGGCGATCAAATCCTGAAGTTTTGGTTCGAAGGCCGTTAAGTCGCCAACCACGTGCAGTCGCACGCCCTGATCTTGCAGACGGGCAACTTCACGCTCAAGCGCTTGCACAAACAGGCGCATCAAGAGCGAGACTTCATCTGCGGGGCGACGCCAGTTTTCAGAGCTAAACGCAAACAGTGTCAAGTATTTAACTCCGGCTGCCCCACAGGTTTCAACCGCGCGTCGTACAGACTGCACCCCTTTGGCGTGCCCAGCGGTGCGGGGCAATAACCGGGCGTGGGCCCAACGCCCGTTACCATCCATAACAATTGCCACGTGCGTTGGAGTCGCAGACGTTACAGGGATTTCGCGAGTTGAACTGATAGCCATGGAGGGGGCGGCCTAAACCGTCAAAATCTCGGCTTCTTTTTGCGCAACCATTTTGTCGATTTCGATCACGCAACGATCCGTTAGCTTTTGCACAAGCTCTTGTGCACGGCGTTCGTCATCTTCAGAAATCTCTTTGTCTTTTATAAGCTTTTTAAAGGAGTCGTTTGAATCACGACGTAGATTACGTACGGCGATTTTGGCGTCTTCGCCCTCGGATTTCACAACCTTATTCAAATCGCGGCGGCGCTCTTCGGTCAAGGCTGGCATCGGTACCCGAATACTATCGCCCATCCCGATTGGATTCAAACCCAAATCAGAGTCTCGAATCGCTTTTTCGACTGGACCCGACATGTTTTTTTCCCAGACCTGAACATTTAAGGTGCGGGCGTCCATCAGGTTAACGTTCGCAACCTGCGAGATTGGCACTAACGATCCGTAGTACTCGACCTGCACATGATCAAGAATGCCAGGATGTGCGCGCCCGGTGCGAATTTTAGCGAGGTTGGCTTTAAGTTGCTCGAGCGACTTCGCCATGCGGGCCTGAGCAGAGGCTTGAATATCTGCAATACTCATTGGAGTTCCTTTAAACGTGAACCAAAGTGCCTTCGTCCTCGCCGCTGACTGCCCGCTTAAGCGCGCCAGGTTTGTTGATCGAAAAGACTCTGATTGGTAATTTTTGATCTCGACACAAGGCAAAGGCCGTCGCATCCATTACTTCAAGACGACGGTTGATGACCTCATCAAAACTGATCCGGGTGTAGCGAGTTGCAGCTGGATCCTTATTGGGGTCGGCACTGTATATGCCATCAACCTTAGTCGCTTTTAAAACAATTTCGGCGCCGATCTCAGCACCGCGCAACGAGGCCGCGGTATCGGTGGTAAAGAAGGGATTGCCTGTACCAGCAGCAAACACCACAACCTTGCCCTCTTCGAGATACCTTAACGCTTTAGGCCGGATATAAGGCTCAACCACCTGCTCAATATTCAGAGCAGACTGAACGCGGGCGTCAACGCCACGGTGTTTGAGCGCGTCTTGCAAGGCCAACGCATTCATGACAGTGGCCATCATGCCCATGTAGTCAGCGGTAGCGCGATCCATTCCTTGTGCGCCGGGTGCAACACCTCGAAAGATGTTACCGCCACCAATCACGATGGCTAACTGCACGCCCATCGAAACCACCTCAGCAACCTCTTCGGTCATGCGCGCGATGGTGGCACGATTGATGCCAAACGCATCATCACCCATCAAGGCTTCGCCAGAAAGTTTAAGAAGAACTCTTTTGTGCATTCGGCTAGCCATGGGTCAGGGTTCCGGAGGGTTGAACACTAGCAAAAGTGTACGTCAAACAAAGCGAAACCGAGGCACAACGCCTCGGTTTATTGACGTCTTTAGGCGTTTCCGGCAGCTGCCGCAGCGACTTCAGCGGCAAAATCCATCGTTTTCTTCTCGATGCCTTCGCCCACGACAAAAAGTGAAAACCCAGCAATCGCTGCATTTTTTTCTTTCAGCATTTGAGCAACAGACTGTTTGTCGTTTTTAACAAAAGGCTGCGAAAGAAGCGCCACTTCTTTTAAAAACTTTTGCACCGAACCTTCGACCATTTTTTCGACGATTTCGGCTGGTTTGCCAGATTCGGCGGCCTTTTGACGCGCGACTGAGCGCTCGGCTTCTTTGTCCGCTTCAGGAACACCGGATTCATCTAGCGCGCGAGGCTTAGTCGCTGCAATATGCATGGCAACGTCTTTACCGACTTCGTCGGCACCCGAAAACTCAACCAAGACGCCGATTCGGCCGCTGTGCACGTAGCTAGAAAGCTTGTTTGAGGTGGTGTAACGCTTGAACCGGCGAATCGAGATGTTTTCGCCGATTTTACCGACTAGCGCTGCGCGCACAGCCTCGACCGTACCGGTAGACAAACTTGAAGCAGCTAAAGCCGCCACATCTGCATAGTCGTTTGCTGCGACTTGCTTGGCAAGCGCTTCGACGAAGGCGACAAAATCGTCATTCTTTGCGACGAAATCTGTTTCGCAGTTGACTTCAAGGACCGCGCCCTGTTTTGCATCAGGCGAAATATACAAGCCAATGAGTCCTTCGGCGGTGATACGTCCCGCGGCCTTGCTGGCTTTACTGCCCAACTTGACACGCAAGATTTCTTCGGCACGCACGAGATCGCCAGCTGCCTCGGTTAAGGCGCGTTTGCATTCCATCATAGGTGCGTCGGTTTTTTCGCGCAACTCTTTAACCATTGCGGCAGTGATTTCAGCCATGTTTGCTCCAAGACATTTTAGCGGCACCCCAAAGACAACTCAGGGGCGCCCTGTTGCAATGACCCGCAGATAGACGGGATCACCAGAAAAAATTACGCTTTTTCTTCAGCGACTTCGACGAACTCTTCGCCTGAGGCAAGTTCTTCGACAATACCGTTCAGACTTTGTGCACGCCCTTCAAGCACGGCGTCTGCAATTCCTTTTGCGTACAACGCGATCGCTTTCGCAGAGTCATCGTTGCCAGGAATGATGTAATCAATACCATCAGGCGAGTGATTCGTGTCGACCACGGCAACCACAGGAATCCCTAACGCAAGCGCTTCGAGTACGGCAATTTTGTGATAACCGACATCGATCATAAAAATGGCACTAGGCAGGCCGTTCATGTCTTTAATCCCGCCGATTGATTTATTAAGCTTGTCGAGTTCGCGCTGAAACATCAGGCCCTCTTTTTTGCTCATGCGCTCAGTGCCGCCTTCAGCGATCATGATTTCCATGTCTTTCAGGCGTTTGATCGAGCTTTTAACGGTTTTAAAGTTGGTCAGCATCCCGCCGAGCCAACGGCTATCAACAAAGGGCATGCCTGCGCGTGAAGCTTCTTGCGCCACGAGTTCGCGTGCGGCTCGCTTGGTGCCGACGAACAAAACGTTGCCGCCTTTTGCAGCCACCGAGCGCACAAACTTGGTGGCTTCGGTGTAATTGGCAACCGTTTTTTCGAGGTTGATAATATGAATTTTGTTGCGATGGCCGAAGATAAAGGGGGCCATCTTTGGATTCCAGTAACGGGTTTGGTGACCGAAGTGCACGCCCGCTTCTAACATTTCACGCATTAACGACATGATTTAAGGCTCCGAGGGTTAAGTCTTGTATTACGTCTGCACTGTTTTTGTTTAACAAAAACAGCACCCTGGTGGCGTAACACGCGATTTGGTCTGCTTGTTTTGCCAGCGATGCCAAAAAAAATTTAGCGAACTGACAGAACGTGCGACCGATTAGTTAAGAACGGGGGGTTTTGTATGACCCAAAACTTTGTAAGCCTATAATTCTACTATCTTTCACCACTTTGTTTCAAGTCGCCATGGGATTAGTCACCAATCCACTCGAATTAGATCTTATGCGTGCAGCGTGTCGCGATGCCGCGAAGGTGCTTGACTTTATTGCCCCACACGTCAAAGCGGGCGTCACAACCGGTCAACTCGATCAGCTTTGCCTGCAATACCTGACCCAAACTCTGAAGGTCACCTCAGCAACGGTGGGTTACGCGCCGCCGGGCTATTCACCGTTTCCAGGTGCAATTTGCACGTCGGTTAACCACCAAGTCTGCCACGGGATCCCCGGCGACCGAGTCCTCAAAAATGGCGATGTGCTCAATATCGACGTCACCATTATCAAAGAAGGCTGGTTTGGCGACACCAGCCGCATGTTTTATGTCGGCGAACCTTCGATTTTAGCGAAACGCCTCACCGACATCACCTACGAATGCATGTGGCTCGGCATCGCCCAGGTCAAACCGGGCAATACGCTGGGCGACATTGGCAATGCGATTCAAAAGCATGCCGAAAAACAAGGGTTTTCGGTTGTGCGCGAATTTTGTGGCCATGGCATCGGTCAACGTTTTCACCAAGACCCACAAATCTTGCATTACGGACGCGCCGGCGCGGGCGACAAACTCGAGCCTGGCTTGATCTTCACCATCGAACCCATGATTAACGCCGGACGGCGTGAAATTCGTCAACTCGCAGATGGTTGGACTGTCGTGACCCGCGATCACAGTTTGTCGGCGCAATGGGAACACACCATTTTAGTGACCGACACCGGTTATGAGGTTTTGACGATCTCTGAGGGTATGCCCGCGCCGCCCGCCCTGATTGCCGCCTGAGTGCGACGCGCATGAGTGACAGCCTCACGCTTGAATCCATCCGCGACAGTCTGCAAAGCAGTCGCCAAGACGCGCTCAGCAGCTACCGACAGTCGCTGCGCCCTGATGCTTTATTAGCAGCGCTTAGTCGCTGCGCAGATCAGACGCTAAACAAACTGCTTGAGCTCTATCCCCTCCCCGATGGTGCCACGCTAGCCGCGGTAGGTGGCTATGGCCGTGGCGAATTGTTTCCGTTTTCAGACGTCGATCTATTGGTTTTGCTGCAAGGTGAACCCGATACAAAGGCCGAGACGAGCCTGAGCGGTTTAGTCGCGGCAATGTGGGATGTTGGCCTTGAGCCGGGCTACAGCGTAAGAACCATTGAGCAATGCGTCAAAGAAGCGCGAGCCGACATTACGGTCGAAACGTCTTTGCTTGAAAGTCGCTGGATCGCTGGCAGCAAGAGTCTGGCAAAAGTCTTTAGTCAAACAATGACTGAGCATCTTGACGCAAAGCGGTTTTTTCGTGCGAAGCGCGCCGAGATGCAACAGCGTCATGCGCGCTTTCAAGACACGCCCTATTCGCTTGAGCCAAATTGCAAAGAATCCCCCGGCGGACTGCGCGATCTTCAGGTCATTATGTGGATGGCGCGTGCGGCGGGCTTTGGTTCAAGTTGGCAGGCGATCGCGCGCGCCGGACTGTTGACGAGCGCTGAGGCGCGCGATCTCAAGCGCGCCGAGCAAGCGTTTAAGCGCGTACGCATCGAACTACATCTTTTAGTGAACCGCCGCGAAGACCGTCTGCTCTTTGACCTGCAGCATGGTCTTGCGCAAGCCTACGATATCGCCGCGACCGCGACGCGACGTGCCAGCGAACTCTTGATGCAACGCTATTATTGGGCGGCCCGTTTGGTGACGCAGCTCAATACGTTGCTGGTTCAAAACATTGAAGAACGGCTGTTCGCTTTGCAAGACATCGAAGCCCGCGTGCTCGACGAAAATTATATTTCACGTCAGTATCGCTTGGATATTCAAGACGAACTCTTATTTGAAAAATCTCCGAGTCAGTTACTGAACGTGTTTTTGGTTCTGCAGCAGCATCCCGAGCTGACTGAATTGTCTGGACGAGCGTTGCGGGCAATTTGGCATGCGCGTGATCGCATCAATGCAACGTTCAGGCGCGACCCCGCCAATCAAGCCCTATTTCTTAAGATATTGCAGCAGCCACACGGCATTGTGCACGCGCTCAGGCGCATGACGATGCTCAATATTTTGCCGCGCTATTTGCCAGTGTTCAGGCGTGTTGTCGGTCAGATGCAGCACGATTTGTTTCATGTGT
>JABMMM010000202.1 GCA_013205565.1 Alcaligenaceae bacterium | reverse complement strand
TAACCGCGGTGGTTTAAAAAACTGCAGCGGCCCGATAAAAAATCGTGACGCCCCTAATAAAAATCAGGCAAAGATCCTGAATCGGAGACAAAGCATGTTGCGCAACAGCTGGCTAGGTGTCGTTCTTGTTTGTTGGTCTGCTTTGAGCGTAGCGCAGACCTATCCCTCTCAAGCGTTAAAGTTGACGGTGCCTTGGCCGCCAGGTGGTGGGGTCGACACGACTGCGCGCATGATTGCGCAACCGTTAGCAACGGCCTTGGGGCAGGCGGTTGTGATCGAGAACAAGCCCGGCGCAGGGGGTAACATTGGTACCGAGCAATTCGCGCGCGCCAAGCCCGATGGCTATTCGATTTTGATGGGTTCGTTAAGCCCCAACGCCGTCAATATTCACATGTATAAAAAACTTGGCTTTGATCCGGTCGCAGATTTTTTACCGGTGATTTACGTGTCGGCCGTCCCAAATATTCTAGTGGTGCCAACCAACGCACCAGTCAAGAACGTCGCCGAACTGATCGCGCTGGCTAAGGCGAATCCGGGCAAGCTAAATTACGGTTCGGCAGGCGTGGGCTCATCGCAACACTTGGCCGGAATCGTATTTATTCAGTCCACGGGCGTCGAGGTTGTGCATGTGCCCTATAAAGGAACGGCACCTGCCGAGGCTGACTTAATGGCTGGACACGTCTCTTTTATGCTCGACACCACGGCTTGCTTGGCGTTGATTGCGGGCGGCAAGCTTCGCGCGTTAGCGGTGGCATCAAAAGAGCGTAACCCAGCCCTGCCCGACACGCCGACCTTTGACGAACTGGGGATCCCGGGCGTGCACGTGTCCTCTTGGTACGGCGTCATGGTACCCGCGGGTACGCCCAAGCCGATTATCGATCGCTTGAATACCGAGCTTAATAAAATTCTGAAATCACCCGAGCTTAAAAAAAGAATGGCTGATTTTGGCGCAGAAATCGGTGGCGGCACACCCGAGGCGTTTGGTGCCTATATCGCCTCTGAGACCGTTCGTTACGAAAAAATTGTTCGCATGTCGGGTGCTAAGGTCGACTAGCGGTTTGACGCTTGGCACGTTTGAATACTAAAAGGAAAGCCACGCATGCCCGCAGCCTCAACGCCCCAGACACTCTTTGAAAAAATCTGGCTCAAACATCGGATTCTTGAGCGTGAAGACGGACAAGAGTTAATGTTTGTCGACACGCATATGATTCAGGACGGTTCGGCGCCAGCCTTCGAGATGTTGCGCCAGCGCAAGTTGACCGCACGCTCGCCTGAGCGTGCGTTTGGGACGCCCGATCACTACATCCCTACCAACAGCCGTAACTTGATGGATTTAGCCGACCCCGAAAGTCGTGCGATGGCCGAGTCTCTTGAGCGCGATACCCGCGCGGCTGGGATCCAATTTTTAGGTTTACAGGATCAGCGCCAAGGCATCGTGCACGTAATTGGTCCCGAGCAAGGTTGGACGCGTCCAGGCTTATTGATGGTGTGCGGCGATAGCCATACCTCAACCCACGGCGCGCTAGGTGCGCTCGCGTTTGGCATCGGCATGAGCGAAGTCGCCCATGTGGTGGCGACGCAGTCAATTTGGCAAAGGCGACCTAAAACCATGCGCATTACGGTTGACGGCATCCTCGCACCAGGCGTGTCAGGCAAAGATATTATCTTGGCAATTATTGCCAAGATCGGAGCGGCGGGAGCCGTTGGCCATGTCATTGAGTATGCGGGCTCGGCCATTCGCAATCTTTCGATTGAGGGTCGCCTAACGATTTGTAATATGTCTATTGAGGCGGGCGCGCGCGCGGGCATGATCGCGCCTGATGAAAAAACTTACGCGTATCTCTCGGGCCGACCGTTTGCGCCGACCGGAGAAAAATGGGCTCGTGCCGTGGCTTTTTGGCGCACGTTGCCCTCAGATCTCGGCGCAAGCTTTGATCGCGAAGTCACCTTGAACGCGCAGGAGATTGAGCCGATGCTGACCTGGGGGAATAGTCCTGAAGATGCAATCTCAGTGACTGCTCGCGTACCAGCGCCTGCTGATATCGCGGATCCGCAGCGACGCGCCGTGGTCGAGCGGATGTTGACCTATATGGGCTTGACGCCGGGCATGGCTTTAAACGAGATCAGCATCGACCGCGTGTTCATCGGGTCGTGCACGAACAGTCGAATCGAAGACCTGCGCAGCGCTGCTGCGGTTGCCAAGGGTCGCAAGGTGGCTGCAAGCGTTGAGGCATGGGTGGTGCCGGGCTCGGGTTTAGTTAAAGCGCAGGCAGAAGCCGAGGGTTTAGATAAAATTTTTATTCAAGCCGGTTTTCAATGGCGCTTTGCCGGTTGTTCGATGTGTATCGGCGTGAATGGTGATTCGGTAGCCTCGGGCAAACGGTGCGCCGCGACTTCAAATCGTAACTTTGTTGGCCGACAGGGGCCTGGTTCGCGCACCCACCTTATGAGCCCCGCTACTGCGGCGGCCAGCGCGATCATGGGCCACCTTGCAGATGCGCGTGCTCTGCATAACGTCTTAGCTTAAACACCTTCAGGATTCACAATATGCAACCCTTTAAACCTCTCGAGGCCGTCGCCTTGCCGCTCACGCGGGCCAATATCGATACCGATCAGATTATTCCGGCGCGCTTTTTACAAAAGCCACGCGTCAATGACTTTGGCGCTTATCTTTTTCGGGATTTGCGCTTTAACAAAGACGATACAAAACGCCCTGAGTTTCTGTTGAATCAGCCGGCTTACAGCGCCGCAGAAGTGGTAGTGGCTGAGCGTAATTTCGGCTGTGGCTCGTCGCGTGAGCAGGCCGTATGGGCCTTGCATGACTACGGCATCCGTGCAGTGATTGCCCCAAGCTTTGGCGATATTTTTTATTCGAACTCGCTTAAGAATGGCCTATTGCCTATTGTGCTCGCCCCCGAGGTCGTCGAGCAGATTCTTGCGGCGTTAAGCGCACAGCCCGGGCAAAAAGTGAGCGTTGATCTCGAACGTCAGGTGGTGCGCGCACCAAGCGTAGCTGACCAACCCTTTGAGATCGCACCATTCTCAAAGCACTGTCTCTTAACGGGGATGGACGAGCTTGACTACACGCTCACGCATGCCGACAAGATTGCCGCGTTTGCCCGTCAGTATGAGGCAAACGAGTTTTAGTCCAGAGTATTTGCGCAAAGTGGGTGACCGCTTTGTCCGAAGATTTTTTGTTTGTACCTGACAGGATTTAAGCGATGAAGATTGCAGTGTTAGCGGGTGATGGTGTGGGCCCAGAAGTGACGGCTCAGGCGGTGAAGGTGTTGCGCGCCACGGTGGGCGACGCTAATTTGCAGCTGACTGAAGCTCCAGTGGGGGGCGCGGGCGTCACGGCGGCGGGCGATCCACTGCCCGCGGCTACGATGGCGATCGCTAAAGCGGCTGACGCTATTTTGTTTGGTTCGGCCGGTATGCCTGGTGACGAAGCGTTGCCTTATGCGCAGCGCCCAGGCGCGAGTTTATTGCGTCTACGTAAAGAGCTCGACTTATTTGCCAATTACCGCCCTGTATTTATGTTTCCAGAATTAATTGGTGCCTCGTCGCTCAAACCGCACTTGGTCGAAGGTCTGGATTTATTGATTCTTCGTGAGCTCAGCAGCGATATTTATTTTGGCCAGCCGCGCGGCGTCAGCACAAACGCGCAAGGGATTCGCGTTGGCATTAACACCATGTATTACACCGAGCCCGAGATCGAGCGAATCATTCACGTCGCCTTCAAGACTGCCCGCCAACGCAGGGGAAAAGTGTGTTCGGTGGATAAGGCAAACGTGCTTGACACGATGCAGCTCTGGCGTGAGGTTGCCGAACGCGTCAGCAAGCAATACCCAGATGTCGAGTACTCAAACGCGCTGGTCGACGCTTTTGTGATGACGATGATGCGTCAGCCTAAACAGTTTGATGTCGTTGTGACTGGCAACATGTTCGGCGATATTGTTTCAGATGCTGCAGCAATGTTGACAGGTTCAATAGGGATGCTGCCCTCGGCATCGCTCAGCCCCGATGGACGTGGGCTGTATGAGCCGGTGCATGGCACTGCTCCCGATATTGCAGGTAAAAACATTGCCAACCCTTTAGCCTCGATTTTATCGGCAGCAATGATGTTGGATTATTCGTTTAAACAACCCGAGCAAAGCGCTCGAATCAAGCGGGCGGTCGCGGCGGTGTTGGCCGACGGATACCGGACGGCGGATATTTTTGAACCGGGTTCGCGACAAGTGGGCACTGCAGAAATGGGCGACGCGGTGGTGGCTGCTTTGAAGGTTTAGAGGGGCGTGCTGTTTTGCACAGGCGTACACCTAAAAGACCGAATGACTGGCAATTAAAACGGCAGCGTCAAGCACTCCCACTCGCCAAAGGCGGGTGCTGTGGCCGGCCACGTCTGGGTGGTTGCACTTGAAGCAAGCCCATGGTGTTTTAAGTAATTCACCGCCCGAATGACTCCCGCGTGCGTGACCCAAAGAGCGTCACGATCAAGAGGGGTGTTAAGAAGAGACTGATTGACCCGTAACAGTAAGTCTCGTACGCTTTCTGCGCCGCCAAAGCGGTGGGTGTCGAACTCTTGCGTCCACGCGTCAAAGGCGGCTTTAGGAATCGTATTCCAGGCGACACCCTCCCAGCGCCCAAAATTCATTTCCTGTAAGCGGGTGTCGACCTCAAAGGACTGTGCCGGGCACTGTTCTTGTAGGGCGCATGCAAGTTGTTGAGTCCTTTTCAGACCTGAACTATAAAGTGTCAGTTTGTCGGGTAGCAGCGGCGCGAGAGACTTGGCGGCTCGTTGCGTGGCCTCGTGATCTGCCGCGACATCGAGTTGGCCGTAGCAAAGGCCCTTTTGAATGAGAGGTTGCGCGTGACGAACGAGCCAAAGCTTCACCTTGGTAAGCCCAGCAAAATACCCAGATAAAAAGCCAACTCACACACTTGTTGGGTCGCGCCCAGTGTGTCACCGGTAAAGCCATTTAAGCGTTTAGTCAGTAAGCGCAGCATCAGCCACCACGCGCACAGGCTACAGCCGGTGGCCCATAGCAAAAGTATGGTTGCATGCTGACTGCTGAACAGTAGGTAAGCGAGTAACAACCAGACCAACGCGACAAACAGGGTCTGACGCGAGACCTTGTTTGCCAGAGGTTTGGTTTTTGTGGTGAGGTCATCGCCCACGTTGCTTAACCGTGCGGCAATCAGTAAAGGCATCACCCGTGAGCAAACGTGCGCTGCAAACAGGCTCCAGGCCGCCAGAGCAAAATCAATTTGCCCGAGCATCGTCAAGAGGGCAAGTTTGGTGGTGATCGCCAACACAAGTGCAACAGCGCCGTAGCTACCAATACGTGAGTCTTTCATGATTTCGATTGCCCGAGTGCGCGCCACCAGGCCGCCCAAGCCATCCGAGGTGTCTGCTAGCCCATCTTCATGAAATGCGCCCGTCAGCATCACGCTCAAAACCGTGCTTAAGCAGGCAGCCACCCAGGGCGTCACGCTGGTGAGCGGCAGCCAGAGAGCGGCCATATAAAACAGGGCGCCGGTCGCCGCGCCCACCAAGCAGCCAACGCCCGGAAAATGCGCCAGGCTGGCTTGTTGCAGCGTTGCATTAAAGCCCACCCAGCGTGCGACACCTTCAGGCAGCGGGATGCGGGTGAAGTACTGTAGAGCGAGCAAATAGTGACGCACAGGTTGTCTCACAGATACCCCTTATCGTTTTGCGTACCACGGATACTCAAGGTGCCTCAGCGACCCCCGCTGAAGCGAAGCTAGCCATGTGATTCAGTAGGTCGCAGGCTGAAACCAGCAAGGGCCAGGCTAGCGCCGCACCCGAGCCTTCGCCTAAGCGCAGCTGCAAATCCAGCAGGGGCCTGGCGTTTAAGCGTGTCAGCAGCAGCGCGTGCCCGCGCTCGTCTGAGCGATGCGCAAATACGCAGCGCTGTAATACTAAGGGGTCGAGTTGACTCGCAACTAATACTGCGGCGCTTGTAATGAAGCCGTCGATGACGATCACCCGATTGCTGGCGCTCGCCTCGAAAATAGCGCCCACCATGGTGGCGATTTCAAACCCACCAAACGCAGCAAGCGCCTGCAGCGGTGCGTTTGCGTCAGCGTGTTTGGTTAGCACGCTTTGTAAAATTTGTGTTTTACGCTGTAGCGCTGGTGCGTCTAGGCCGGTGCCGGCCCCCGTACATTGCTCGAGCGGTAAGTGGGCTAAACGCGCAAGCAGTAGTGATGCCGCTGAGGTATTACCGATGCCCATTTCACCCAGCAACAGCACATTACCAGGCAAGGCTCTAATCAACTTGCGTCCGTTTGAAAGGGCTTGAGCACACTGGTCTGTAGACATCGCTGCTTGCGCCGAGGAGTCGGCAGTGCCGTAAGCGATTTTGCAAGTGTGTAAGCCTGGTTGAGGCGCAAAATCATGATTGACACCGCAATCGACGACGGTAAGCGCTAAGCCATGTTGGCGCGCTAGCACGTTCACCGCCGCACCGCCCGTCAAAAAGTTTTCAACCATCTGCCAGGTAACCTCGCTTGGATAAGCCGACACGCCGTGCTTGGCTAAACCATGATCACCCGCAAAGACCACAAGCTGCGGCGCTTGCAGTGTGGGTGAGTCGGTTTGCAAAAGCAGCCCAAGCTGCAGCGCAAGCGTCTCTAGCTGACCCAAGGAGCCGCGAGGTTTAGTTTTGTGATCGAGTTTGCTTTGTAACTGACGGGCGCGTGCAGCGTCATCGAGGTTTATCAATACAGGGAGCGCAAAGGTCATTTTTTTAGCCCTTTGGTCAGTCAGCGATTAAGGCTTGCAGAAAGCCGGGCGTGCTGTTGCGCTCGAGGCAGTCGGCCAGGCCGTCAAAGACAGTATCTAGGGTGCGGGCTTGCGAGCCAAATAATGCGCAAAGTACTGAGGGAGCCTCAAACAGGCCATGCACATAAAGCCCGAGAACATTGCCTGAGCCGTTTTGCCACGCGAGGCCGTTGATCACTTCGCGAGTATGCGCATGATTGTCTGGGGTATTAAGAGCACCTTGCACGCTCTCGTGCGCCTCTTGTTTAGCGTTTATTAAGTGTGTCTGCCCTTGATGAATCTCATAGCCTTGAAATCCCAAACGTGCCAGCTTAGACCAAGCCCCAGTCACTGCGCCAAATTGCACCTGACAGCGCCGAACTGTTTTTGCTTCGGCAAACTCTGTCACGACAGACAAGAGTCCAAGGCCTTCAGCCTCACCATCGACACCATGTGGATCGACTAAGCGCTGCCCTAGCATTTGCAGGCCGCCGCAAATCCCGAGTATTGGCCCGCCCTGCTGGGCGTGAGCGTGTAACGCGTGCGCAAAGCCTTGGGCTTCAAGCCAGCTCAAGTCAGAACTGGTGTGTTTAGACCCCGGCAGCACTAGCCAATCAGTTGGTTTGAGTGTAGGGAGCTGGCTGAGTTCTCTCACCCAAACCAGCCGTACGTCAGCGATGTTTTTCAGAGCTTGAAATTCATCAAGATTACTCAGGCTTGGATAGGCAATCACTGCAACGGTGACTGTGGCGGGGCGAGCGGCTTGTGCACGGTCGTCGAATAAACCGTCTTCTTCGGGCAAGCCGTGATCGTGCCAGTAAGGCACAGTCGCAACGGTAGGCACTCCTGTTAAGGCCAACAAGTGCTCAGGTGCAGGGCTTAACAAGCTTTCCTCGCCGCGAAATTTATTCAAGACAAACCCACGAAGAAGCGCCTGGTCGGCTTTGGGCAGTAACGCCCACGTTCCATAAAGGTGTGCGAAGGCACCTCCGCGATCAATATCGGTAATTAATAAACAACGCGCTTGAGCGTAGCGCGCGACGCGTAAGTTCACGATGTCGCGCGACATTAAATTTATTTCGGCCGGCGAGCCTGCGCCTTCGATGATCACCAGATCGTTCTCGGCGCGCAGGGCATCAAGCGCTTCGGTGATAAAGGGCCAGAGCTTTTCGCTTCGGTCGCCCCAAGGCATCTGTGTGAGCGCGCTGCTGACCTCGCCAAGCAACACCACCTGACTCTTTGACTGCGCCTCTGGCTTTAACAGCACAGGATTCATGCGCACGTCGGGCAGGACACCAGCGGCCAGAGCTTGAAAGTATTGCGCCGAACCGATTTCGCCGGCGCCTTGCGCGGTGCCCACCACGCGGGCGTTGTTGCTCATGTTCTGAGCCTTAAAGGGCGCGACCTTCAAGCCTTGACGGGCATACCAGCGACATAGCGCGGTCGTCAGCCAACTCTTGCCCGCGCCGCTTGTCGTCCCTAACACCATGAGGCAGCGTGCGGTCATTTAGCCACACCTTTGGCAAGGCCGCGCCTTGCTCCGCAGTTGATTAGGGTGGCACATGCACCGAGCCTCAGAGGGATTCTTAGCCTGAGAGCCGTAGCAATCAATCTTCGATTCCGCGCTGTGCAGGGATGCCAGCATCGAACGCGTGTTTGATCATCGTCATCTCGGTGACGGTGTCGGCGATTTCAATGATCTCTGCCGGACAGCGGCGCCCCGTGATGACGACGTGAACCTCTGGCGGGCGTGAACGCAAAGTTTGCAAGACCTCTTCGAGTGCGATCCAGCCAAAAGTAATCGGATAGGTGAGCTCGTCGAGCGTCACCATAAAGTATTCGCCACTTAAAATTGCTTCGCTGGCTTTAGCCCAGCCATCGCGCGCGAGCTGAGCAGAGTGTTCAAGGTCTTGGCTCTTCCAGCTAAAGCCATCGCCCAGGCCTTCGATCGGCACGTTGAGTTGTTCAAAGACGCGGTGCTCACCAAAGCGCGCGCTCGGCACTTTCATAAATTGAAAAATCTTGACCACCTTGCCGCGTCCGTGCGCACGCATTGCTAAGCCGAAGGCTGCGGTGCTTTTGCCTTTACCATCGCCGGTGTTGATGATTAATAAGCCTCGACGTTCACCGGTCGATTTTTCGTAGGGCTTTTCGGTTGGAGGGGTCACGATCTGCATAGTCAGTTTTCCTGTCTTAAAGAAGTTTTGGTCGAGCTACCCAGCCGGTGCCGAGAGCCTCAATGGCGATGCGGTAGTCAAAAACGCTTTCGATTGTGCGGTGTAAGACGGGGTCGTCGCGGGTACCTGTATGTTGGATGGCGCCGCCAGCCATCACAATTAATTCGTCGGCATACAGTGCGAGCGTAACCTCATGCAAGACGCTAACGACGGTTTTTCCACAGGCGACTAAATGACGAACCAATAACAGCCAGTCGACTTGATGGGGCGGGTCAAGGTTTGCTAAGGGTTCGTCCATTAATAGAATATCAGCATCGACGGCTAGCAATCTGGCAAGCAAGACGCGTTGTTTTTCACCGCCTGACAGCGTGCCTAGCGCGCGTTGGCGCCAAGGCCACGCTTGCGTCAGCCTTAACGCCTGCTCGGTGGCAACATGATCCGCGTGGCTGGGCCCGCCAAGCCACGATTGATGCGGCAGTCGACCAAGCATTGCGACATCATAGACCGTCAGGTCGTCAGCGCTTTGCACCGAGCCTTGAGCAAGCCAGGCAACTTGGCGTGCGCGGTGCTGCGCGGTAAAGCTGCCCAATGCTTGCTCGAACAGGTATATGTCACCGCGGTAAGGCAAGACACCTGCCAAGGCTTGCAGCAGTGTTGATTTGCCCGCGCCATTGGGGCCGACGATCGCGCTCCAGCGCCCCTGAGGTAGCTTCAGATTCAGCCCCTGAAGCACGGGATGCTGACCGAGTGTCACGCCTAAGTTTCTCACTTCTAAAGCTGCGGCAGCTGTCTGGTGTGTTGGGCGTGGGTCAGTCATGCGTGGGCCCTCGGCGATGCATCAGCCACATTAAATAGCCGCCTCCCAAGAGCGCGGTCAGCACGCCAACGGGTAATTCTTGCGGGGCAAGCAGGCCCCGCGCCAGCAGGTCTGCAAGCGATAACAGGGCGGCGCCCATCAGGCTGGCCAGAGGCAACAGCCACGCGTGACTTGTTTTGACAAGTGCACGCACAAGATGCGGAGCGGCTAACCCTACAAAAGCAATCAAGCCAGTTTGGGCAACCGCCGTGCCAGTTGCCAGAGCAAGGGTGGCAATTAAGGCTGCGCGTAGCGGTCTCAAGGGTAGCCCGAGGCTTTGGGCAGTGGCCTCGCCTAACGCCAGGCCATCTAAGGCTTTTGAAAGGCCGCGTCCCGCCGCGCTACAGGCCAGCCATACGATGCCCATGATGGCGCAAGCCGACCAACCCACAAAACCTGTTGAGCCCAGCATAAACGCTTGCATTGCTTGCAAAATATCTGGGTGCGTTAGTGACAGAAAAGACGTGAAGGCTCCTAAGACCACACCCACGACAACGCCGGCCAATAACAGGCGTAAGGTATGCTGCACCCCGCGGGCCAGACTCAGGGTCAGAAAGACGGCGAGCACCGCGCCCGTGAAGGCCGCGGCGGTCAGGCCCAGCCTGAGCAACCATTGTGTGGCAAGTGGAGATATGCCAAAGCCCGCCAAAGCAAGTGCGACTGCAGCGGAGGCGCCCGAGGCGCTACCAAGCAAAAAGGGATCTGCCAGTGGGTTGCGAAAGAGCCCTTGCGCGATGGCACCGGCAAGGCCGAGCAAGGCGCCGGCGAGCAGTGCACCTAAGGTGCGTGGCGCGCGAATATCCCAAATAATTTGAGCGGCAATTGGGTCGGCCAACAAGCGCCACAGGGGCTCGACACCCGTGCTGCCAACACACAAGCCGGCGAGCAAGACAACGACACACAGCAGCGCCAACAGCCAAGCAGAGCACAGCGCGCGCGAGTGTTGTGAGGAGTGCGTGTCGGGTAGCGACGCGTTCATGGCGCGAATCTCTTTAGGCAATTAGCCATCAGCGTTGCCGCCTCGGCGAGCCGTGGTCCCGGGCGCACCAAGACATCTTGCTCTGCGGGGGCAAACGCACAGACGCGATTCTCTTTGATTGCCTGCATCGCGGCCCACCCTGGGCGCAAGAGCATCTCTGGCAGATCGCGTTTGCTAATCATGATGACGCTGGGTTGTGCGCGGACAACGAATTCGGGATTGACGCGAGGAAACGGTCCTAAGCTTGTGGGCAAAATATTTTGCGCGCCTAAGCGTGTCAACGTTTCACCGATAAAAGACGTTGGGCCTGCACCGAAAGGCGCGCGGTTCACCTCAATATAAACCCGAAGGGTGTGAGTGCTCGCAGGCAAGGTTCGTGCGGTTGCAGCCACAGCTTGCTCGGTCGCTAGCCAAAGTTGTTGCGCACGCTCTGGGTTCAAACCTAGCGTTTGCGCAATTTTGTCTAAGACTCGTTTTGCATCCGCGTGACTTTTAGGTTCGAGGGCCACCACTTTTAAGCCAAGATCTTCAAGCTTTTGAGCGCCGCGCGAAGATTGCGCAGTAAAAATAACGTCTGGCGCCAACGCAACGATTGCCTCGATATTTGGATCCAGGCCACCGCCGAGCTCCGGCAGGGCCATGACTGACGTAGGCCAATTCGAGTAGCGATCGACGCCGACTAAGCGCGCGCACTCACCCAGCGCGCAAACCGTTTCGGTTAAAGAGGGCAGTAAGGTAACCACGCGCTCGGGGGGCTTGCTCCAGTGGTTAGCGATCCCTCGATCATCGACGACAGAATATTGCGCGTAGGCTGTGTGAGCGACCAAGCTCAGCAGGATCAGCGATAGCAGCGTGGTGAGGTAGCCCAAGCAACTGTTGGCGTGAGTCAAGGCTTTCACTTTTAAAGTGTTCCTTTGAGTGCCAACGGTAAGCCAGCGCTCATTAAGGTCACGCGCTCGCAGACGGCAGCAACGCTTTGATTGAGTAAGCCAAGCGCATCGACAAACGCGCGTACGTCTTTGCCTAATGGGATCACACCTAAGCCGATCTCGTTACCCACCAAGATGATCGGTCCTTGCGCGTGTTTGATTGCTGTACAAAGCTCAGTGGCGAGAGTTTGCCAAGCCACAAGAGCCGCGGGTGAGTCGGTGGCAAGACCGATTTGAGGCGCGTAAAATAATGGCGGCATCAGCTGAGTGGTCAGCCAAAGCGTGAGGCAATCGACCACGATGAGTGTATTGGGTGCACTGTGCTGTGTGATGGCCGCAGAAAGTGCGAACGGCTCTTCGATTGTGACCATGCCCGGCACGCGCAATAAACGATCTTGTCGGTGACGCTCAATACGTGCGCGCAGCTCGTCATCAAAGGCTTGTGCCGTTGCGATTAAGATTGCCGTATGTCGTGGCCCGCTTGCGAGCCAGTTCTGCGCAAGCGCCTCCGCGCGACGTGACTTACCGCTTTTTTGACCGCCTAAAATAAATTCACTGCGCACGACTTGAGTCATGTGGCAAGATCCACAATCACAACAGCACCCGAAGCCGCCATCCCCGACGACTCTTGAGCGTTTAAGCGCGGTGCCTGAAGACAGCGCGCAACCTTGTTGGCCGGTATCCGGGCTAACGAAAACAACCTCTGTCGCCTTCCCAGTCGTTTGTTCAGACGGCCAGTGGCTAGTGGGACAGAAGCAAAGCGGTAAGGCTTGTTCGCTTGACCGTTGCGGGGGCAGCGCAGGCTAAATATCTCAGCGATACCGCGATATTTTTCTGCTTCCCGTTGAACTGCTGCCTGTGAACCAAGCAGCGAGCACCAACAAAGCCATTTTAGCGGTAAAGGCCTCAGGGTGTGGGTGTCCCTAAAAAGGAGTCTAATTCGGAGGGAAACTTAAGAATGAAGGATTTCTAATGAAAAACATCGGTAAGCTATTTTTGGTCTTGGGCCTACTTTGTTTACAAGCGGTGAGCGCACAAACCGCCTATCCAAACCGACCCATCAGACTGATCGTTCCGTTTCCGGCTGGCGGCGGGACCGACATTGTTGGTCGAATCATTGTGCAGAAGTTTTCTGCAGAGCTTAACCAGACAATCGTCATCGATAATAAAGGCGGGGCGGCGGGCATGATCGGCGCTGAGATGGCCGCTAAAGCCGCGCCGGATGGTTATACGCTTTTGTTGTCTACCAACAGCACACACGTGCTGGGGCCTTTGCTAAATCCTGCAACGCCCTTTAATCCCACTAAAGATTTCACACCGATTAGCTACGCGGCACAGTCGCCGTCGATGATGATCGTGCCCTTGTCTTCGCCGGCTAAGACCGTTAAAGAATTTATTCAGTATGCGCAACAAAATCCGGGGAAACTCAATTTTGGTTCGGCGGGTACCGGCGGTATTCCGCACCTATCCGGTGAGCGGTTTCAGGCGATGGCGGGAATTAAGATTACACACGTGCCTTACAAAGGGACTGCTTTGGCTATGCCAGATTTGATGGCGGGTCGACTCGATGTGCTGTTCGATAGCTTCTCATCGGCCTATCCGCATGTGCGCGATGGCAAGGTTAGGGCATTGGGTATCTCGGCGCTTGAGCGCTCGATTCTCGTACCAGACGTCCCTGTGATTGCGCAAGACCTGCCTGGCTTTGTTTCCCTAACCTGGTTTGGGGTGTTTGGCCCCGCCGGTTTAGCACCCGAGATCGTGTCAAAGTTGAATTTGGCGCTCAATCAAGCGCTCAAAGATTCTGCGGTCGTGCAGCAATTAGCAGGCGCGGGTATCGAGGCCGTCGGGGGCAGCGCCGCTGACTTTACGCAAAAGATTGCTCAAGATACAGCGCGTTGGTCGAAGGTGATACAAGATGCCAAGATTTCGCTTCAGTGATGTTTTACGCTTTACGATGCAAAAATTTCTCGGTCAAAGCATTAAAACTGCCGCAGCCAATTTGCGTCAACACTGCATCAATTTCGCGGCGCATGATGGCAAAAACTTGATCGGCACCCTCTTGGCCTAAAGCCGCGACGGCATAGAGCGTGGGGCGGCCAAAAAAGCATGCCTCTGCGCCCAGGCATTTTGCCGTGATGACATCTGAACCGCGGCGTATGCCGCTGTCGAGCATCACGGTCATTCGGTCACCCACCGCAGCACGAATGGCAGCCAGCATGGCAACCGACGATGGCGCTGCGTCTAATTGTCGGGCCCCATGATTCGAAACGATGACGCCGTCCAACCCGTGCTCAGCTGACTGCACCGCGTCGTCTGGATGCAAGATACCTTTGATCACTAACGGTCCTTCCCACTCGCGGCGAATGGCAGTCACGGTCTCCCAACTCGTCATCGGTGCTGGCGTTAACGTGCCGTACAGGTCGGCGACTTCATCGGCGTTGGCACCTTCGCGCGCGTAGGGCTGCCAGTTACTCATCATCGGCATACCGCCTGACTTGAGGTACTGCAACAACCACCCCGGGCGGCTTAAGGTATCGAGCATGATCGAGGGCGTCATACGAAATGGCCGCGTAAAACCGTTACGACGATTGCGTTCGCGGTTTGAATTAACGGGCACGTCTACTGTGATCACTAAGACTCCCACACCGGTTTCGCGCGCGCGACGCACTAAATCCATATTGATACGGTGATCGCTGGTGGCATACATTTGAAACCACACGTTGTCTGGGGCAATTTTTGCGGCATCTTCAATTTTGAAATTGCTGGCGCTTGATAACAAGAAGGGTACATTCGCTTTTTTTGCTGCTGCAGCAAGCATGCTGTCGGCGCCCACCCGAAACAAGCCGGCCATCCCGGTAGGAGAAATGCCGATCGGGCTCGAGTACTTTCTACCAAACAACGTGATCGACTGATCGCGAGTGGTCACGTCATTGAGGTAGCGTGGCAGTAGTTGGTAGTCACTAAAGGCCTCGCGATTACGTACCATGCCAAGCTCGTCGTCAGCGCCGCCATCGATAAAGTCGAAGGCGATCTGGGGCAGTTTACGGCGGGCCATCGCCCTAAAATCGTGCAAGTTAATAGCGGGGCGCATGAGTGCTGATGTCCTAAAGGGTTTGCCTAACCAACTCGTTCAGGTGGTGAAGGCGAAAAAATCATGTTAAAAGATTAACAAAATAATACCTAATCGATGATCGGAGACCTCCATGAAAAGTACCCAGATGTTTAAGACGTTAGCGCTGTTTGCAGCCACGGCCCTCTTTGGCTTGGGCGTTCAGGCTCAAGGGGTTTACCCCGATAAGTCGATTCGTTTGGTGGTGCCATATAACGCAGGCGGGGGCACTGACGTGCTCGCTCGCGCCATCGCTATGGGCGCTGGCAAGATCCTAAAGCAGACAATCGTTGTCGACAATAAGCCTGGTGCCAGTGGCATGATCGGCTCTGACTTTGTGGGTAAGTCTGCGCCTGATGGCTACACCATCTTGATGACTGCGGCAGACACGCATTCGATCAACCCGCACGTTTACCCTAAGATCGCGTATGACGCACTGAAAGACTTTGTTGGGATCGTACAGATCGGCTTGTTGCCCTACGCCTTGGTGGTCAACCCTAAAGTCCCCGCAAAAAATATAAAAGAGTTCATCGCCTTGGCACAAAGCCAGCCGGGCAAGCTGACGTATGCCTCTTGGGGCGTAGGTAGTTCAAGCCAAGTGGCGATGGAGATGCTCAAAGTGATGAGCAAGCTCGATATCTTGCACGTCCCGTTTACAGGCGCAGCACCCGCCATGACTGCGGTCTTAGCGGGCCAAGTTGACGGGATGTTTGTGCCGCTTAGCTTGGCTGTGCCTAATGCTGAAGCCGGCAAAGTGGTTGCGATCGGTTTGGGTGCCCCTGTGCGGTTTGTGGGCGCACCTAATATGCCAACCTTGGCAGAACAAGGCGTCAGCCTATATACCTCTCCTTGGATTTCCATTCTTGGACCAGCAAAAATGCCCAAGGCTGCGGTCGATGCGATTTATAAGGCTGTGAGCGAAGCTGTCAAAGACCCCCAAATTATTGAACTGATGATTAAAGGCGGTCTGCAGATCGACGTCTTAAATCCTGAACAAATTGGCAAAGTGCTGGTGTCAGAATTTGACCGTTGGGGCGCAACCGTCAAGGCTGCTGGGATCAAAGCGGATCAGTGATCAGCGAATTAATTTTTTTTCCACATTAATCGGAAGCGACTCATGAAATTAGCTTTTTCTCCTGCAAGTCCTTATGTTCGAAAAGTGATGGCCTGCGCGGTTGCGCGCGGCATTGATGGCCAGATCGAAAAGTGGGTGATCCCTTCAACTGATGCGGCGCTGGTCCCCGCCAACCCCCTGTCAAAGGTGCCCACGCTGGTGTTGGCTGACGGCAAGAGCTTGTTTGATAGCCCTGTTATTTGTGAATACTTAGATAGCCTCGGTTCTGCCAAACCACTGTTTCCTGCGGCGGGGCCTGCACGTTGGGCTGCTCTACGCCAGCAAGCCATAGGCGATGGCATGTTGGATGCGAGTCAGCCGCGTCGCCGCGAGATCGCCTTACCCCAAGACGAAGGTCGTATTGGGTACATTCAGTTGCAGCAGGGAAAGGTCAGGCATTCTCTGGATGATCTCGAAAAAGACGCGGCAAATCTAAGCAAGCTCGATACGATCGGTGAAATCGCGATTGCTTGCGCGTTGGGGTACCTTGATTTTCGTTTTGCGAACGAGCCTTGGCGCCCTGGTCACCCTAAGCTTGAGGCCTGGTATGCATCGGTTGTGAACTTGCCCGCGTTGGTGAAAACAGCGCCTGTTGGTTGAGTGACTGTTTAATTGGAACAAAACCGCCCGACGCATTTCATTGATCGCGTCAGGCGTGCTTCGTGCGGCCGCTTAAAACTCCGACATTAACTTTGTAAAGCCATACATTTTGTCTTGTATGCCATTCATACGAAGCGCATGCCAGTAAGTGGCGACGTTCACGCTGATCACAGGCTTGTTTAACCAACGCTCGGCCTCATCGGCCAAACGCGCCATGGGTAGGTTTGCACCAAACTGTACGATGGCCTCGATATCATCGCCGTCAATCTTGCGCATCCCCGCAATCATGTCTTGCGCAGTCAAAATTGAATATGAAGCAGGGCTCTTGCCACGCATGTGGTTGAAGCGTACGACCTCATAGCCATGCGGGTTCAAGACACCTTGCATGCGTGGCTCGATCGACGGGTAGTAGGGTTCCATCACTGCGATTTTGCGCTTGATGCCATGGGCTTTAAGTGCCGCCACGATAGCGTCGCTTGCAAGTGCGACTGGGATCTCCCAGCCGGCGACTTTGCGAATGCGCGCCTTGAGTTCATCGCCCCATTGGGCGTTGCCACCCCAAATCGATAAGGCAGAGATACCAAGTACGAAGGCATTGGGCTTGCAATCCATGACGCGGTCGACTGCGCCTTCGAGTGCGGCATCGATGAGGGCAATTGAGCGGTCAAAGTCGTCGTTGTTATTAATGGCCATGTCAGGGATCACCATGCGTCCCAAATGGTTGGTCACCCCGGCTGGGCGCATGTCATCGTATTCGGGTTGAACAACGGTATTGGTTGAAGGTGTTGTTACCCCAAAAGCCATTCTCCAAGCTAGATAGTCGCGCATGTCTTGTCTTCCTATTTTGTGAGTGAGTCGTAGTGTGCCAAGCAAAAAAATCAAAGTAGGGGATCCTGAGGCACCTAGGGTATGCACTGTGCTCGCAGCGCCTGTATTGGCTTGACAGCCACACCGCCAGACGTTAAAACTTTTCTCAGACTATAAAAGTAGATTACGTTTGTTCACAAGCCTAATCTGTTGCCAAAACAGAGACAACGTAGTGGCTGAGAACATAGGATTTTTGTAGCGCGGTGCCCGGTGCTTAGTTTACAGCCGTATCTCGTACGATCTTAAGGAGAAGTCATGCGTCACTTCAAGTCATTATTAAACTATGCGTTGCTCAGCTTGGGCCTGACATTGTTGTCGCCCGTCGCGGCTCAAACCAAGTGGGATATGTATGCCTTTCCAGGGGCAAGCCACCCGATTACCTTGCGCCTAACTGAGTTTGCGACCGAGGTGCGCAAGCAGACTGACGGTCAACTTATCATCACCGTGCGCCCCTCAGGCGAGTTTCCGTTTAAGGCAACCGAAGTGGTGCGGGCCACCGGTACAGGCCAAGTGCAAATGGGCGAGGGCTATTCAGGCTTCATCTCTGGCTCAACACCGCTAGCCTCTGTCGCCAACTTGCCGCTGCTCGTGCGCAACTCAGACGAGCTCGATAAAGTTTGGCCCATCATCAAAAAATATGCTGAGCCTGAGTTAGAAAAAGCGGGTGTCAAGACTTTGTTTTATTTTTCATGGCCACCACAAAACCTGTTTGGTCGTGGCCCGCAAATTAAATCAATCGAAGAGTTTGCTGGTCGAAAATTTCGCACAACAGATGGCAAGCAAAGTGAGATGCTCAAGCGCTTAGGCGGCTCGGCAGTCTCTTTAACGTTAGCTGAGGTGCCTTTGGCTGTTGAGCGCGGTGTGGTTGATGGCTTTATGACAGCGGGCTTTAACGTGGTCGGTGCCAAATGGAGCGAGTTTGTGAATTGGGGCTACATACCTGGCATTCACGCAGGTGGACCCGACTACATCATGGTTAACATCGACGCGTATAAAAAACTTAAGCCTGAAGTGCGCGCTGTGTTAGATAAAGTTGCCGCACAATGGGGCCCCAAAATGACGCGTGAAAACGCCGCAGACGAAACGCGCGACCTTGAGATTTTGAAAACCAAATTTAAGGTTGATCTGTTTGTGCCTCCACAAGAGCAGGTCGACAAGCTGACCGAATTAATGAAGCCTTACTGGACCACATGGGCCGAGGCGCAAGGCCCGAATGCTGTGGCGGCGGTTAAAGAGATTCGCGCAGTGCTGAAGCGTTAAAAGGCAATAATCATGGTGTCACGGCTGGCGTCAAAAATCGTACAAGGCACAGGCTACTTAGCTGGCCTGGCGACGGTTCTAATTTTATTGTTGGTATGCGTCGAAGTGATTGCGCGCTTCTTTAATCATTCGACACAAATCGCCGATGAATACGCCGGTTATCTGAACGCAGCTGTGATCTTCTTGGGGCTTGGCTACTCTTTAAAAGAAGGCGCCTTTATTCGTATCGAGTTGCTTTATGACAAATTGAAAGGTGCAACTTTTTTCTGGGTCAAGGCCTTAATCACGATTTCTGCACTTATTTTTTCTGGCATTTTGACTTACTTTTTGATTTTGCACACGACTTATGCCTACACGCAAGACGTCCGCGCAGTATCGATTTTGCAGACGCCTGAATGGGTGCCAATGAGCATCGTCGTGCTGGGCTGTGCTGTGCTCACCTTGCAGCTTGCAATCTTCACTTTCACAAAATTTAAGAATCTACCCTAGTGAGATTGCCATGAGTTCAGAAGTCATTATCGCCGTTTTATTTATCGCCCTTGGCGTGTTTTTGTTTGTGGGTCAATGGACCGCGTTTGCGTTAGGTATTGTTGGCGTCATGGTCATCATGATGACTAAAGGTTGGGTCGGATTGCTCGGCCTAAGCTCGGTGGTTTGGAATAATGCCAACAGCTATATTTTGATCGCCGTACCCATGTTTTTGTTAATGGGTGAAGTGATCTTGCGTAGTGGCACCAGCAAGGCTTTTTATTCGGGAATTGTAAAGCTATTACATAAGCTACCTGGCGGCTTGTTGCAAGCAAATATTGTTGCCTGTGCGATTTTTTCCGCGGTCAGCGGCTCAAGCGTTGCAACGGCTGCTAGCGTTGGCACGGTCGCGATTCCAGAGTTAATTAAGGCGGGCTATCAGCCTCGCGCTGTGTACGGTTCGCTGGCTGCTGGCGGCACCCTAGGCATCTTGATTCCGCCTTCAATCATTATGGTGTTGTATGCCGCCTTGGTTGAAGAGTCTGTTGGTCGTTTGTTTATTGCAGGGATTTTGCCAGGCTTGCTGATGAGTTTGATCTTTATGATCTATATCGCAATCATGGTGTATAGAAACCCCGCTATCGCGCCAAGGCCAGACGTGAAACTCAAAGAGGCTTCTGAGCTCCTATCGACCAAGTCAAACCCCCTCTGGGATGTTATGCCGATTGTGTCGCTCTTGGTTTTGGTGCTCGGCGGGATCTACTCCGGCTTGACGACGCCAACCGAAGCGGCTGCGGTTGGGGCCGCGGGTGCCTTAGTGATGGCAGCAGGCTATCGTAAGTTGACCTGGCCTGTGCTTCGCGACTCAGTCATGTCAACGGTCAAAACGACTTGCATGGTCTCGATGATTATTATTGGGGCACAGATTTTATCAACAGCGTTGACGTTTTCGGGCGTGAGTCGCGAGATTAGTGAGTGGATCGTTGGCCTTGGCTTAAGCAAGTGGGAGTTCTTTGTCATCTTGGTCGTGCTGTATATCATTCTGGGTTGTTTTGTGGATGGTATCTCGATGATCTACATGACGCTGCCTGTGCTCTTGCCAGTGATCAAGATTTTTGGTTTTGATCTGATCTGGCTGGGCGTCATCATTACCATCTTGATCGAACTCGGGCAGATCACACCGCCCGTTGGTTTAAACCTGTTCACGATTCACGGAATCTCGGGAGGCGCAAAGTTTTCTGAAGTAGTCGCAGGCTCGACACCATATGTCTTTTTGATGTTGATCGTGATCGTGATTTTGACTTTTTATCCAGAGATCGTGACCTGGTTGCCAGAGACCATGCGAGGTAAGTAGCTGATTTCCGAGTCGAAATCATCTGAAACAGATTAGGTTCGACTCGAAACATTGTTGAAACGAGTGGCATGTGAAGATGTGGTTGCGTAATCACACAGGAGTTCACGCCATGACTTACACTTCAGCTCGTTCATTGATCGCAGGTTTGGGTTTCACCCTCGTTGCAGTAAGCGCCCTGGCGCAAACGAGTTCGGCTCAGACGTCTTCGCCCCCCGTCGTTCAACAGCAAGCGGCACAATCGACGCCTGCGGCTGCGCACGGCGGTGCAGACAGTCCACTTGGGAAAATCCCTCAAGCGGTCATTGAGCAACTGGCGCTGACGCCAGAGCAAAAACTACAGTTCGATGCCGCACAAGTTGCGCGTAAAGACGGACAGGCAAGCAAGCAGTCGTTGCGCGCCGAGCAGAAAAAGGCGATGGATGCGCAGTTTGTCAAAGACACCATTGACCCGCGTGCGCTGCTCGCGCAGCACATGCAGATGCGTACTGCGATGGAAACTAGAATGGAAGCTGTGCAGCAGAAGTGGCTGACGTTTTGGGATGGTTTGACTACGACACAAAAAACGACGCTTTCAAACTATATAAAGTCTAAGCACGCCGCGCATACGCAGAAAAAGCCTGCCGCGGCTAAGGGGTAACAGGCAGGTGCCTCGCTCGACTGGGGCACCTGTCCATGTTGCAAACGCAACAAAAACATTTAGTCGAGCAACAAGGAGCACATATGGTTATCAACGACGCACAGGTTCATCTTTGGGAAGCGCATCGCCCAGACCGCCCTTGGTTGCCTGAGGACGTGGGCCACACCGTGATCATTGCGGGAGAAGGGGCGAGACCACATCGTGAAAAACCTTTTGAAGCCGCTGAAATGACCGAACTCATGGATGCGACAGGCGTGTCGCGTGCCATCATCGTGCCGCCCTCAATGGTTGGCAGCAAAAATTTGACTGCCCTTGAAGCCGTACAAAATTACCCCGGCCGTTACGGCATCATGGGGCGCTTTGATCCCGAAGATCCGAACGCGCGCAGTTTGCTTGAGACTTGGCTGACGCAACCCGGAATGCTTGGTATTCGCATGACGTTTCACAAAGCGAAGTGGTCGCGTTGGCTTGCTGACAGTTCGCTCGATTGGTTTTGGGCAGGCTGTGAACGCCTTGGGATTCCGGTGATGGTGCTGATGTCTGAGCAACTCGATGTGTTGGATCGGCTTGCGACGCGTTATCCAGATTTGAAATTGATTTTGGATCACATGGGTCGCAAAAGTGCCTTGCGCGACGATGCCTGTTTTGCCGACCTCGACATTCTGCTCAGGCTGGCAAAGCACAAAAATCTTTCAGTGAAGGTGACGTCCGCGCCTGGCTATAGCACGCATCCTTATCCTTTCAAAAACATTCAGCCCTATCTGCAGCGCCTCATTGAGGGCTTTGGCCCAGCGCGCGCAATGTGGGGCTCGGATGTCTCGCGACTACCTTGCACTTATGCACAGTGCGTGAGCCTGTTCACTGAAGAGATGAGCTTTTTAAAAGGCGATGATTTAGAGATGGTGATGGGCGGGGCGCTGGCGAAAGTGTTGAATTGGCCGGCAGCACAAGCGCTATAGCCAAGTCTTTGCGCGCGAAGATACACCACCATCGATCGTAACGATCGTGCCGGTGGTGTAGCCTGATAAGTCAGAAGCCAAAAACGCCACGGCGTTTGCAATCTCTTCGACCTTGCCAGTGCGCCCGAACGGCATAGAGGCAACGAGTTGTTTCCATTTCTCAGCATCGCCCAACGTTAATTCAGCACGTTCGCGTAAAAAGTTATACAGGCGCTCGGTGAGCACCGGTCCCGGGTTCAAACCCACCACGCGAATGTTGTGCTCGGGGCTCACTGAGCCAAGCGAACGAGTCAGTGCCATGAGTGCTGCACAGCCTGAGGTACCCGCCAGGTAGGTCGAAGTTAAATTTTCACCTGCATGGCCGATGACGTTCACGATAACACCAGGTCGTTTTAATGGCTTCCAAACTTGAAAGGCCAGACGCGTCATATTGATGTAGCCAAACACCTTAAGATCCCAGCCATCGCGCCAGCTTTGATCATCCAAATCTTCGATCGAACCAAGCGGCACGGCCCCAGCGTTATTGACCAAAATATCGGTGGTGGCCAGTCGGTCTCTTAAGCGTTCAACACTGGCGGGTTTTATCAGGTCGAGTGCGGTGAACGATACTTCGACGTCAGACACTTTTTTGATTTCGTTGGCGGCGACTTCTAAATCATTAGCCGAGCGCGAGACAAGATGAACTGCGCAACCCTCTGTTGCTAGCACTTTCGCAGCACCAAAGCCTAAGCCTTTCGAGCCGCCCGTGATTAACGCACGTTTACCTGCCAGGTGAAGATCCATATCGTCTCTCTAATGTTTGTCTCAAGGCGCCGCGCGCTTTTTATTTGTAGGTGTTGTGACTGATGTTACCCGAGATCGTCCGCGAGAAATAACAGTCGACTCGCTTAAGCATTGCGCAAAGCCCAAGCCTATAGTAAAAACAATTCTTAGGCAGCAGTATCAGGCTGGGACGGCGATCTAAGCCGACGCAGCACAGGATCAACAGCGTGACTAAAAAGAAAATATGAGACAAAAACTACAACTATGTTTCGCAGCAGTGGCAATACTGTTCGCACAAAACACGAGCGCGCAAACTCCAGTCTATCCGTCCAAACCCATTCGTATGATTGTTGGCTTCGCGCCTGGTGGTTCGGCGGATATTTCGGCAAGAATTTTTGCCGAGTCAATGAGCCGAGAGCTTAAAGAGACGGTGGTCGTTGAAAATAAAGGCGGAGCGGGCGGCAATATTGCCGCTGCCGAAGTGGCACGCGCCGATCCCGATGGGCACACTATTTTTTATGCGACTTCAGCGATTGTTTTGGGG
>JABMMM010000201.1 GCA_013205565.1 Alcaligenaceae bacterium | reverse complement strand
CTAGTATCGCCACGTTAATCAATCAAGCCGGCATCCCTTTAAACACCACAGGCTTTGTGGCGTTGGCGCGTATCGGCGAACTCGATACCAAAATAAAGGCGGGGGGCTACCAAATCATTCAAGGCGACAGCCCTTGGGCCGTGCTTCGCAGAATGGCCTTGGGCGACGTCACCGCTCGCCAAATCACCTTCGTCGAGGGCTGGACGTTGCGTCAGTTTCGTGCGGCTTTGGCACAGCACCCGGATATTAAGCAAACACTCGCGCAGCTAAGTGACGCTGATTTGCTAAAACGGTTAAACAACCTTGGGGCGACTAGTTCTCCCGAGGGTTTGTTTTTTCCGGATACCTATGTTTTTTCGATCGGCACCTCTGACTTCGAACTGCTCGAACGCGCGGCCCGCACTCAGAAGCAAATCCTCGAGCAGGCCTGGGCCAACCGCGCGCCGAACTCTATGCTAAAAAATCCCTATGAAGCCTTGATACTGGCCTCGATTATTGAAAAAGAGACCGGCTATGCGCCCGATCGCAAACGGGTTGCTGGTGTGTTTAGCAACCGACTACGGGCCAATATGCTGTTGCAAACCGATCCTACCGTGATCTATGGTTTGGGCGAAACTTTTACTGGCAAGCTACGCAAGCAAGACTTGTTGGCAGACACGCCTTACAACACGTATACGCGTTCGGGTCTGCCCCCCAGTCCAATTGCCAGCAGTGGGCGGGCCGCGCTGAGCGCAGCACTCAATCCCGAAAAACATTCTTATCTGTACTTTGTGGCAAAGGGTGACGGCAGTAGCGCCTTTGCTGCAACGCTGCCCGAGCACAACAAAAATGTATCGACCTATTTGTTGAATCGAAAGCCATGATCTTGAGCCCAACGCAATGACGATATCCCAACGCGGGCTTTTCTTGACTCTGGAAGGCGTCGATGGGGCAGGCAAAAGCACGCACGTTCAGTGGCTAGTTGACCAGTTAACAACGCTTGGTGTGCCTGTGGTGTGTACCCGCGAACCCGGTGGGACGCCGCTAGGCGAACAACTACGCGCGTTGTTACTGCATCAGCCTATGAGCCTAGAATGCGAAACTTTGTTGCTGTTTGCTGCAAGGGCCGAACACCTGCAATTGGTGATTGAGCCAGCGCTTTGCGCCGGCGTGTGGGTGGTTTGCGACCGCTTCACGGATGCAACCTTCGCTTATCAAGGTGGCGGACGCGAGCTTGGGGTTGAGCGCATTGCCGTGCTTGAGCAGTGGGTGCACCCGACGCAACAGCCCGATTGCACGTGGCTGTTTGATGTGCCACTTGCGGTCGCACGCGAGCGTCTTGACCGCACACGCGAGCAAGATCGCTTCGAGCAAGAGGCCGACGCGTTTTTTGAGCGCACCCGCGTTGTCTATCTTGCGCGCGCCAAGCAACAGCCTGAGCGCATCATGCGAGTTGACGCTACCCAAAGCATTGCTGCGATCCGCGCCCAGCTTGGCGCCGAACTTGCTGCGCTTGTGCAGCCTTGGCAGATGCGATGAGTGTGCCGCAATTTTTTCCGTGGCAAGTCGAGGTCGCGCAACAGTGGCTCGGGCAGCGCGAACGTTTTGCTCACGCCTGGCTGGTACACGGCCTTGCTGGGATCGGTAAGCGCGAGTTTGTGGTTGCTGCTGCTGCAGCGTTGCTGTGCGAGGCGCCTGTACAAGGTTTGGCGTGCGGCCAATGTCTGGCTTGCGGCTGGCTCGAAAAAGGCAATCATCCTGATCTCAAACGGATTCGCCCCGAGGCGCTCGCACTCGAAGAAGGTGCCGAGCAAGAGGACGACGAGGCGCACGAGGGTGATGCAGCACCGGCTCCCGCCGAGGGCACGAGCTCAAGCAAACGCGCACCCTCAAAGGACATCCGCGTCGAACAAATCCGTAATCTGACACCTTGGTTTAATCGTTCGACGTATCGCGATGGGTACCGTGTGGTGTTGCTTTATCCCGCCGAAAGATTGACCCCTATTTCGGGTAACACGCTGCTTAAGGTTCTTGAAGAGCCGCCGCCCTCGACGATCTTCTTGTTGGTGGCAGACGCGCCCGACAGGCTCTTACCAACTCTACTCTCGCGTTGCCGGCGCTTGCCGCTTGCCACTCCCTCGCCGGCCAGCGCTCAGGCTTGGCTGGCAGGCCAACACGTCAGTAACGGTGCCGACTGGCTTGCCTCGGCTGGCGGAGCACCTGTTTGGGCAAAAAAAATGGCTGAAGGCCAGTCTCACCCTTGCCCTGAGTGGCTGTCTGGCTTCGTAAAAATGCTGGCAAAGGGGCAGGTCACTAACAACGGTCAGTTGGCCGATACACTGGCAAAAGAGTTGCCTACTATGTGGTTGGATCTGTTTCAGCGGTTTTTAATTGATTTGACGCTGAGCGTGCATGGTCAGACGCCCAGATATTTCCCGGTCTTGCAACCGACCTTGGCGGCGCTCAGCGCGCGCCTTGCGCCCGAGCGAGTCAGCGATCTGGCCGAGTGGTTAAATCAACAGCGGTGGGTGGCCGGACACGCATTAAACGGTAAGTTGTTTGCGCACGCGGTGTTGTTGCGCATCACCTCTGTTTGCCAGATCACGGCCGCAGCCCCAGTCAACTCGTCCGTACGACGTTAAGGTTTTTATGTTTGTCGATTCACATTGTCACGTTGATTTTCCGAAGTTAATTGAGCAGATGCCTGAGATTTTGCAGCGCATGCAAACCAATCAGGTTTCGCACGCCCTCTGCGTCAGCGTCAATCTGCCTGACTGGCCAGCGCTGATTGCGTTAGTCGAGCAGTACGATGCCTTGTGGGCGTCCGTCGGGGTGCATCCAGATTACGAAGATACAGTCGAGCCGACGGTCCAAGAGCTGGTTTCGCGCAGCGCGCATCCACGGGTCGTGGCGATTGGTGAGACCGGTTTAGATTATTTTCGCCTGTCGGGCGATTTGGCTTGGCAACGTGAACGATTTAGATGCCATATGCGCGCTGCGCGTGAGTGCCAATTACCGCTCATTATTCACACGAGGTCGGCAGCCGAAGATACCTTGCGCCTGATGCGCGAGGAGGGCGCAGAACAAGTTGGAGGGGTATTGCATTGCTTTACCGAATCTTGGGAAGTTGCCCAGGCCGCCATGGATATGAATTTTTATATTTCGTTTTCTGGGATCGTGACCTTTAAGACAGCTCTGGCGTTACAAGAAGTGGCCAAACGCCTGCCGCTTGACCGGCTTTTGATCGAAACCGACTCTCCTTATTTGGCGCCAGTACCGTTTCGCGGAAAATTAAACGATCCGTCTAAAGTTATTCATGTTGCCGAAAAAATTGCGGAACTGAGAAATTGCACGTTAAAAACGATTGAAGAAGCCTCAACAAGTAATTTTTTCAATTTATTTAATAAGATAAATAATTAAATTTAAGTGTTTTATACTTTTTGATTGTTATTGTTGATAATAATTTATATTCATTTAAATCAATATCTTATACAGGTTACTTAAAGTTAAATACATATTGTAATTTATTTAAAGTAAATGATTTCATAATTTACATTTTGTGATAGCTTTCCCTAGATAATATTAAAAATATATCCGGTTCATAAAAATTTATTCAACTTAGACTCATCAACGACACTACGCTCATGCATAACCGCAACTTGTCCTTACGCTTTCAAATTCTCACCTTTGCGCTTTTCGTATTTTTTGTCGCTCTACAGCCACTTCAGTCGTCTCATGCGGCGAGCGCAAAAGACTATTGGATTTATGTCACAAACGATAAGGCCGCCGAGGTCAAAGAGTTACTTGCGAAGGGCTTTGATCCAAACAGCAAAAGTCCCAATCAGCAAACAGGTTTACTGCAGGCGGCGCGAGATGGTGCCTGGCAAGTCTTTGATCTGTTGTTGTCTAGCCCCAAAACAAATGTCAACTTAGCCAATCAATACGGTGAAACGCCGTTGATGTATGCGGCGCTGCTCGGTGACTTACCGCGCGTTCAAAAAATGGTCGCCCTGGGTGCAAACGTCAATAAAGAAGGCTGGACACCGCTACATTACGCGGCGGTTAAGGCGCGTGCCGACGTCGCCAAGTTTTTGCTGGGTAAGGGCGCGTTACCGAATGAGCTGTCGCCCGAAGGCGATACGGCACTGATCTTGGCCGTGCGCGCTGACAGCGTAGAAACCGTGCAAGTGCTGATTAATGCGGGCGCCGACCCAAGCCTGTCTAACCTTAAAGCGCAAGACGCGATTGATGTCGCACGTGCTCGCGGTAAAGAGGATTTGGCCAAAGCTCTTGAAAAAATCGTTGCAAATCGTAAGGCCAAACAACAATAGCAAGCGCTGCAGGGTATCTGCGCGCTAAGTTTTTGGCAATAATTCGGGGCGCAAAATCCCTTTTAACTCGCGAAACGGAATATAAATCGTCGGTTTGCCAAAAGAGTACGGCGCCAAAAGGTAGGGGTCGTAGGTTACGGCCAAGCCGTTCTCAAGCAGTGCAACGTTGTCACTGGTCTCAAACGGCCATAACTTGTTGTAACCCTCGGGATCTTTCTTTGCCAGTTCGTTCTTTTTCAGCCAAAGCGCGTGCTGTTTTTTAAGCGCACCTTCAAAGGCTTGCGCCTGGCCCGGTAATAACATCGTTTCAAGCGTTAACAATTTATCAGTTTTAGGCAACCAGTTCAGGTACTGCGTGGTTGAAATCCCATGTGCACCACCCGTAAAAATATAGCTGTCAAGCTGAATGACGATCACCTCTTCAGACTGAAATTTAACGCTCGCAGCTAGTGCAATTTCGTCGCGCGGTTGGGCTGTTTTAAAAAAATACAGTTCAAGCTCGGCCAGCGTACGTACACTTTGGGTGCGATTCGTTTCGAGTAAGGCCAAAGAAAACAGCGTCTGCTCAAGAAACGAATTAAAACGGTCATACCCCGTGAACGTCAGCTGTTTAAAATTCAGGACTGGGCACTCTGAGCCTTTGCAGTCTGGTTTAACGCGTTTAAGCGTCAGTGCGCGCGAGGCGATTTTTTTGTTGCGACTTGCCGTAGCGCTTGGGCCGCTTGCCTCAGCCAAAGCCGCTGCCTGAGTCTCGGGCGTTTGAGGCTCGATCATGACGGCGGTGGCCAGCCGAGCGGGACGCACCGGACTTGCGGTTGCCACTGGTTCAGTGCTTTTGTCTGACGCTGGGCGGGCGGTTGTTGAGAGGGTGTCAGACGAATATTGCGAGATCACATTGACTGTTGCGCCAGACCCAGTCACAAAGGTCGACCCCGCACTGAAAGTTTGCGTCTCGGTCGTTTGCGTCGCGTTGGTTTGCCTTGACGCGCCACGCGTTGGCGCTACGGTCTGCGCGGCAGCCGGGCTTGCGTTTGCCAGCGTAATGTCTTTGGGCACGCTTGGTTCGTTTGCGCAACCTGAAAGCAAAAAAAACGCGAAGATATAGAGCGTTGCACGGGGATCAAACATCAGTCAGCCCTTTATCAGATTTACGCGTAAAACCTCGCCTGTAGCTTACTGTGCCAGAGCGTCTTCAAGTTCGGTGCGCAGTGACTCGGGGGTGTCGGTGGGCGCATATCGCTTGAGAACGTTGCCAGCTCGACTCACTAAAAACTTAGTGAAGTTCCACTTGACGCCTTCGGTGCCGAGCAAGCCGGGCTTGCTTGTTTTTAACCACTGATAAAACGGATCAGCTCCGGCGCCATTCACTTCGATTTTAGCGAACAGCGGAAAAGTGACTTTGTATTGCGTTTCACAAAAATTTAAGATGGTGGCCTCGTTGCCGGGCTCTTGATGCCCAAACTGATCGCACGGAAACCCCATCACAACTAAACCGCGACTCGCGAACTCTTGGTGCAAAGCTTGCAAACCCGTGTATTGGCCCGTGAACCCACATTTAGACGCCACATTTACGACCAACAAGACTTTGCCTTGATAGACGCTCAAAGGCTGTAACTCGCCGCGGATGGTTTTGATAGAAAAATTAACTAGACTCATAGGTTTGACTCTTAATAATGACAAAAAAAGGAGGATGCAACGGGCGGAACCCTCGTATCTTAGCGCAGTCCCTTGAACGCCTCGATGGCGCGCACGCGACTGGTTTTTAGATCGACGAGCTGGTTAGGGTACTGCGCCGCCCGGCGTGCAAGTGGGCTTGGGTCGTGTATCTCTTTCGCACTGAGGCTGGCTAACTCGGGAAGCCAATGCTTAATAAAAAGCCCTTGGGGATCAAACTTTTCTGATTGACTCAGGGGATTAAAAACCCTGAAGTAAGGAGCAGAATCTGCGCCGGTTGACGCGCTCCATTGCCACCCGCCATTGTTCGCGGCAAGCTCGCCATCAATCAGGTGTTGCATGAAAAATGCCTCACCTAAACGCCAGTCGAGTAGCAGATTTTTTGTGAGATACATCGCCACGATCATACGTAAGCGGTTGTGCATCCAGCCCGTTGCCAGCAGCTGGCGCATGGCAGCATCAATGATCGGCACGCCTGTGCGTCCTTCAGACCAGGCCTTGAAATCGTCGGGTGCGTCGCGCCACACGACGGCGTTCGTTTCGGGACGCATGGGTTGGTGCATCGATAAGGCCGGGTAGCCGTGCATCAAGTGCTGATAAAACTCGCGCCACAACAACTCGTTGATCCAAACCACAATGCCGCGCTTACCCGAATCAGATTCGCCCTGATTCATGTGTAAGGCGACATGCAGACACTGGCCCACCGAAAGCAAGCCCGCAGCAAGATAAGCAGACAACACGCTGGTGCCTGGTATTGCCGGAAAATCTCGATCGGGCTGATACTGCGCCATGCGTTGCTGGGCAAAATCGTCAAGCCGTGCGTGTGCCGCCTCCGTCGTCGCGGGCCAAGCCTGTTGTAAACCCTCTGGCGTCACGCCCAGAAGGCTGTTGAGCTCTGCAGGGAACTCGTCTGAGGGGGGCAGACCTTTTGCCAGCTGTTTTTTAGCTGCGGGGGTCAGCTGGTAGGGAGCAGTTCGAAGTTTTTCTTTGCAAGCCTTTGAAAAGGGCGTAAAAACACGGTAATAAGCATCAGCCCCCGTTTTAACGCTGCCAGGCATGAGCAGGGTACCACCCTGATGCCCTTTAAGCGCGATCCCATGGTCTGACAGCAGTCTAAACGCCGCGCGGTCGCGCCTGCGCTCGTATACACCCTGCTCGCGATTGCAATGAACTTGATCGATCTGGAATTTTTGGCAAAACGCGAGAAGCGCCTGCGGGACATCATCCCACCGATTGATCACCAACAGTTTTAGAGGAATGTTGAGCGCCTCGAGTTCGGTGCGCAAACTTTTGACTGCACGTAACCAAAAATCTATCTTAATTGCAGCGTCGTGATGTAACCGCCACTGCTCAGGCGAGGCGATAAATAAAGCAATAACGGGTCCGTGCGCTGCGGCTGCCGCCAACGCGGGCTGATCTTGCAAGCGTAAGTCGGTGCGAAACCAACAAACAGTAGTCATATGCGTTTTACCGTTTGGCTTGCCAGGCTTGCAGGGCTGCGAGCGTATTCGTGACGTGTTGATCAGGACTCATTCCACTATGAACAAACAATATTTTTGAATCAGGCGTGACAACATACGAGATACGACTTGCCATGTCAGGCAGGAGCATCATGCCTGCGTCGTATGCCTTGATGATGCTGCGATCCAAATCGGCGGCCACGGCAAATTTTCCGCCACAAGGACCTTCAGAGAATTTTTTCAAGACCTCAATGTTATCGCCTGACACCCCGATGACCGACGCACTTAGGGCCGCAAACTTGTCAGTCGCCTCGGCAAATAATTGCGCTTCAAGGGTACAGCCAGACGTGAAGGCTTTGGGATAAAAATAAACCACAACGGGCCCTTTTTTTAGCGCCTCAAGCAACACAAAATTGAAGGTCTTTCCGGCAAGTGCCGCCTGTGCCGTAAAGGCAGGCGCACGCACACCCGGCTTAAGCTCTGCCCACGCTGTTGAAGAACCGAGCACGAAGAGCAACAGCGCGAGCCCAAGTTGTAATTTGTTTTTGAGCATTTTGAAAAATCCTTTAAGGGCAAGGCGAAAAAGCGTACAGTAGTAAGAGTACCAAGTTATCTGTTTAATAAGTGGGCAAAATGTCTTATCCGTACAGTGTTAAAACCACAGGGTGGCCAGGGTTGGTTGTTGCTTTGTTTATGTTGAATGGGTTTGCCGCACAGGCACAAACGGCCTTGCCCTTGCCACCGCCCCCCGTCATTATCTGGCCTGAAGCCGAGCCCGAGCGCTGGACGCAAGAAGACGTCACACTTGAACAACGTTTCGACACCGCTCGAAAAGAAACCCTCGCAGCCCACCAAGAAGCCCTTAACGACTGCCAAACGCTACTCGCGACTGAACGCCCTGACTGCAGCCGCCAAGCTAAAGAACAACTAGAGCTTGAATTGGCGCAATTAAAGGCAAGAGCTCGGTTTGGCTTTGAACCGCGTGATTAAGGTTTTGAATCGCTTTGAACCGCGTGATTAATTGAGCCGGCCGTGGCTGCCGCCTAAACTAAAACGACCTGCACCCAGCAGTGCAACCGTCAGCGCGCCCAGCAAAAATAGGCCTGGTAGTTCAAGCGCCCAACCACCCGTGCTAGTGATTTTTAAAATCTGAGCTGCGTGCGCCAAGTAAATCGCTAAACCCATGTTAACTACGATCACGAGCGCGCCGACACGCGTCAGTACGCCAATGATCAGCAGGGCAGGTGCGATGATTTCGCCGATAAACACGCCAAAAACCACCCAAGTTGGCCAGCCTTGAGCAACGACTAGCGCGGTGATCGGGTCGATACCATTGGCCAGCTTGAACAAACCATGCATCGAGAGCAACAGGCCGATTGTGAGGCGCAAAAGCAATTTGCCAAGATCTTCAGAGTGGTTCATGGGGCATTCTTGTAAGGGGTTTAAGCAGAAAAAGCGTTTAAGCAGCGAAATTAGACACTCACCCCAAATGTTAATCGAAGAATTGACCTTTCCTGTCAGTTTTTAGCGCAAATGATGGCCTGACTGTGCTCAATTCAAAAATCTGACGGTTAGCCAAAGGACTGGGCCAATATCAGCGGTCGCGACAAGAAATGCGTTCAAGGCGTGGGCTCAAACATCTGAGGCGCACCAATCAGCTAAGATAAAGGTTAAAGACAATTAATCCAAGGAGAGTCGGGTGAGTACGGAACAAAACACAGCAGAACAAGTTGACGATGCACGTATGATTATCGACTTGGTCGCAAAATTTGTTGACCAGGAATTGATGCCTCTTGAGGCTGCCGTGTTGGCGCGAGAAATCAAAGGCGAGGCGCTGAAGTTGTTGCCCAATGAAGAAGCGCCCTTGCTAGAAAAATGTAAAGCCTTAGGCTTATGGGCGCTCGATGGCCCTGAAGAGCTCGGCGGCGCGAACCTGTCAGCAACCACCTGGATGGCTCTGAACGAAGAACTTGGTCGCACCGTGACGCCTTTTGTGTTTCCGCCTGACTCACCCAATATGCATATGCTGTTGGCTGTCGGCACCCCCGAGCAAAAAAAGAAGTATCTCGAGCCGTACGCGGCAGGTACGGCTAAATCGGCGATTGCGATTTCTGAGCCCAATGCTGGTGGCGATCCATCGGGCATGATCACGCGCGCTGAAAAAGTTGGTAACGAGTGGGTGATCAATGGCCGCAAGATCTGGGTCAGCAAGGTACCATCTGCTGATTTTGTGATCGTTATGGCACGGGTCGGCGCAGGTAAACGCCACGAAGGTATTACCGCCTTCATCGTTGAAAAAAACACACCCGGTTTTGAGATTTTGCGCGAGATCCCGATGCTTGGCGGGCACCGCACGTACGAGCTTGTGTTTGAAGATTGCCGGATCCCGGCTGAAAACGTCTTGGGCGAGATTGGAGCTGGCTTTGCGCCTATGCAGCTGCGTCTGGTCGTTCGTCGGTTGCAGATTGGTACGTGGTGTATTGGTATGTGCCGTCGCGCGTTAGACATGATGTGCACTCACGCCAAGCAACGTACAACCTTTGGCGCACTATTGTCAGATCGTCAGGCAATTCAATGGTGGATTGCCGATGCGGCCATGAAGATGCATGCCTGTCGTCTGATGGTGCAAGATGCCGCACGTAAGCAAGATCAAGGCATTGATGTGCGCACTGAGGCCTCGATGATCAAGGTGTATGCCACAGAGATGGCTGCTGAGATTCTTGACCATGCGATGCAAACCTTTGGTGCGATGGGCGTGACCAAAGAGCTACCCCTGCAGTTGATGGCTCAACGAGTGCGGGTGATGCGCGTATACGAAGGCCCGGCCGAAGTCCATCGTATGTCGATTGCTAAAAAAATATTAAAAGACATGCGCTAACAAGCGCGCTGATCCATAGATAAGCGCTAGCCTTAAAATAAAAATACACCCCCCCCTGCGCGCTCTTTAAAAAAGAGTGGGGGCGTGCACCCGGAGACACTCTGACCATGGTTAACGCAACACCCGCGACCCCACGTGCCAACACGCCACTCGCCGGCATCACCGTCATTGATCTGACACAAATCTATCAAGGTCCGTATGCAACGTTTTTGATGGCAAAAGCGGGGGCTGAGGTCATCAAAATTGAGCCCCTCAGTGGCGAGCCGTCGCGCATACGCGCGAAGGTCAGTGGCGGTGCCTCGTTACCCATGGCAATGTTAAACACCAACAAGCGCGGGATCACGCTGAATTTAAAAACGGCTAAAGGTCGCGACCTATTCAAAGAGATGGTCAAGCGTGCGGATATTGTTGTTGAAAACTTTGCGCCAGGCGTGATGGATCGCCTGGGGGTGGGGTGGTCAGTCTTACACGAACTCAATCCGCGGTTGATTTATGGTTCGGGCACGGGCTATGGCTTATCTGGCCCCGATCGCGATAATCTGGCGATGGATGTGACGATACAAGCCGCCTCAGGCATCATGAGCGTGACCGGCACGCCAGACGGTCCGCCGTTGCGTGCAGGCGCCTCGATCGTTGATTTTTTAAGTGGCGTGCACTTATATGCCGGTATCATGACCGCGCTGTATGAACGTTCGCAAACAGGCGCCGGGCGTTTAGTCGAAGTGTCGATGCAAGAGACCGCCTATCCGACGCTTGCTTCTAATATGGGGATTACGCTCAAATCCGTGGGTGTCGTGCCGCCACGCGTGGGCAATCGGCATGGCGGTTTGGCGCTCGCGCCCTACAACGTGTATCCGGCTAAAGATGGTTATATCGCAATCGTGTGCGTGACCGAGCCGCATTGGCAACATTTACTTGCGGCGATGGGACGCGAAGATCTCGGCACCGATCCGCGGTTTGAAAGCAACAAATTACGTGTTGAAAATATTTCTGCCACCGACGATGAAATTACGCGTTGGACAGAAAGCCTGCCGCGCGCAGAACTCTTTGCGCTTAGCAAAAAACACGGCTTTCCGGCGGCACCCGTACGCGATTTGCTTGAAGTGATGAATGATAAGCACATGCACGAGCGTGGCATGCTTGAATGGTTTGACGACAAGGATTTAGGTCGTGTGGTGTTGCCACACACCCCCTTGGTGATACACGGCGCTGATCGTGTGAAAACCATCGCGAGCCCCGATCTTGGTCAGCACAACAAAGAGATTTATTCAGACTGGCTCGGGCTTTCGGAGGCTGAGCTCGACGCTTTGTATAAAGAGGGCGTGATATGAAGTTTTTTCTAAGCAGCGTATGGTTAGGCTTATGCTTAGGCATGGGTGTGATGCCCAGCCTCAGTCACGCGCAAAAAAGTGATTATCCGGCTCGCTCAGTGAAGATAATTGTGCCGTTTTCAGCCGGCAGCGGTGCTGACCATGCCTCGCGCTTTTTTGGCGATTTGTTGGCAAAGCAGCTGGGGCAAAGTTTTTTGGTTGAAAACAGAACCGGCGCTGCGGGGATGTTGGCGATGAACACAGTGAAGGCTGCGCCAGCCGACGGATACACGATCTTGATGGGTAGTAACTCGCTGATGGCGGTGAACCCAATCATGCTCAAAGAGCTCACGTATGATGCAATCAAAGACTTCAAACCGATTGGCGGTTTAACGCGTGGCGTGAATG
>JABMMM010000200.1 GCA_013205565.1 Alcaligenaceae bacterium | reverse complement strand
GCCATCGCACCAAACAGATAAGGGATCAGGCCACCGATAAACAAACAGATAATGACCATATGATCAGACAAGTCAAAACTGATCTTCAATCCTTTTGACTCAAGTTGGTGTGTGTAATCGGCAAACAACACCAAGGCAGCCAAACCAGCCGAACCAATTGCATAGCCTTTTGTCACGGCTTTAGTGGTGTTGCCCACGGCGTCAAGCGGGTCGGTGATATCACGGACTGACTGTGGCATACCAGCCATTTCAGCGATACCGCCTGCGTTATCGGTGATTGGGCCGTAGGCATCTAGCGCCACGATGATGCCCGCCATCGACAACATCGATGTTGCAGCAATTGCGATGCCGTAAATGCCGCCCAACCAGAACGCTGCGTAGATTGCGGCGCAGACAAACAACACGGGGTACGCGGTCGACTTCATCGACACGCCCAGACCTGCAATGATGTTAGTACCATGACCCTGGCTTGAAGCTTGGGCAATGTGTTTAACGGGTGCGTAGTCTGTACCGGTGTAATACTCGGTCACCCAGACCAACGCTGCTGTCAGCACTAAGCCCACAACCGTGGCGCCGAACAAGCGCATTTTGGCGCCGGTTTTAAAGCCAAAGTCTGCCAAGGCGTTGTCTGGCATCATCCAATTTGTTGCAAAGTAAAAAGCAACTAAAGAGATCAAACCTGCAATGATCAAGCCTTTGTATAAGGCTGGCATTACGTTTTTCATGCCCGGGGTGGCTTTCACAAAAGAGCAGCCAATGATCGAGGCAATGATCGAAATCCCACCAAGCACCAACGGATAAATCACCGCTTCGGCCGTGGCAACTTTAACCATCATCGCGCCCAGCACCATCGTGGCGATCAGTGTGACCGCGTAGGTTTCGAACAGGTCAGCCGCCATACCCGCGCAATCACCCACGTTATCGCCAACGTTGTCAGCGATGACTGCTGGGTTACGTGGATCATCTTCTGGGATGCCCGCTTCGACCTTACCCACCAAGTCGGCGCCAACGTCAGCGCCTTTAGTGAAAATGCCACCACCAAGGCGCGCAAAGATTGAGATCAAGGACGCGCCAAAGGCCAAACCAATCAAGGGATGCAAGGTTGCCGACAGATCACCGGCCTTGCCCACTGACATCAAATACATATAAAACAGGCCAACACCAAGCATGCCCAAGCCCACCACCAACATGCCGGTAATGGCGCCACCCTTGAAGGCAACGTTCAACGCCTCATTCATGCCCACCGTTGCTGCCTGTGCGGTACGTACGTTGGCACGCACCGAGACATTCATCCCGATAAAACCGCAAGCACCTGACAACACGGCCCCGACGACAAAGCCTACGGCTGTCGTGTAGTCGAGAAACAGAGCGATCAAAATCGCCAGCACCACGCCCACGATACTGATGGTTTTATATTGACGCGACAGATAGGCGCTTGCGCCCTGCTGAATCGCATCCGCGATTTCCATCATCTTGGCGTTGCCGGTACTTTGATTAAGAATCCAGGACCTCACTACAAAGCCGTAAACGACTGCGAGAACTCCGCAGCCCAGGGCGAAATAGAGGCCCAACTGAATGTTGCTCATGCTCGAAAACTCCTAAAGTGTATTGTCTTAAAGCGTTTTTATATGCGGCTATTGGCCGTCTGTGACACAGGAAGAACTAGCCCCGCTAGTATGTAACAAAACTTTAGTTAGAGGGGCGCTTTGTTTCTTTGTTAAGATTAGGGTATTCACTAATCAACCTGCAACAAAAATACTCATGAGTCTTGACAAAGTCAGTTCCGGAAAAAAGCTCCCCGAATCCTTTAACGTGATCATCGAGATCTCGATGAACGCCGATCCGATCAAATACGAAGTCGATAAAGAGTCGGGCGCAATTTTTGTCGATCGCTTTATGGGCACCGCCATGCACTACCCATGTAACTACGGTTACATCCCCAGAACCATCGCCGGTGATGGCGATCCGGTTGACGTGTTAGTGATTACTCCCTTTCCTGTTATCCCAGGCGTAGTGGTGCGTTGTCGTGCCTTAGGCGTGCTTAAAATGAAAGATGAGGCAGGTGATGACGCTAAATTATTGGCGGTTCCTGAAGACAAAATCCTGCCGATTTACAGCCACTGGAAGCAGGCCTCTGACATCAACCCCATGCGTCTGAATGCCATCCAGCACTTTTTTGAGCACTACAAGGACCTCGAACAGGGCAAATGGGTCAAGGTCGAAGGCTGGGGCGGCATCGACGACGCGCACCAAGAAATCCTTGAGGGCTTGGCGCGCTACGCCAAAGAAACACCCCCGGCGTAAATCAGGCCTGCCAACCCTGCCGCAGCAATAGCTGCCGGGTACGCACAAAGCCTTACATCGACTGGCGCAGTAACGAGGCGTAATCCTCTACCGTAGCGATACGTGGGTTTGTCTTATGACAGTGGTCTGCCATCGCGCCTTCAATGATTTTGCCAAACATGTCTTCTGTCACGCCCATGGCAGCCAAGCCCGAGGGCAGGCCAAGGCGTTGGTTCATTGCCTTGATCGCGGGGGCAACCTCTGCGCCCTGGCCTAAGGCCATTGCCTGCGCCAAGCGGTCAAGCTTTTTGCCCTTTTGCATCGACGCCTCGCTTAGATTAAACATAATCACCGCGGGCAAAAACATTGCGTTTAGGGTGCCGTGGTGCAGGCGGGGATTGATCCCGCCAAGCGAATGACTCAAGCTATGCACGGCACCCAAGCCTTTTTGAAACGACATTGCGCCTTGCGTTGAGGCACTCATCATATGAAAGCGCGCCTCGCGATCGTGAGGTTGCTTAGTCGCACGCTCGATGTGTGCCCAGCCACGCCATAAGCCGTCTAAGGCAATTCCCTCAGCCGGAAAATTCAAGGCCGAAGACATAAACGACTCGCAGCAGTGCGTAATTGCATCCATGCCCGTCGCAGCCGTCAGCAGCGGGGGCAAATCAAACGTCAACTCTGGGTCGCAGATTGCCGATCTTGGCACCACGTACGGCGACAAAATACCCACCTTACGTCCATCATCCAAGATGAGCATCGCGCCACGGCCAACTTCACTGCCTGTGCCTGACGTTGTTGGGATCGCAATCACCGGCGCCGTCGCGGCTGTAATACGCGCCACCCCGCCCTCGATTGCAGCAAAATGCTTCAAGTCGCCTGCGTGCGTTGCCATCACCGCAACGGCTTTGGCGAGATCCATCGCCGAACCGCCGCCCACGGCGATCAAACCGTCAAATTTACCCTCGCGGTAAATCTTCAAGGCGTCGCGGGTGGCTGCCTCTGTAGGATTGGGGGGCGTCTGGTCATAGATACCGACCGCATCAGCGTTTTTTAACTGTGCCAACACCTTATCGATAATACCCACCGCGCGCACGCCAGCGTCAGTCACAATCATCGGGCGCTTGATACCGACCCGGTCGCACTCTGACTGCAACAGCGCCACCACGCCAAAGTCGAATTGAATTTGCGTGATGTAATTAATCAGTGCCATGTTGTCGCTCTCCGTTGTTTTTTAGTGATTGGAAAGATGATAAAGCATACAGAACGCTTTGGAGCACCAAAACAATCAGCGTGACAGTACTCTGCACAAGAGTAGAATTTGCGTTCGGTTTAAGTGGAGTCAGTCGTGGCACAGATGTTTCGCATCACCCTTTCAGCGGCACTCGTACTTTTAGCGGCGACGACCGTATTGCCGAGCAGTACGTTGGCGCAAAGCGGGCTCAGATTCAACCCTGGCGGCGCGGCGCCAAGCGGGCCCTATTCAACCTCAGGCTCAATTTTGGATTTAATGCCTGCCCCGCAGTCAGACGCACCGACGCAACCCGATCCCGCCGCAGCCAAACCTGAGCCAGCCGCCGAGCCGGTCTCTGGCAGCGCTACAGCGGCACCTGCTAAGACTGAACCCTCTGAGCCGACGATTCATCAAGGGTTGTCTCCCGAAAAAGCAAACCCTGCTGGCGGCTTGAGCCCGATACGAGGTGCTGCCCCGCCACCGGTTAGCCCTGAGGCTTCAACTGGCGGGCAAAGCCCGTACCTCGCGCCAAGTCCCTACGCGTCACCCCGCAGCCCCGGGGGCGGCTTAAAAATAAGATGAGCCCGGGCCGAAGCCCTCGCACGTCGTAGCATGTCACCGCTTGGCACCGCAGGTGATCGCACGTCGCAGCGGATCGCAGCACGTCGCTGCAAGTCACAACAAGTTGCTCAGGCTGAACCAGCTGCCCAATCCGTCTGCCAACCGAGCAACTCGGCCAAGCGCGTCACGACCCACCCTGCCTCGCGCACGCTTACGCCAACATCCGCAATCGTGAGGCCTTGGTAGATCCGTTCAAGCACGTCTGCCTCGGTGATACCAAGCTCCCAGAGCTTGGTGTTAGCCTGCTCAGTCAACATACTGGCCATATCTTCACAAAAATCATAGCGCTCGTAGATCACCTCTTTTGTTGCGCTGGGTTTACTGCGCCCTGGTTCAACAAACAACGCAATGAACGAAGGCGGAATCACGATCTGATTATC
>JABMMM010000199.1 GCA_013205565.1 Alcaligenaceae bacterium | reverse complement strand
TGTTCTTGCAAGTTGTGGCCTTCACCACCGATGTACGAAATGATCTCGAAACCGTTGGTCAGTCGCACTTTCGCAACTTTACGCAGGGCCGAGTTCGGCTTCTTTGGGGTCGTGGTGTACACGCGAGTGCACACACCGCGTCGCTGAGGGCAGTTCTCGAGCGCAGGGCTCTTGCTCTTGCTGACGCTGACTTCGCGCGGTTTGCGCACGAGTTGGCTAATGGTTGGCATAACCTCTAATTCCCTTTTATCGCTGGTACTTACGTTTTGGCACCGAATGGCCTAACGTGTTTTCAGCATTCCCGTTCCTGGGCAGCTTGGCGCGAGCCCACCATCAAACGGAAATCCGTAAAAGAGCGGGTCTTGCCTAATCAAACCAGGGTGCATCAACAAGCCCAGAGCTGTTGAGTCCCAAAAATTACGGTAAGCCTAATAGCTTAGCGTAAATACCTGTTAGATGTCAATTGACTTATTCGGTCTTTGAGCCAACACCTTAAGCCAATCTTGATCTGCTCGGCCATCCCGAACCAACCACACGGGTCAGATCGGGATGGCGAGGGTCGAGCATCTATTCTTCTGTTGCCTCGGGCGCTTCGACAGCAGCCGGTGCATCTTCGAACGGATTTGACTGCTGACGTGCGGCTTCGCGTTCTGCCGCTTCAAAAGCTTCTTTCTCTTTGCGTGCAACGTGGTACGCCATTCCGGTACCGGCTGGAATCAACCGCCCAACGATCACGTTCTCTTTCAGGCCACGCAGATCATCGCGCTTGCCCATAATGGCAGCCTCGGTGAGCACACGGGTGGTTTCCTGGAATGAAGCCGCAGAAATAAATGAATCGGTCGACAACGACGCCTTCGTGATACCTAACAAAATGTTGTCATAGGTCGCAGGACGCTTGCCGGCAGCTTCCATACGATCATTTTCGTTAAGCAGTTCAGCGCGTTCAACTTGTTCGCCGGTAATGAATGACGTGTCGCCGGCATCAACAATGTTGATTCGACGCAACATTTGGCGAACAATCACTTCGATATGCTTGTCGTTAATCTTCACGCCTTGCAAGCGATAAACGTCTTGAACTTCATCAACCACGTAGGTTGCTAAGCGTTCGATCCCTTGTAAGCGCAAAATGTCATGTGGATCGGCGGGGCCGTCAACAATCATTTCGCCTTTATTCACGACCTGGCCATCGTGCACCAGCACCTGCTTCTCTTTCGGGATCAGGAATTCGTTTGCTTCGCCGTCGAGGTCGGTAATAACAAGACGCTGCTTACCTTTCGTGTCTTTACCGAACGAAACCGTACCGGTAATGTCGGCAAGCATGCCGGCATCTTTTGGCGAACGGGCTTCGAACAGTTCGGCAACGCGTGGCAGACCGCCGGTGATATCGCGTGTCTTTTGCGATTCTTGTGGAATACGCGCCAGAACTTCACCGACTTGCACTTGCTGGCCATCACGCACGGTAATGAGTGCGCCGACTGGAAACGAGATGTTCACAGAGTGATCGGTGCCGGCGATCTTAACTTCTTCGCCGGTTTCGCCGATCAGTTTGATCTGTGGGCGCATCGCAACTTTGCCACCGCGCGTCTTAGGCGTAATCACCACCAGTGTCGACAAGCCCGTGACATCGTCAACTTGCTTGGCAACCGTGCCGCCCTCTTCGATATTTTCGAAGCGAACAGCGCCCGCGTATTCTGAAACGATCGGACGCGTTAAAGGGTCCCACGTGGCCAGACGAGCACCCGCTTTCAACACATCGCCATCTTTAACCTGCAGCGTCGCGCCGTAAGGCACTTTATGGCGTTCACGTTCGCGATCATTGTCGCCAAAGATCACCAACTCGCCTGAACGTGAAATTGCCACGCGTTCTTTTTTAGGATTGGTGACGTAACGCATGGTGTTAGCAAATCGCACTACACCGTTTGATTTGGTCTCAACACCGCTGGCCATGGCCGAGCGAGAGGCCGCACCGCCAATGTGGAAGGTACGCATTGTTAACTGTGTGCCGGGTTCACCAATGGATTGAGCGGCGATGACGCCAACCGCTTCACCCACGTTTACCAGGTAGCCACGACCCAGATCGCGCCCGTAGCAGTGTGCGCACAGACCGTGACGTGTTTCGCACGTCAGTGGCGTACGCACACGCACCTCGTCAACGCCGAGCTTGTCGATGTATTCAACCAGATCTTCGTCTAACAAGGTACCTTGGTGAATCGCGGTTTCTTGCGTGTCAGGGTTCACAATGTCAACAGCTGCCACACGGCCCAAAATCCGCTCGCGCAAGGGCTCGATGACTTCGCCGCCCTCGACCAACGCCTTCATGGTGTAGCCGGCCGTTGTGCCACAATCGCTGATAGTAATGACCAAGTCTTGCGTCACATCGACCAGACGGCGTGTCAGGTAACCAGAGTTTGCTGTTTTCAGAGCGGTATCAGCCAGGCCTTTACGCGCGCCGTGCGTTGAGATGAAGTACTGAAGTACGTTCAAACCTTCGCGGAAATTAGCCGTAATTGGCGTTTCGATGATCGAGCCATCAGGCTTGGCCATCAAACCACGCATACCCGCCAACTGACGAATCTG
>JABMMM010000198.1 GCA_013205565.1 Alcaligenaceae bacterium | reverse complement strand
CGGGTTCGAAGAAATCACTTTTGACAGCTTCGGCGCTAGGCTCTGCATCATCCGCATCGAAGTCTTCGGTTACCGGCTCTTGGCCCAGACCTTCAAGCGCATGCTCAATCAGATCGGCAATACCATCCCCATGCGCTGCCGAAATCGCATAAGGCTGGCCCAGACCGAGCTCGTGAAACTCTGCGATGGCGCTACCGTGCGCCATCCCCTCGGCTTTGTTCACGCACAATACCGCGCGCTGACCAAGTTTGCGTAACAGACGCCCAATATCATGATCGTGTGCGTTTAAGCCGGCACGCGCATCGACCAAAAAAATCACAACATCCGCTTCTGCGATTGCCTGCTTAGTCTGACGCGCCATCTGGTGCAAAATGCCGGTTTTAGCAACGGGCTCAAAACCGCCAGTATCCACAACAATAAAAGGTTTGTCGCCAACGCGACCTTCGCCGTAGTGACGGTCTCGAGTCAGCCCCGAAAAGTCTGCAACCAAAGCTGCGCGCGAGCGCGTCAGGCGATTAAAGAGCGTTGATTTACCGACGTTTGGACGTCCAACCAAGGCGACGACAGGTTTAAGTGGCACGGATTAATTCAGCCCAATCATCACGAGCAAGCCATCGCCCGACTGAACCAAAACCCCCTGAGGAGTCGAGAGCAGGGGTGCCTGAATGGCACCACCACCCACAGAAATTCGAGCGAGCAACTGACCATCAACTGGCGACAAGAAATGAACGAAGCCCTCAAGATCTCCGACAGCGACACCACCTGGCACGGCCGCCGGGCTTGTCAGCTTACGATTACGCAACGCGTCTTGGCGCCAAGCCAGGCCGCCATTTTTTAGCGAAAACGCCGATACGGCATCACGTTCGTTCGGCACATACACTTGTGTCGCATCAATGGTCATTCCCACCGTACTTGAAAAATCTTTACTCCAGACCGTGCGACCGCCCGCTGTGATGTCAAAGCAAATGACGCGCCCTTGAAAGGCGACTGCGCACAGGAGCGAGCCTGATAACGCGGGCAGGCCTACGACGTCGTTCACTCGTTCAAGATCGGTCGAACCTTTTGGCAAGGCAACCGTACCTTCCCACTGCACGTCGCCAGACACCGCATTGATGGCAATCAATTTGCCGCCCGGTATTGCGCTGATCACCAACCCCTCGAGCAGCAGCATGCGTGCAGGTGCGCGCAAGGCCAGCGCCGGACCCGGACGTTGCACGCTCCAGATACGTTCGCCCGTTTCGGCGTTAAACGCCTGTACACGGTAATCGCCGCTGCGCACCACAACAACTCCTGCGCCCACAACTGGCGGCACGGATACTTCGCTTGAGGCCTTCGAGCGCCATTTGATTTGACCACTTTCATCAAATGCCACCACCATCGCGTCAGCGGTCACGACCACAGTAATTTTGCCATCGCTCCCAACGCCCGCCGATAGTTTTTTATCTACCTTGGCCGTCCAGACCGCAGTGCCAGAATTCAGGTCATATTTGCCGACCACCCCATCACTGGTCGCTGCATAAACAACCGAGCCCACCACTGCGGGTAAAAAGCCAATTCCTGAGCCTTTTCCTAGCTGTGCTTTCCAGGCAATGCGCGCCGACAAGCCAGGCCTGTATTCGGTGAGTGGCGAAGGCTTATAGCGTCCGTCGTCACCGGTCAGCAGTGCACAACCCGACAGTGACAACAACGTGACAGACAACCATAACAAGCGTGGCAGCTTGGCATTAAACAGAAAAAACATCGCTATGCTCCGAGTGCATCAAGTTTGAGCTTGACGACGGGGGTTAAAGGACTTGTAGCGCCTAAGGCCTCAAGGGCTTGCGTCCAGGCTTCGCGCGCACCAGCAGTTTTACCCTGGGCCGACAACACGTCGCCCCTGCGGTCGGCATACAGACCCGCGAAGGCTGCTGGAGGCTCATTGAGTTGGGTCAAGGCCGCATCGAATTCTTTTTGCTCAAGCAAAATACCAGCCAAACGAAGTTTCGCAACGGGCAACAGCGTTGTATTCTTAGTCTGTGTCAGCCACTCTAGCTGCTGACGCGCAGCTGCCAAGTCATTACGCGCCGCTAACGCGGTCGCCGCCACCAAGGCACCGCGAGCCGCGTAATCCGTTGCGGCGAAATCCGTACGCAAGGTTTGCATCGCCGCGCTGATGCGCGCGCTTGCTTCGTCACCCGACTGACGACTAGCGTCTTCGAGAGCCTCAAAGTAGCCACGCGCTTGGGTGGCCTGGCTCGTTTGATACCACTGCCAACCACGCCAGCCACCCAGTACAGCCAGCACCACGATCAAGGCCGTGAGCACAGCGGTGCCGTATTTTGCCCACCAGGCGCGTAGTTGATCGAGTTGGTCTTGTTCGTCGAGATTGTATGCCATGCTTATTTAACCTTGTCTTTCAAAAATGCCACTAAATCGTCGAGCGGTATGCGCAACTGCGCGGTATCAGGGGTTTGCTGCGCCACGCGCAACAGCTTGACTGAGGCAACCCCATCGGCGAGCTCGTCTGCTGCAAGAATAACCGCGATGGCGGCGGCGCTTGCATCGGCCCGTTTGAACTGCGATTTAAAACTCGCAGCGCCTGCGTGCACAATCACCGAAATACCAGCATCGCGCATCGTCTCGGCTAATACCGCCGCCCGGCGCTGCGCATCATCGCCTTGATGCACGATATAAACGTCACATTCGGGGCTCAAGATTTCAGGCTGATATTGGCTCCACAGATCAAGTAAGCGTTCTACCCCGATCGCAAAGCCCACTGCGGGCGCAGATTTGCCGCCTAAGAGTTCTATTAGACCATCATAGCGCCCGCCGCCACACACCGTGGCTTGCGCCCCGAGCTTATGGGTCACCCACTCAAACACAGTCAGGTTGTAATAATCCAGTCCGCGCACCATGCGCGGGTTCAAACGATAGCTCACGCCCGCATCGGTCAGCCGCGCGCACACTGCATCAAAATGCGTGCGCGAAGCTTCGCCCAAAAAGTCAAAAAGCTTAGGGGCGGCGTCGGCCATCGCCTGCAGAGCTGGATTTTTAGTATCGAGCACCCGAAGGGGGTTGGTGTAAAGCCGTCGTAACCCGTCTTCGTCCAAAATGTCTTTGTACTGTTCAAGGTGAGTAATCAACGCAGCACGATGGGCGGCGCGTTCGTCTCCTTGCCCTAACGAGTTGATTTCTAGCTCAACGTCGGTAATCCCCAAACGCTTCCAAAGTCTGGCGGACATCACAATGAGTTCAGCGTCGATATCGGGCCCAGCCAACCCCAAGGCCTCGACGTCAATTTGATGAAACTGCCGATAGCGACCACGTTGCGGGCGTTCGTGACGAAACACTGGACCCAGCGCATAGACACGTTGAGGCCGGTCGTACAAAAGATTGTGTTCGATTGCCGCGCGCACCATGCCAGCGGTGAATTCGGGGCGCAGCGTCAACGACTCGCCATTGAGCGAATCGGTAAAGGTATACATTTCTTTTTCAACAATGTCAGTGACTTCGCCGATACCGCGCGTAAACAAACGCGTGTGCTCGAGGATCGGAGCACGCATATTACGGTAGCCATAAGCCTGCAGCCAATTACGCACGATCTCTTCGAGCTGTTCCCAGCGCGCCGAGGCACCGGGCAAGGCATCATTCATACCGCGAATTGCGGTGACTTTTGAGAAAGCTTGGGTCATGTCTTAACTTTAGAGGGCTTTCGTACCGTAGCGACGTGCAACGTACTCTTGAACAATGGCTTGAAACTCTTGGGCAATATGCTCACCTTTGAGGGTGACGGTTCGCTGCCCGTCAACAAAGACTGGCGCTGCAGGTACCTCACCCGTGCCGGGTAGGCTAATGCCGAGATCGGCGTGCCGACTTTCGCCAGGACCGTTTACCACGCATCCCATTACTGCAACGTTCATGGACTCGACGCCTGGGTACTGAGTTTTCCAGATAGGCATTTGCTCGCGCAGGTAAGTCTGAATCCGATCAGCCAGTTCTTGAAACACGGTGCTGCTGGTGCGACCACAGCCTGGGCAGGCGATCACCATTGGCGTAAACGCGCGCAACCCCATCGTTTGCAAAATCTCTTGCGCGACAACCACTTCGCGCTTGCGGTCTCCGCCTGGCTCAGGCGTGAGCGAAATTCGAATCGTGTCGCCGATTCCTTCTTGGAGCAATACACTCAAAGCCGCAGTCGAGGCCACAATCCCTTTGCTACCCATGCCCGCTTCAGTTAAACCGAGGTGCAGAGGATAATCGCAACGCGCGGCCAAATCCCGATACACCGCAATCAAATCCTGAACGTGACTGACTTTGCAAGACAAAATAATCGCGTTCGGATCGAGGCCAAGCTCTTCAGCGCGCTGCGCGTTGCTGATCGCAGACACCACCAACGCATCGCGCATCACAGCCTGTGCGTTGCGCGGTGCAGCCTGCTTGCTGTTGTCGTCCATCATGCGTGCCAACAATTCGTGATCCAGGCTGCCCCAATTCACGCCAATACGCACCGGTTTTTTGTATCGACACGCGACTTCGATCATTTGCGCAAAATTATCGTCGCGCCGTTTACCACCACCCATGTTGCCCGGATTAATCCGATACTTCGATAGAGCCTGAGCGCACTCAGGAAACTGCGTGAGCAGCTTGTGACCGTTATAGTGAAAATCACCAACCAGAGGCACTGAGACGCCCATGCGGTCAAGGTGTTCACGAATTGCTGCGACTTCTTTTGCCGCTTCGGGCGTGTTCACCGTAATACGTACGATTTCAGAGCCTGCAAGCGCCAACTCTTTGACTTGAATCGCCGTCGCGACAGCGTCGGCCGTGTCGGTGTTGGTCATCGACTGCACCAAAACCGGTGCCTGTCCGCCAATGGCTAACACTTTGCCAGCCCATTCTATCGGCACAAGCCGAGTCTGCTGACGCGTCAGTGAACCCACCAAAACGCCGGTGGACTGAGGCACTACACTGGCATGCGTCAAAGAAGCGCTGACAGAGGCGCTGACAGGCTCGTTCATTTTACAAACGTTCCGAGCCAGGCCGGCAACCAGTTCGCCGGCACCAGGCCTTGCCAGACTCCAACGCCCGCCGCCACCAGAACTAGGATCAGAATCAAGACGACCCAAACCACAGAACCATTTTGTGCGAGCTCGATTTCATGCGAACCCAGGCCTCGGGTTGAAGTGTGCTCGGCGATGCCGCCTTGCACCTGTCCAATGTAAGGCTCGAGCATTGCCTCTAGGGGCTTTGCATCAACTTCCAATAATTTGGCGTAATTTTTGATCAAACCTTTTAGCGGCAAGCCTCGAGGCAGACTTTCAAAACGCTCAGACTCGAGCGCATCGATCAGGCGCGCCGGATACTTCAGGCGCAACTCAACGTCTTGTAGTGAGAGCCCCTTAGAGACCCGCAGGGCTCGAAGCGATCCAGCCGAAATAATCAGTTCGTTTTGAACAGGAACTGATTCTGTATGCAAAGGATTTTTGAATTCAACAGCACTCATACCCGAACCTCTTTTATCGGAATCGATCGTTTCAAGGCCATTTTTTCGCTTAGACGGGTGCGGTCTTGCACTTCACCCGCCAATTGTCCGCAAGCGGCATCGATATCGTCGCCGCGCGTTTTGCGTACGGTGGTAACAATGCCGGCCTCATTTAAAGCCTGCGAAAAACTTTTAATGCGAGCCGCCGTTGATCGCTTTAACCCCGAAGCAGGAAAAGGATTAAAGGGAATCAGATTAAGTTTGCAATGAATACGCCGCACGAGTTGTATGAGTTCGCGCGCGTGCTGGTCAGAGTCGTTCACGCCGTCTAGCATCACATATTCGAAAGTGATGAAGTCTCGCGGCGCGAACTCAAGGTAACGTTCGCAAGCAGCGAACAGTTCAGAGAGTGGATATTTTTTGTTAAGGGGCACTAGCTGGTCGCGCAAAGCATCGTTGGGCGCGTGCAGAGAAACTGCAAGTGCCACCGGGCAATCTTTTGCCAGACGGTCAATCATCGGTACGACACCCGAGGTAGACACGGTGACGCGGCGTCGCGATAGCCCATACGCGTTGTCATCCAGCATTAACCGCAACGCCGTCAAAACCGGTTCATAGTTGAGCAGAGGTTCGCCCATCCCCATCATGACGACATTGCTGATCACGCGCGTATTTGCAGCCTGATCGGCGCCCGCTAAACGGGAGTCGTCAATATCTTTTAACAATTCGTGCCGAGCCCACCACAATTGCCCAATGATTTCGGCAGCCGTGAGATTTCGGTTAAAGCCCTGATGTCCCGTTGAGCAGAACCGGCAGCCGACATTGCACCCTGCCTGGCTAGAGATGCACAGTGTGCCGCGATCATCTTCAGGAATAAAGACCGCTTCGATTGCGTTACCTTGCCCAACATCAAACAACCACTTGCGTGTACCGTCAGTCGAACGTTGCTGCGTCAGCACAGTGGGCGGTTGCACCACACACTGGGCAGACAGCTGGGCGCGAAAATCGCGCGCCAGATCGGTCATGGCGTCAAATTGGCTAGTATTGCGTTGGTGCACCCATTTTTGCAGTTGCCGGGCGCGAAACGGCTTGCCCCCCCACTGTCCCACTAATTGGGTCAGTGCCGGAGCATCAAGCCCAAGCAAATTGATCGGTTCAGGTTGCATGCAGAGCAAGCCACTTTTCAATCAGCCGAATTAACGGCTGTGGATGTTGATTTCTGGAAAGAAAAACGAAATTTCGACCTGCGCGGTTTCAGGCGCGTCAGAGCCATGCACCGCGTTAGCGTCGATACTGTCGGCAAAATCAGCACGAATCGTACCTTTTTCTGCTTTTTTAGGATCCGTGGCACCCATCAGATCGCGATTGGTTTGAATGGCGTTTTCGCCTTCAAGGGCTTGCACAAAAACAGGACCTGAGATCATGAAGTCGACCAGATCTTTAAAGAACGGGCGAGCACTGTGCACAGCGTAAAACCGCTCGGCATCGGCGCGCGACAATTGCAGAAGGCGTGCAGCAATGACTTTGAGGCCTTTGGCTTCAAAGCGGGCAACAATTTGACCGATCACGTTTTTTGCGACGGCATCGGGCTTAATAATCGATAGTGTACGTTCGACTGACATGTAAAACTCCAATAAATCTCAATAAAAACAGGGACTTTGCTTATATCTACCCTAACCCAATATTTTAGCACGGCACTAAACCCGACAACATTCTAAAATAGTGGGCTTGCACCGAATCTGTGCGCGCCTGAAGGCAGGTGCACCGCCTTGCCCAACCCCTGCGGAACCCCTATGACCCAGCCCAACCCACTGCCCGACGTGGATCTCTCAAAAAGCTTCGAACCGGCCGAGATCGAAGCCCGTTGGTATCCCGAATGGGAGCGCCGAGGCTATTTTGCCGCTGGTCAGCACGTTCAAGTTAACGCAGCAGTTATCTCTGGCGCGCAAACCGGAGCGCGGGTAGCTGAACAGGCGTCCGCTCCTGCCTATGCGATTCAGTTTCCGCCCCCCAATGTGACGGGCACACTGCACATGGGGCACGCCTTTAATCAAACCATCATGGACGGGCTGATTCGCTACCATCGCATGCTTGGGTGCGACACCGTCTTTGTGCCAGGTACCGATCACGCAGGCATCGCCACCCAAATTGTGGTTGAGCGCCAACTCGATGCACAAAAACTATCGCGCCACGACCTGGGCCGTGAAAATTTCATTAAAAAGGTCTGGGAATGGAAAGAAGTCTCTGGCAACACCATTACCAGCCAAGTGCGACGCTTGGGTGCCTCGGCTGACTGGCCGCGTGAATACTTCACGATGGACGCTCAAATGTCAGAGGGCGTCATCGAAACCTTTGTGCGTCTGCACAAGCAAGGTCTGATTTATCGCGGTAAACGTTTGGTGAACTGGGATCCCAAACTGATGACTGCCGTTTCTGACCTTGAAGTACAAGCAGTCGAAACCGACGGGCATCTGTGGCATATTCAATATCCGTTTGTTGATGGTCCGCAAACCGTGACGCAGCCTGACGGCACCGTGCAAACGCTGGCGGGCATGACCATCGCCACCACTCGCCCCGAGACCATGCTGGCCGATGGCGCGCTGTGCGTGCACCCCGACGACGCGCGTTACCAGCACCTTATCGGGAAGATGGTCGACCTACCTTTATGTCACCGTCAGATTCCAATCATTGCCGACAGCTTTGTCGATCAAGCCTTTGGTACTGGCTGCGTCAAAATCACAGGCGCTCACGACTTTAACGATTATGCCTGCGCCCTGCGACACGACCTACCCTTGATTGTCATCTTTACCCTTGACGCTAAAGTCAACGAGCAAGCCCCTAGCCAATTCATCGGTATGGATCGGTTCGCCGCACGTACTGCCGTCGTCGCAGAGCTCAAGCAGCAAGGTTTTTTAGTCAAGGTCGATGGCCATAAAATGATGCAGCCGCGGGGCGATCGCAGTGGTGCTGTGCTTGAACCGATGCTGACCGATCAGTGGTTTGTTGCCATGAGTCAGCCCGCACCCGCTGACACCTTACATCCAGGCAAAAGCATTACCGAAGTCGCACTCGAGGTGGTTGCAAAAGGCGATGTACAGTTCTTTCCCTCTAACTGGACAACCACCTACAACCAATGGCTTGAAAACATTCAAGACTGGTGCATTTCGCGTCAATTATGGTGGGGCCATCAGATTCCCGCCTGGTACGCAGAAGATGGTCAGGTTTTTGTCGCCCACACCGAGGCTGAAGCGCTCAGTCAGGCCAAAGCCGCCGGCGTCAGTGGCCCACTGACACGCGATCCTGATGTGCTCGACACTTGGTTTTCGTCTGCGCTCGTTCCCTTCACGACCATGGGCTGGCCACAACAAACCGTCGATTACGCCTGCTATTTGCCTTCAAGCGTATTGGTCACTGGTTTTGACATCATCTTTTTTTGGGTCGCACGCATGGTCATGATGACTACGCACCTGACTGGCCAAGTCCCGTTTAAACACGTGTACGTGCACGGTTTGATTCGCGATGCAGAAGGCCAGAAGATGAGCAAGTCAAAAGGGAACACGCTTGATCCTGTGGATTTGATTGATGGGGTCGATCTTGAAACCCTTGTGGGCAAACGCATCTATGG
>JABMMM010000197.1 GCA_013205565.1 Alcaligenaceae bacterium | reverse complement strand
GGGAGCAACCGGAGGATTCGCTGCCCCGCTTGCTCACAGAGGCTCTGACCGTCAAACAAGACTCGCTGTCTGATGCAGCGCTTTCTTCGAAAGACCGAGAGGACTTGGAGCACAAGTTGCATTTGTGGCAAGACGATTTGCGTCGGGCACACATGATGTCAAATGAGCTGGCGATTAACGAGTTTCTGGCCGCGAGTCTGCCCGAGCAAAACTTTGTTAGTGAGTTCGCCAATCGCGATGCACGCGAAAAGGCTTTGTGGGTTTTAACCTATCACCCACAAATATTTCGCGATGTTGAATTGCATCTCGCCTTCCAGGCTAAAGCAGACGGTAAGTATTGGAAAAAGCATCGGATTCAGGCATCCCTTGAGATCCCCGATGAACGCGACAAGCTTGAAAAATTCAGCCACGAAGTAGCAAAACTTTACGAAAAGGTTGGCGGTGGAAAAAGCAGCCATGTCGAATTAAGTCATCACGCGTCTGACCAGAGCATTCAGCTCACAATTTATGTCGAAGGGCCGGTGACCGCACTGGCTCATTTTTCTGAAAACAGTTTCAAAAAAATGACGACTCGTATCGCTCTGGAAACAGCGCTCGTCTATCAACCGGCCACCGGCGTGATTGAGAGTGTGGTGAAGGGCGGTGCCAAGAACCACGCTGCTGTTCTTGAGTTGTTTGGCAAACATTTGGTTGGTCAGGAAATCAAGCCGGAGGAAATTGAGAAAAAAAGATACAAACTCAATGAATTGCGTGATGGCATGCTCGAGCCTTTTGAAGACTGGTCCAGCCATGGCATTGAAAAGATTCGGTTAAGACGTGCGCGTTTCTCACCCAAAAGTACCACTGGCGTAGCCTTTCAAATTGAGGCCTCACCTGATAAAGATCAGGATGATGCGATCAAGCTTGGCCTCGACACCCTGAAAATTCACCACTCCTTTGAAACCGAATACAACCTGGATGCTGGATCGGTCGTAGTTTTTATGAGCACTGCGCCTGGTCAAAAAAATAAATCGTTCAGCTTTAGCCTTTACTCGACCGGATCTTCAACCATTAAAAATCTTTCCTCAACGAATCAAACGATTGCGTTAACAGTCTTAAGAGCGCTCAACGTTATTGACGGTGATGAGGGCCAGGCATGAGTGCCTCGCAAATACTGGCGACTGAATTACTGTGCCAGTTGATGGAATCTGGCAAGGCTGAGATTAATGGCAAAGCGCTACTTTGCGACGAACATGAAGTCGCTGGTCAACAGCTTTTAAAAGAAAGAGTGCTTGTTCTTGGTCCAACTTTGAGCTGGGTGACCTGTCCTGAGTGCGGCGTTGAAGTAGCAAAAATATTACGCGAGATCGGTAGCAAGAAAATTCGTATCCGTTGTGATGAGTGTGGCGACGTCGATACAGGGCACGAGCTTCAAAGAACTTATAAGGTCAATTTCAACCACCTCATCACCCTTCTGGGTATCAGCCTTGACCTCTCCCCCTCCTCCTCAAAACTGATCGTACCGTTAAAGGTATGGCGACTAGGTATCTCAGAAAAAATCCGTGGCAAACCAATCACCTGGTATTTTGCGAGGCACCTCAATGATCCTGCTGTAGCAAAACGATTGCTTGATCAGCTTCGAATGGATCATGCTTCACAAACGGCCAGAATTATCACCAGTAGCGATTTGCCGTTACCAGACGGGTCACCCCTGACGGGCTATAACGTTGCGAAGTTATCAAGCCTTGCACGCTTATCGCAAAGTCGTTTCTTATTCTTTACTGAGCGCTCTGGCTCACAAGCCTTGCCGCCAAAAGAGGAACCTTTGCCCACGACATCCTTGCGGCTAGTACAAGAGAAAGGCTGGGCCTTCGTGGGCGGCATTAAATACGAATTAGAGGGAATGCAAAAAAATATGCTGCTCAGCCTTATTGACGCGCATGCGCATCGCTTAGAGCGAAATGTGCTTGGCGAACGTTGCGGGTCAGAGGCGTTTCCTTTTCAGCCGATAAAATTCTTCGGCCGAAACAAGGAGGTCTACAAAGCCTTTGTGAAATATGTGCCCGGCGAAAAGGTCTATGAACTTGTTATTGCGGATGAAGATCAAGACTGGTTGTGAAGAAATGTAACGCAATATTTTTTAAGTTTTTATTAGGAGATGGATTTGATAAACAGATCATTAGTTACAGCCCAAGAGCTCACCGACTGGATGACAAACGAGTTGCGCAAACAAGAAGATTGCCAACTCTGCGAGATAAAAGGAATAATCCCATTGCAGTTACCTGATCAAGATGGCTGCAATTGGTCTGAAAGCGTGACATTGAACAACGGCGGCGTGCCAACTGCTATCGTTTCGCCACATGCGCATCGAATTATTTTAGAAGCACGACGAAAATTCAACCTGGGTTAGATAATTAAGGAAAGAAAATTGAAACTCAAAACTGCAAAATGTGAACGTACCAATGAGCAAATCCTCCTCTCGGACGGATCTCTTGTATGCAACGCAAGCACAGGCGAGTGGTCTTTTATTAGCATTGATGCAGAAGGTCACAACTTTGATTACGAAATTCAAATCGACAGAATTGTAAAATCCCCTGAAGCCTTGATCAGCTGGATGGCTCATCTGCAGGAGAAATCTTGGTTTAGCCCAACTAAGTTTTTTCAATTTTTTGATCGGTTTCGTCGTGATAATAATTTATACGGCCCTATGTAAATAAAAACTGCTTTGGTTGATGAATTTTTTGCACGTAGTTAGTCAAATGGCCAAGCGCAAAGGCGATTTCTTCGTCAGGTAACAAGGTCCCTTAACACCACCTAAAACCCGGCTCCTGCCCCTAGGAGACCGGGTTTTTTGCATTTATTTCGCTTGATTTCAAACTGCCGAATCCTTTTGCCGAATCTGCCGAACGTGTTGCAGAACCTGCCTTGACAAACTGTTTGCAATGGTTAGCGCAGTTACCTAACTGCCCTGAATCAGAGCCTTTTCACCATCAAGGAGATTCAATTGCAAACATCAGATCAGGTTATCCGGCACCTGAACCAGCGACAGCTGGCAGAGCGCTGGGACCTTAGCGAAGGCACTTTAGAGCGCTGGCGCTGTGAGGGTATTGGTCCTGTCTTTCTTAAGCTTAAAGGCCAGGTTCGTTACCGCATCGAAGACGTCAAGGCCTTTGAGGCTGAGAGTCTGCGCAAAAGCACCTCAGAGCGCGAAGTATCCGGAGGTGCAGCATGACGACGCTCACCCTCGACCACCTTCTGACCATTCCCTTGGTCGACCTCTCCGCTTACTCAAGCTGCGCACTGTTTGAACTTAAAAATGAAGCGGCTGATCGGCTCACCAAGGCAAAAGCAATCGCTGAGCACATCGATAGCGCCGTAGATACAAAGTACGCCCAGCGGGCCCAGATCCTTCGCTTAGCCGCAGGCAAGGACACCGGTGTCGTGCATTTTGACGACGGCCGCGTTCGTATCACTGCAGATTTGCCTAAAAAGATCGAGTGGGATCAAAAAAAGATGACCGACATTGTCCGCCGCATCACCGCCAGTGGTGAGGATCCAACGCAGTACGTGGAAATTAAATACCGGGTCAGCGAAACGAAATTCAACGCTTGGCCGGAAGTGTTCAGGAGCACGTTCACACCGGCACGCACGCTTAAAACCGGCAAGCCAGATTTTCGGCTTGCACTCACCGATAGTCAGGGAGACCAATAATGCTGCCCATCATCTCAGCCGAAGAACGGCTCAAAGAGCGCCACAGCGCCAAGATTGCGCTTGTCGGCCCAGCTGGCGTTGGCAAGACCAGCCAGATCAGGACCTTACCCGCCGAGTCAACGCTCTTCGTCG
>JABMMM010000196.1 GCA_013205565.1 Alcaligenaceae bacterium | reverse complement strand
CGGGGCAGCTATCGTTGCATCATCGCTGATTCGCGCCACGCCAATCGGGGCTACTCATCAGGGCCACTCGAAATCGATCGTCCTTGGGACGCCTACACCGACGATCAGCTGGGCTTAATGGATCACCTTGGCATCGATAAGTTCTTGGTGATGGGCTTTTGTATTGGCGGCCCTTACATCTGGAACCTGCTAAAGCGCGCGCCCGGTCGTGTGGTTGCAGCGATTCACGCGCAGCCTAGCGGCTTTCGGCCAGAGATGCCTGGGCTCTTTCGCGATGGCAACATGAAAGAGTGGGCCCCCGCGCTTTGCTTGCAGCGCCCTGCGGTCACCCTAGAGATGGCGCATGCGTTTTTAACCAACATGTACACCAACCGAAGCGACTTTGTCTTTACGGTAGATCGCGATTTTGTGCGTAAGTGCAGTACGCCAACCTTGGTGTTGCCAGATGACAGCGTGCATCACCCGTACGCCGTTGCCAAAGAGGTCGTTGACTTGTGTCCGGGCGCAGAGGTCAGCATTTACCCCTGGAAGCAACCCACAAGCCTAGTCCCGCAAGCGGTTGCGCACATTCGCACATTCTTGGCCAAGCACGCGCCTAAATAGACTAAACCGCGAGCAGGTGGCAACTCACCATTCGCCCAGAACCCAGCACGGTTTGTGCTGGGGCCTCAGTTTTGCAACGCTCGAGCGCGACCGGGCAGCGGGTATGAAAATGACAGCCACTTGGTCGCTTAATCGGGCTAGGCACATCGCCCTGCAGCACCGTACGCTGAGTTTTTTTCTGCGGATCCGGCACTGGCACGGCAGACAACAAGGCCTTGGTGTAGGGATGCAAAGGCGCTGAGAATAACTCGCGACGCTCTGCGAGCTCAACGATTTTGCCGAGATACATGACCGCAACGCGGTGGGTCATGTGCTCAACAATGGCCAAGTCATGGCTAATAAACAGCAAAGCCAAACCAAGTTCTTTTTGTAGGTCTTGCAACAGATTGACGATCTGCGCCTTCACCGAAACATCGAGCGCCGATACGGCTTCGTCACAAATAATCAGATCAGGCTCAGCGGCCAGCGCACGTGCGATGCAAATACGTTGACGCTGACCTCCTGAAAACTCATGGGGCCAACGCCCGCCGGCGTCTTTGCTTAAACGGACTTTTTCTAAAAGCTTAGCGACGCGGTCGGTGACCTCGGCCTCAGACTGCGCTAAACCAAAGTTACGAATCGGCTCGGCAATAATATCGTGCACCCGCATTCTGGGGTTCAGACTGGAAAAGGGATCTTGAAAAATAACTTGTATGCGTTTGCGCAGCGGACGCAAAGTACTGGCGCTTAACGAATCGATGCGAACGCCATCCAACCAAACCTCGCCCGCAGTCAAATCAAACAAACGCAAGATCGAGCGACCTACCGTCGACTTCCCGCAACCCGACTCACCGACTAGGGCAAGCGTTTCGCCTTTGCGAATTGAAAACGACACATCATCCACCGCGTGCACGTGCCCGCTCACCCTGCTAAACAGACCCGTTTTAATTGGAAAGAATTTTTGCAGGTGACGGACTTCAAGCAGTACAGGATTTTCAGTCTTAGACATCGCAGCAGGATCACTTAGGTTATTCATTAGCAAAGGCCAGTTCGCCCGCAAAGTGACAGGCAACCAAATGGCCTTGTCCCTTATTTTGCATCGCAGGCGCGATCTCGTGGCAAGGCTCTTTTGCCAACGGGCAACGCGACGCGAAGACGCAGCCTTTTATCTTTTGCTTCAAGCTTGGCACCAGACCCGGAATTTCTTTTAAGCGCGAAGTATGACCCTGCAAAGATGCACCTAGTTTAGGCACCGCACCCAACAGACCCTGCGTGTACGGATGCAGGGGATGGGCAAATAATTCACCGACAGGCGCCTCTTCAACCTTGCGACCCGCGTACATCACCATCACACGCTCGGCGACTTCGGCCACCACACCCAGATCATGCGTGATCAAAACAATCGCCGCGCCAATCTTATTTTTAAGATCCGCCATCAAGTCCAGAATCTGCGCTTGAATCGTGACATCCAAAGCCGTGGTCGGCTCATCGGCGATCAATAAACGTGGATTACAGGCCAGCGCCATCGCGATCATGACGCGCTGGCGCATGCCGCCTGACAATTGATGAGGATATTCTGTTAAACGGCGCGGCGCTTCTGAAATGCCAACAAGTTCAAGCATCTCGGTCGCGCGAGCGTTTGCCTGCTGGCTGCTGATCGCCTGATGCAATAACAAGGTTTCGCGTAACTGCCGACCGATCGTCAGAACAGGATTCAGGCTAGTCATTGGCTCTTGAAAAATCATCGAAATCGCATTGCCGCGAATCGAGCGCATTTGTTTTTCAGAGAGGGTTAAGAGATCTTGATCCATAAAACGGATCGAACCGGCGATTTTTCCGGGCGGCTCTGGGATCAATCTCAAAATAGACATGGCCGTCACCGACTTGCCACAACCCGACTCACCAACGATCGCAAGCGTTTCGCCTTCGTTCACTGAAAAGCTCACGCCATCAACGGCGCGATTCACGCCATCAGGAGTGCGAAAGTGCGTTTGTAAATTTTCAACTTCAAGCAGTGCCAAAAGAGTTCTCCTGTTAAGCCGACTTAGACTTGCGCGGGTCTAGCACATCGCGAAAGCCGTCGCCCAACAAATTCACCGCTAAAACCGTCAGTGATAAAAACACTGCCGGAAAGAAAATAATATAAGGCTTGATCTGAAACAGCGTACGACCATCGGCCATAATATTGCCCCACGAGGGGATGATTGGTGGCACACCCGCACCGATAAATGACAAGATCGATTCGGTAATCATTGCCGAGGCGCAGATATACGTTGCTTGCACTGTTAGCGGCGCAAGCGTGTTGGGCAAGATATGGCGCCAGATAAGCATGGGGGTGCGACAACCGCAAGAGATTGCGGCATCCACATAGGGTTGCTCGCGCAAAGTCAAGACCACACCCCGCACAAGTCGCGAGACACGCGGAATCTCGGCGATGGTAATGGCGATGATCACGTTCTCGACGCTGGCACGAGTCAATGCCATCAACGCAATTGCCAGCAAAATAGGCGGGATCGACATCAAGCCATCCATGATGCGCATAATGATTGAGTCAGCGCGACGGATCGTGCCCGATACTAAGCCAATCAGCAGCCCGCTGGCAGACGCCAACAAGGCCACCGAAAAACCAACCGTTAACGACACCCGCGCGCCATACAGCACGCGCGAGTAGATATCCCGGCCGAAGGCATCGGTACCAAACCAATATTCAAGCGAGGGTTCACGATTACGTTTGATAGGTTCGAGCGCAGTCGGATCAACAGTCCCTAACCAAGGAGCGGCCAACGCTAAAAACAGCATACAAACCAACAACCCCAAACCAATCGCAATCGTTGGGTTGCTTAACAAGAAACCGGTCCAGCCAGTGCGCAGACGCTTGGAGGGCAGAATATCGGGCAGCGCGGGCGCTGCAGCATAGAGAGTCATTAGTAACGAATCCTGGGATCAACTAAGGTATAAATTACGTCAACAAGCAGGTTCACCAGCACGTAGACAAAGCTGAACACGACCACCAAACCCTGAATCAGAGGGTAGTCGCGCCGCACAATAGCATCAATCGTCAGGCGGCCGAGCCCTGGAATCGCAAACACACTCTCTGTGACGACGGCGCCACCGATTAGCAAGGCAATACCAATTCCGATCACGGTCACGATCGGTACCGCAGCGTTTTTCAAAGCGTGTAAAAACAAGATGCCCACTTGTCCCATGCCTTTCGCCTTAGCGGTGCGTATGTAATCTTGCGACAACACTTCAAGCATCGTGGCGCGGGTGATACGCGCGATCAGGGCGATATAGACAAAACCCAGTGCAATGGAGGGCAGCACGAGCGTCTCAAACCAAGGCCAAAAGCCTTTTGAAAAAGAGACATAGCCTTGAACTGGAAACCAATCGAGTTCGAGCGCTAAAAAATAAGCCAGCAAGTAACCCACCACAAACACCGGTATCGAGAAGCCCGCCACCGAGATCGCCATAATGCCGCGGTCGATCCACGTGCCGACTTTTGAAGCGGCGATGACGCCAATAGGAACGGCGATCGTAATCGCGATAATCAGCGTCATCACCATCAGTGACAGGGTGGGTTCAACGCGTTGCGCGATCAACTCACGCACGGGCATGCCGGTAAACATCGAGGTGCCCAAGTCACCTTGAAGCAAGCTAAAGAACCACTCTGAAAACCGAACCAAGAAGGGTCTGTCAAGACCCAGACTTTTACGAATTTTCTCAACGTCATCAGGGCTCGCCTGATCGCCAGCGATCACTGCGGCCGGGTCACCCGGTGCAATATAAAGCAGGCTAAACACAAAAAGCGCCACAACCATCATCACTGGGATGGTTGCAAAGACGCGTCTAAGAATATAACTAAACATAAATGTATTTGAATCCGTCAGGCCAAGCGAACCTTACGCAAAAAGCTAAGGCGTCAAGCAAGTCGCTCAGCGAGCATCGAAGGATACACGCTGAGCGAAAACTTAAGCAAAGAGATTAAGTCTTTTTTACGCCTGTAAACCAAGGCAGTGGGCCACCCACAATACCGGTGACATTTTTACGCCAGGCTTGGTACGAGTAAAAGAAGCCGGTGGGAATGTAGACAACATGATCCATGGCTGCTTTGTTGGTGCTTGCAATCGCGGCTTTTTCGGCCTCGAGGTTAGGCGCTGCAAACCAGGCATCGACACCTTTCTCGACATCCGCATTCGTTGGCCAACCGAACCAGGCCTTGTCACCGTTGGCACGCACGCCCACGTTACCGGCAATCGTTGCGGTATCGGCACCAGCATGCCACGTATGGAACATGCCCCATCCGCCTTTGCCAGGCTCGTTCTTCGAAGCACGACGCTGTCCGACCGTACCCCAGTCAGTTGCCACAAAGTCAACGTTCATCCCGATCTTTTTCAGGATGTCGGCGGTGATCTCGCCCATTGCCTTGGTGAAGGGCTGATCTTGTGCGACCAAGCAGGTGACAGGCTGACCTTTGTAACCGGCCTCTGCCAAGAGCTTCTTGGCGCCTTCAATATTGCCATTACCTTTGAGCATATCGCCACCGGCCTCTGAATAGAGTGCGGTGCCAGGAGTAAAGAAGCTTGGGCATTTTTTCCAGAGTTTTTCATCTGAGCCGACCACGGCCCGCATGTAGTTCTCTTGGTTGACGGCCATTTGCACGGCGCGACGGATTCTGACGTCATTAAAGGGTGCGTGCAAATGATTCAAGCGGAATGAACCGATATTACCGAGCGGGTCGGCGATATCAACCGAGATGTTGCGATTACGCTTGAGCAAGGGCACCAAGTCAGAAATCGGGCTTTCCCACCAATCCACTTCACCGTTTTGCAGCGCGGCTGAAGCCGTGGCTGGATCGGGCATGATGATCCATTCAATACGATCGAAATTGATGACTTTGCCGCCTGAAAACCAGTTGGTAGGCTCATTGCGCGGCTGATAATCGTTAAAGCGTTCGAACACGGCCAGTGCACCGGGTTTCCATTCGCTGCGGCCAAACTTCATTGGG
>JABMMM010000195.1 GCA_013205565.1 Alcaligenaceae bacterium | reverse complement strand
TTGTAAAAGCCTTCTTGCACCGCATGCAACACGCCTTTGTTTGCCAGGCCCTCAACAGTGAGCACTTCCGAGCCGTCGCACTGAATCGCCAGATGGGTGCAGGACTTGACCGATTGGCCGTCGATGTCCACCGTACAAACACCGCAGTGGCTGGTTTCACAACCAATGTGCGCGCCTGTGAGGTTGAGTTCTTCGCGCAAAAAGTGGATCAGCAGTGTGCGCGGCTCAACCGCTTTTTCTTCTTTCTTGCCGTTGACGGAGACGGTGATGAGTTTTTTGGTCATGGTGTATTCCTTGAATTTAAGCGCACAGCGCCCAGGCTTTGTTGAGGGCGCGTTTGACCATTTCACCGGCCATGGCTGTTTTGTATTCGATGTCGCCGCGCAGGTCTTCTGCGGGGTTACAAATGGATATGGCTGCAGCCGCAGCGGCTTGGACGTTGGCCGCGTTGAAAGGCTTGTTCAGCAAAGCCGCTTCGGCTTTTTCAGCGCGCAGTGCAGTGGGGGCGACATTGGTCAGGCCAATACGCACATGGCTGACTTGGTCGCCGTTTTTGCGAATGACCACGGCGCAACCGGCGGTTGCCCAGTCGCCGGTTTTGCGTTTGAGTTTTTCGTAGGCGTAGCCTGTGCCGTGCGCAAAAGCGGGTACTCGGATTTCGCACATGACCTCGTTTTCTTCGAGCTGGGTCATGTAGGTGCCCAGAAAAAAGCCATCGGCGGCCACGGTGCGGCGACCCTTTGGGCCTTCGAGCACAAACGAGGCTTCGATGACCAGGGACAGCGCAGGGTGATCGTTGCCTGGGTCGCCGTGAGCAATGTCGCCGCCGATGGTGCCGCGGTTGCGCACCTGTGGGTCAGCAATCAGCTTGGCAGCTTCGCATAACAACGGCACTTTGGCTTGCAAAATGGGCGAGCTGATCAACTCGTTTTCAACCGTCATAGCGCCGATCACGATCGTGCCACCCTCTTCGCGGATGCCCCTGAGTTCGGGGATGCGGTTAATGTCGATCAAATGTTCGGGCTGAGCAAAACGAAGCTTCATCATGGGAAGCAAACTGTGGCCGCCAGCCAGCAACTTGGCCTCGGAGCCCAATTGGCCGAGCAAGGCAACTGCCTCACCGACGGTTTTGGGCGCGTGGTATTCAAAACGCGGTGGAATCATCAAAAGTCTCCTATGGTTCTGTTTGAAAAACAGTCATCTAGTATGGTGTAGAACGCTACCTTGCGCAAAGGAGAAACTTTTAAGGTATTTGAATTATTTGGTCGATTTGTCGTATGAAATATTACTTTTTAAAACTATATGACTTATTTAGACTTTTAGATTTTTGACTCTCAGGGAAAGTACTGCCCCCCAGCAACTAGTACATACCCTAGCTATTAAACTAAAAACAGTCTTAACTGATGCCCAGCACTTTGGCTTGGAATTACAAAGTCGGGGCGGGCAACTTTTATGGCATGTATAGGTCAGTGATGCCCATCTAAACTCCAAAACGTATGATCCTTTTGTCAGTCATACAGGATCACCATGAATTGATTTTTCTGCTTAGATTGGCAAAAGTATTTCGGCTTCGTAAAGAAATAAAAGTAAATGATGAGTTGCATTCGTCGCAAACCCTCTGCTCTACCAATTTGACGACCACTGCTGCCATACATTCTGTGGCTAAATGCAGAACTCATACAGAGCACTAGCAACATAAGGACGGTGAAAATCTCGTGCAAGAAATTTACTGGTGTTAGTCATTTGGGGTGATTGCAATCGCTGCAGCAAAACATATTTTGTCCAGCTAGCTTTCGGAATGAGCCCAATGAACGCGGTTTATGCAATCCACACTTATAGCAACTCATGGTGCCCATTGAACCAGAGCCGCCAAAAGGTGAGCCAGACTCTTTTGATTTGTAGCGAAGGCCATCGCTGGTAATTTTTGTTGATTCATCTCTTGACATACTGGCATCTTATGAGTTGAATATTTTTTTGTATTGAATCCCGATTTAGCCTCTTGACTCGTGCCATTCGCCGTGTAATATAC
>JABMMM010000194.1 GCA_013205565.1 Alcaligenaceae bacterium | reverse complement strand
CTTTCTTTTAGCAGGCTTGCTGACTCTGAGCACAGCGCCGGCATTTTCACAAAGTGCAAGCGATGAAATCGCCAAGTATCGCGAAATGATTGCCGAGGGCAACCCTGCTGAGCTTTATGAAATGGCAGGCGAAGAACTCTGGAAACAAGCTGCCGGTCCAAAAAAGGCCACCTTAGAAAAATGCGATCTGGGCTTAGGCCCTGGAGTCGTTAATGGCGCCTCGGCACAACTGCCCCGTTACTTTAAAGATACTGATCGTGTGCAAGATCTTGAATCGCGTCTGATGACCTGTATGCAGACCCTGCAAGGTATTGAGCAGACTGAGGTCATTAACGGTGCCTTCGCCAAAGGCGTACGCAAAAATGTTGAGGCGGTCGTCGCGTATGTTGTGACCCATTCAAAAGACATGAAAATTAACGTGCCTGCCACGCACCCAAAAGAAAAAGAAATGGTGGCCTTGGGTAAAAAGATGTTTTTCTTTCAAGGTGGCCCGATGGATTTCTCGTGTGCCTCGTGTCACTCAGTCAGCAATCAGCGCATTCGCCTGCAAGATCTGCCTGACTTAACCACCCAAGCGGGTGCCGCCTTGGGTTGGGGCGCTTGGCCAGCCTATCGCGTCTCAAGCGGAGAGTTCTGGACCATGCAACGCCGACTAAATGATTGCTTCAGACAGCAACGTTTGCCGTTTCCGATTTATGGTTCTGATGTCACCATTGCGTTGTCAATCTTTATGGCAAACAAAGGTGATGGCGGTCTCGTTCAAACACCCGGCCTCAAACGCTAAGTCAAACAACACAGCTCAGGATAATTTCACTTATGAACACTCTACACGTTCGTTATTTCACAACTGCCGTGTTGCTTTCCTGCCTTTCGCTTGGCGCTCAGGCGCAGACCGTTGACGCAAAGTTTGAGGCCATGCTCGATAGTGGCTTTAGAGCGCAAGGGATTGCCGGGCTAGAGCGCCTTAAGCAAGACCCAATCCAAGCGCTCTGCTCAGATCCAGACGTCCGCAACACGCCGGCAGCACAAAAAGTGTTAATTGAAGAGCAAACCAAGGCAATGGCGGCAATTAAACCGCCGGCAGACGGAAAATATTTAGGCAGTTGGAAAGCAGGTGAAGCGGTTGCGCAGAGCGGCCGAGGTGCAACGTGGTCAGACACCACGAAAGCACCGAATGGTGGTGGCTGCTACAACTGCCATCAAATCAGCAAACAAGAAATCTCTTACGGCAATATTGGTCCGTCTTTAAACGGCTATGGCAAAGCACGCGGCACCAGCGAAGCGATTTTGACCTACACCTGGAATCGTATCAACAATTCAAAAGCGTATAACGCCTGTAGCAATATGCCGCGCATGGCGCATTTCAACTTACTCACCGAACAACAAATTAAAGATGTCATGGCGTTATTGCTTGACCCTGAATCTCCTGTTAATAAATAAGTATTCAAGCCAGTACCAAAGCAGGCCATGATGAATCGTAGAGAGTTTATGCAGTTACTGGCAGTCGCCTCAGCAGGAGGCTTCGCCTTACGCACCAGCGCCGCTGCAGCGCAAGCAGCAGCCAATGCCTTTTATGACTTACCAAAATTCGGCAACGTGCACTTGCTGCACTTTACCGATTGTCATGCCCAGCTCAACCCCATTTATTTTCGTGAACCCAATGTCAATCTGGGCTTTGGCAATCAGTTAGGCAAAGCGCCGCATTTGGTGGGCGAGCATCTACTCAAGGCCTTTGGCATCGAACCGGGCAGTCGCGACGCCTACGCGTTTACCTATCTCGACTTTGAAGCGGCAGCAAAAAATTACGGTAAGGTCGGTGGGTTTGCTCACCTCGCAACACTCATCAAACGCTTAAAAGCTTCGCGCCCTGGGGCTTTGCTTCTCGATGGTGGCGATACCTGGCAAGGCTCTGGCACCTCGCTTTGGACAAATGGCCAAGACATGGTCGATGCGTGCCTGGCGATGGGCGTTGACGTGATGACGGCGCACTGGGATATGACCTTGGGCGAAAAACGTGTCAAAGAAATTGTAGAAAAAGATTTCAAGAACAAGGTTTCATTTTTAGCGCAAAACATTAAAACGTCAGACTTTGGGGATCCGGTTTTCGAGTCCTATATCCTCAGAGAAATGAATGGCGTCTCGGTCGCGATTGTTGGCCAGGCGTTTCCGTACACGCCCATCGCCAACCCGCGCTACTTTGTCGAAAACTGGACCTTCGGCATCGAAGAAGAAAACATGCAGAAGGTGGTCGACGAGGTGCGTGGCAAAGGCGCAAAAGTCGTCGTGCTGCTTTCGCACAATGGCATGGATGTTGATCTTAAGATGGCCAGTCGTGTGCAAGGCATTGACGTGATCTTAGGCGGGCACACGCACGATGGCGTCCCTGCTCCGATTAAAGTCAGTAACAAAGGGGGCGTCACCTTAGTCACCAACGCCGGCTCGAACGGAAAGTTTTTAGGTGTTTTAGATGTTGATGTGAAGGCCGGCAAGGTCTCTGATGTGCGCTACAAGTTGATGCCGGTGTTCTCAGACTTATTGCCCGCCGATCCAGACATGGCAGCCTTAATCAAAAAATTACGTAGTCCGTTCGAAACCAAGTTGGCTCAACCACTTGCCGTCACTGAAGGCCTGCTTTATCGCCGCGGTAACTTTAACGGCAGCTTCGATCAACTGATTCTTGACGGCTTGATGGCAGTCAAAGATGCACCGATTGCTTTCTCACCTGGCTTTCGCTGGGGTACATCTTTATTGCCTGGGCAAACGATTACCTTCGAACACTTGATGGATCAAACTGCCATTACCTATCCCTACACCACCACCACCATGATGAAAGGCGAAATGCTCAAGACGATTCTTGAAGATGTCGCCGACAATCTGTTTAACCCTGATCCCTATTACCAACAAGGTGGTGATATGGTGCGCGTGGGTGGATTGCAATACACGATTGATCCTACGGCGGGGGCTGGCAAACGCATTTCTGACATGCGCTTGGGCGACAAGCTCATTGATGCAAATAGCACCTATAAGGTTGCAGGGTGGGCCCCTGTCTCAGCAGAAGCCAAGCAAGCTGGCGGTGAACCGATATGGGACTTGATGACCACGTACTTGAAAGATATCAAAACAGTCAAAGCAAGTCCGCTGAATATGCCAACCATTAAGGGCGCTGCCAATAATCCGGGGCTCGCGTAAACTCAGCCAGCGCTCGGAACACAGATATCCCCAACGCTATGCAGTCCTGCGCCTGAGATGCCTCACAGCAACCCGACGCCCGACCTACTGCTTGCTTTTGTTCTGAAACTTTGTTTATTGACCGTATTTTTTGAGTTCAAAAAGATCGGCACCGACCATCAGGCCAAAGTCTTTTTGAACCACTTTGCCCTGAGGGTTCACGACATAGAGCTCTGGAATACCCCGCCGCTTGCCAAGGGTTGCCGACCACTCTGGCGTCATCATAGCGGTCAAAAACGGAAAGGCATGTTGCTCGGCATAGTTTTGGGCACTGAATTCGTCGCGATCAACCGAGAGCGCCACGATAAGGGCCTTATCTGGCGACAGTTGCGGGGCAAGTTTTTGTAAGTTGAGATTTTGCGTGTGGCAATAGGGGCACCAAGAGGCCCACACTTGAATAATCAAATATTTTCCGGCTAACTGCTCAGCGGTCATCGTTTGCCCACTAAGCGAAACCAGCCCAGAGACACGAATCGTTTGCCCCACCTCAACGGCATGGGCAAACTGACAACTCGAGAAAAAAAGCAAGAGCAGACTAAGGCAACAGCCGCGAAGTGTGTTCATAGGAGTTTAGAAATTTACGTTATCGCGCCCTTTAAGCTTCAGGATGTCGCGCGCCTCGGCGGGCGTGGCGACTTCGAGTGACAAGCCCTCGATGATCTTGCGCATACGCGTTACCTGATCGGCATTCGATTTCGCAAGCGCGCCTGGGCCATCCCATAACGAGTCTTCGAGACCCACCCGAACATGACCACCCATTGTGGCAGATTGCGTGGCGATCGGCGTTTGGTTACGACCCGCACCCAGCACCGACCATTGATAATCGTTGCCAAACAAACGGTCTGCCGTGCGCTTCATGTGCAGAACGTCTTCAGGATGGGGGCCAATGCCGCCCAAGATACCAAAGACCGATTGAATTAAGAACGGCGCTTTGATTAAGCCACGATCAATAAAGTGCGCCGCGGTATAGAGGTGCCCGATGTCATAGCACTCGATCTCAAAACGCGTATTGTTTTCGCTACACGAGGTCAAAATATGCGCGATATCTTTAAAGGTGTTTTTAAAGACGCGATCATCACTACCGGCTAAATATTTAGGCTCCCAGTCGTGCTTGAACGTTTTAAAACGCTTCAGCATGTCAAACAAACCAAAGTTCATCGAACCCATATTCAGCGAGGCCACTTCAGGCTTGAAATAATGTGCAGGACGCAGGCGATCTTCGATCGTCATAGTCGGAGCACCGCCTGTCGTTAAGTTGATGACGACGTCGCTTTTTTCTTTGATCTGTGGCAAGAATTTTTTAAACAACTCAGGATCTTGCGAAGGACTACCGTCTTTCGGATCACGCGCGTGCAAGTGCACAATAGCGGCGCCAGCCTGCGCGGCACCAATGGCTGCATCAGCGATTTCTTGAGCCGTTACAGGAATGTAAGGCGACATACTTGGTGTGTGGATAGCCCCGGTCACGGCACAGGTAATGATGACTTTTCTTGGCACGTCGATCTCCGAACAACAATAAGGTGATTAAAAAAATTGCTACTGAACCAGGGTTTCGACATTGCCATCAACTGAAAGGCTTTGCCCCGAAATCTTCGCACCCGCTTGCGAGCAAATAAAAACAATCTGTGCGGCGATATCGTGCGCGGTTACCGTGGTTCGAAGCGACACCCGTTCAAGCGCACGCGCACGCATTTGTTCTAGTGTAATCCCAAAGGATTGAGCCTTAGCGCTTAACACCCGATCCTGGCGCGGCCCTTCGACAATACCCGGCAAAATCGCATTGACACGAATGCCCTGCGGGCCAAGCTCCATCGCCCAGGTTTCAGTCAAACCAATGACACCGAATTTTGAGGCCGAATACGGCGAGCGCAGCGGAAACCCAAACCGCCCTGCCGCTGAAGAAATATTCACGATACTGCCACCGTGCGGCTTCATCAGCGGCACAGCGCTGCGCGCACATAAAAACGTACCAGTCAGATTCACGTCAATCGTCTGCTGCCAGTCTTGCAAGGACGTCGCTTCGATCGTTGCGGTGGGGCCTGCGACACCCGCATTGTTCACCAAAATATCCAAACCAGCCCAACGTTGCTCAATGCCAGCAAACATCTCTAACACCTGCGCCTCGTTCGAAATATCAGTCAAGCTCGCGGTGACTTGCGGAAAGGCTGTCTGTACATCTTTTAACGCGGCTGCATCAATATCGCAGACATGCACCTGTGCGCCCTGGAAAAGCAGCGCCTCGGTAATCGCACGCCCAATCCCCTGAGCACCAGCTGTGACCAGGGCACGTAGCCCATCCAACCTAAACGAAATTGCTTCTGCCATGACGATCTCTAAAAATAATTACATCCAAAGGATTTTCTTACGGTAATCCAAATCGTCTAGCAACGCTTTCGCAGGGCCTTCATGAAACACCTGACCACGCTCAAGCGCAAACACGCGATCCGACAGGGCAAGCACCAGATCAAGATTATGTTCGACGATCAAAATTGAAACTTCACCGCGTAACTTGTCAAACACCATAAACAGTTCGTTAATCACTGCTGGCGCCAGACCTTCAAACGGCTCATCGAGCAAAAGTAATTTGATATTGCCAGATAACGCCCGCGCGACAGCAACCATTTGCTGTTCGCCGCCCGACAAGTAATCGGCCGCAACATCCATCCGGTCCTTCAGGCGTGGAAAATATTCGAAGATTTTTTCTTCGGTCCAATAAGTGCCGCCAATCGCTGGGTTGACTCGGTTCATTCTGCCTAAGGCAAAGTTATCGCGCACCGACATACCCGCAAACAAACCGCGGCCCTGCGGAACATAGCCGACACCGATACGAGCGATATCAGGCGCAGCCATGCCAGAGATCTTCTGACCGTCAAACATGATCTCGCCACCGACAGGTTCGACCAACCCCGTGAGCGCCTTGAGTAGCGTCGATTTACCTGCGCCATTACGGCCCAGCAAGGCAACGATTTCACCCCGACGCACATTGAGCGACGCGTCGTTCAGAATATGGCTCTTGCCATAAAAACTGTTGATCTTATCAAAGGACAACAGTACGTCATCGGGTCGGCTTGAAGCAGCTGTTCGCGCTTGTATCGCGGGCGTACCTTTACCGGTATAGACCTCTTGCACCCGAAGATCGCTTCGAACCTCGGCCGGAGTCCCTGACATTAAGACATTGCCGTCGTTCATCACCGTCACATTCTGTGAAAATCCTAAGACACGATCTAGATCATGCTCAACAATCAGTACCGGAATGTGATGCTGAATCGTTTGAATCAGATTAGAAATACGTTCACGTTCGGCTGCGGCCAACCCCGCTAACGGTTCGTCAAGCAGTAAGACTTTTGGATGACAGCCCAGCGCGATACCCATATCGACTAAGCGCTGGCCGCCATAAGACATGCTGGCCGCTTCGCTGTGTTCAATGCCCTCTAAGCCCAGATACTTAATCAGCTCGGCGGTTTGCTCATGCACCGACTGGTAAGAGTCGATATCACGCCAAATATTAAAGTGTCCCTTGTGACGTGCCTGAACTGATAGACGAAGATTTTCATAAATCGTCAGTCCCTTAAACAGATTGGTGATCTGAAAAGAACGCGCCAAGCCTAGCTGACTAATTTTGTCTGACGACAAACCCGTTAATGATTTGTTATAGAGCATCACCTTACCTTGATCAGGTACAAACAAACCCGAGATCAAGTTAAATGTTGTTGTCTTACCTGACCCTGTTGGCCCGGTAGTCAACACAAGCCCATTAGGTTTTTTGATTTCTTT
>JABMMM010000193.1 GCA_013205565.1 Alcaligenaceae bacterium | reverse complement strand
CCATTAAACAGTGGGTAGAGGCCTCGGCCAAGTCGCTAGGCGGCATCGACATTTTGGTCAACAACGCCTCGGGCTTTGGGCGCACCGATGACGAAACAGGCTGGGCCGTCAGCATTCAAATCGATTTGATGGCAACAGTGCGAGCCTGCCACGCAGCCATGCCCTACCTCGAGGCGCGCGGCGGTAGCATTTTGCATATCTCATCAATTTCAGGCCTGGGGGCAAGCGTGCGCACGCCGCCTTATGGCGCCATCAAGGCGGCCTTAATTGAATACACTCAAACGCAAGCGCTGTCCTATGCCGGCAAAAAAATTCGCGTCAACTGTATTGCCCCCGGTTCGATCTTTTTTGAGGGCGGCACCTGGGATATCGCCAAGCGCGATAAGCCAGATCTCTACGCGCGTATTTTGGCGGGCATCCCGAATGGGCGTTTTGGTATCCCCGAAGAAATCGCAACGGTTGCCACCTTTTTAGCCAGCGACCTCGCGTCTTGGGTGACTGGGCAAACCATTGCTGTCGATGGCGGACAAAGCCTTTAACGCAAGCCGCAACCAGACATCGCCTGCGCTTGGTTCGCCACGCCGCTAGGCGATTCAAGCGATAATGAGCGCCTTGAGTGTTCCATTACGGTGACTTGCATGCGTACCCTACCCCTACTGTCTTTGACGCTTCTGGCGAGCCTCGCGCTCGCAGGCTGCAGCTCAACCCCTTCAGAACCCGCTAAACCCCCCGCGGCCAGAGTGGCCCTTGGTCTGTTTAAAAATACTGATGCCAGCACGGTGAAGAATAATCTCATGAGTGTCTGCTCAAAAAGCCGCCTGAACATTCAAACCGATAAAAATGAAGTGATCTGCACAAGCACCGAGATTGATTCGCAGCGCGAAACTCTGATCACCGCCATGATCAACAACGAGTACGCCTTGCAATACAAAGACGTCGTCAGCTTTGTCTTAGCGCCCGAAGGGTCAGACGTGCGCGTCACGGCGAACTCTTACCTTGAGTTCATCATGCCAAAAGGAATCATGTCTGACGTACCCGCTAAATCAACACGCAATCTGCTTGATGACGCCTCGTTCATCAATGCGCAAAAGCTTTTGAAAGCTGCTGGCGCTTCGGAGTAGTCGGCGATGTCAACGCCCACCAATCCTCACCATCTCACCGTTTTATTTGAAAAAAATCAGCAGTGGGTTGAGTCGGTACGCAACAGCGATCCTGAGTTTTTTAAGCGGCTTGCCGAGCAACAGTCACCCGAGTATCTTTGGATTGGTTGCTCTGACTCACGCGTACCGGCCAATCAGATAACGGGTTTAGCGCCAGGTGAGGTCTTTGTTCATCGCAATATCGCTAACGTGGTGGTGCACACTGATTTAAACGCCTTGTCAGTCATTCAATTTGCGATTGATCAACTCAAGGTTAAGCATATTATTGTGGTCGGGCATTATGGCTGCGCGGGTGTGCGTGCTGCGCTTGAAAACATTCGCATCGGTCTAGCTGACAACTGGATCCGCCACGTTAAAGACGTTCATGACAAGCACAGCGCTTATTTAGGACGCGTCTTGACTCGCCAGCAACGGCTTGATCATTTATGCGAACTAAATGTCATTGAACAAGTCGTCAACGTTTGCCAGACCACAAGCGTGCAAGACGCCTGGTCGCGCGGCCAGACCGTGACCGTACATGGCTGGGTATATAGCCTAGATGACGGGCTAGTACGTGACATGGGGATCAGTATCGCGAATATTGACGAGCTTGAACAACGCTATCAAACAGTGCTTGCCAAGCGTTATACCGAAGCAAGCTAACGCACCGCGCGCGAGACTCGCCAAAATAAAAACCCCGCAATACTCAGATTTAGCAGGTTCCAGGCAATGCCATTGATCATTGCCATCTGGTACGAGCCGGTCAGATCAAAAATTTTGCCCGACATCCACCCGCCCAGTGCCATGCCGAACATGGTGCACATGATGACAGAGCCCACTCGTCTACCCGCCTCGGCAGCCGGAAAATATTCTCGAATGATGATGGCATAGGAGGGCACAATGCCGCCTTGAAACAATCCAAATAACGCAGCGATCAAATACAGCGACACCAGCCCATCGAAGGGCAAAAACATAAATAACGCAATGCCCTGCAAGGCCGAGCCTAACAACAGCGTCCGTATACCTCCGATGCGGTCACAAATCACCCCCGAAATTAAGCGACTAATAATGCCGCAACCTAGCATCAACGCCAGCATTTCAGCGCCGCGGGCGGGGCCATAGCCCAAGTCGGCGCAATACGCCACGATATGCACCTGCGGCATCGACATCGCGACGCAACAAGCCAAGCCGGCGATACATAACAAAAACTGCGCGTGAGTGATGTTCAAACCAAACGGGCGCGGCACGCCGGCGACCAGATTGCTCGCCAAGACAGTCGCCTGCACCAAAGGCGGGCGCTGGCGCATCAGAAAGGCCAACAACGCCATGCTGAGGCCAGAGACAAGCCCTAGCCAGAGATAAGTTTCGCGCCAGCCAATGGTCGAGATTCCCCACTGCGTGACGGGCGGCCAAATCGCACCGGCCAAATAGTTACCACTGGCACAAATAGCGACCGCAATGCCGCGGCGCTTATTCCACCAAAGCGAAGTGTCGGCCACCAAAGGTGCGAAGGTTGCAGAGGCACCAAAAAAACCCAGAAACACGCCGTGCACCAGGGCAAAGACAAGGATACTTGTGGTGTGCGCAGCCCAAATAAAACCAGTCAACAAGCCGGCAGCGCCGATCAGCAGGCATACCCACACCCCCCAGCGGTCTGACACGCGCCCCATAAATAAGCCGCCGGCCCCAAAGCCAATCCATAAAAGGGTGGAGGGCAGCGAAGCCTCTGACCGAGACACGCCAAACTCTGCTTGCACCTCGGGTAACACCACTGAGACAACGAACATACAACTGCTACCCATCACCATGATCAAGAGCGCTGTCAATAGACGCCGTAGCGCATAACGAGAATCAATCAGGTGCTCAGAGGCTGGCTGCTTCAACATGGTGCAAAGCTTTTTAAATTGAAAAGTCTAGAAGTGTGGCAGAAGCGTACCACGGGGAGCTCAGCAAGCCTTACCCACCGCTTTGCGTCGCCTTGACCCACGACGGCCTGAGCGAGACGGGCGAGGCTCAAAGCTAAAATATTCGATACCTCGGTGCAGCCTAGGGGCAAAAAATATGCAAAGGTAACCCTGACCCGCTAAACTACGCCTCGCATTCGACAATTCCCAAAAGGCTTTGTCAGTTTGACTCAAGAATAGCGTTCTAAAAGCCTGTGGGCTAACTAGCGGAGACTTATCCTTATGAGCGTAATCACCAACATCGAAGATTTGCGCGTTTTAGCCAAAAAACGCGTACCGCGTATGTTTTACGATTATGCCGACTCGGGCTCCTGGACGGAAAGCACCTATCGCGCAAACGAAAGTGATTTTCAAAAAATCAAATTGCGTCAACGCATTTTGATCAACATGGAAAACCGCTCGACCGCGAGTCACATGATCGGTCAAAAAGTTGCCATGCCTGTGGCAATCGCACCAACAGGCCTGACTGGCATGCAGCATGCCGATGGCGAAATTCTGGCGGCAAAAGTGGCCAAAGAATTTGGCATCCCCTTTACCTTATCGACCATGAGCATCTGCTCAATTGAGGCGGTGGCCGAGGGCACCAATCATCATCCGTTTTGGTTCCAACTGTATGTGATGAAAGATCGCGACTTTATCGAACGCCTAGTTGAACGTGCCAAGCGTGCCAACTGTTCGGCTTTGGTTTTAACCTTGGATTTGCAAATATTGGGGCAGCGTCACAAAGATCTAAAAAATGGCTTAAGCGCACCGCCCAAGCTGACCCTAGCCAATATACTTGACATCGCAATGAAGCCTCGCTGGGCGCTAGGAATGCTTGGTACAAAAAACCGTCAATTTGGCAACATCGTGGGCCATGTGCAGGGCGTCAGCGACATGAGCAAACTGAGCGAATGGACCGCCTCACAATTTGACCCGCGTCTGAATTGGGATGACGTGGCTTGGATCAAAAAACTTTGGGGCGGCAAGCTGATCTTAAAAGGGATTCAAGACGTCGACGATGCGCGGATGGCGCTTAACAGCGGTGCCGATGCCTTGATCGTCAGCAACCACGGTGGTCGTCAACTCGATGGCGCTGCCTCAAGCATCGAATCTTTGCCAGCCATCGTCGAGGCCGTTGGCAAACAAATCGAAATCCATATGGATGGCGGTGTACGCAGCGGTCAAGATGTTTTAAAAGCGCGTGCGCTCGGCGCCCAGGGTTGTTATATTGGGCGCGCTTTTTTGTATGGCTTAGGTGCCATGGGCGAGATCGGCGTCAAAAAAGTACTCGAAATTCTGCACAAAGAGCTCGAGCTGACGATGGCCTTTTGTGGTCGCACTGATATTGAGACAGTCGATAAAAGTATTTTGCTACCCGGTACGTATCCAACTTAAACAAAGCGCTAGCCTTCAGACAACACCCTTCACAAGTCACAACAAAGACATGAACACAAACAACACGCCTTTAAAAATGCTACCACGCTGGATCTTTATGAGCCGGTGGTTACAAGCCCCTCTTTATCTCGGCCTGATCGTAGCGCAAGCCATTTATGTCTGGCAATTCTGGCGAGAGCTCGTACACCTGATGTCGGCGATGACTCTCGAAAAACCAGTCACCGAGACCGAATTGATGTTGATCGTCTTGGGCTTAATCGACGTTGTCATGATTTCAAACCTGTTAGTGATGGTGATCGTGGGGGGCTGGGAGACCTTTGTTTCGCGCATGGGGCTCAAAAATCACCCGGACCAACCAGAATGGTTATCGCACGTAAACGCGGGTGTGTTAAAGGTTAAGCTGGCCACAGCGATCATCGGAATCTCGTCGATACATCTGCTCAAGACCTTTATCAACGCCCCCGACACCTCAGAGTCCACACTGATGTGGCAAACCTTAATTCATATGGCTTTTGTCCTCTCTGCCATGGCAATCGCCTTCACCGAAAAACTTCTGAGCCAAGCTCACCAACCCGCGCCGCACTAAGGAGCCCGCCATGTCAGGACACGGACACGTTGATCCCTCAAATAAAAAAGTCGCACTGGTTATCGCAGTGTTGGCACTATTTTTAGCCATCAGTGAGACCCTAGGTAAAGCCTATCAAACCGAGGTGATTACCAAGCAAGTTGAGGCCTCTAACTTATGGGCGTTTTTTCAGGCAAAATCCATCCGAAAAACGAGTACTGAACTGGCTTTACAGACGGCTCAACTCAGCCCGCAGGCCGAAGATCCAAAAACGGTTGAACAGATAAAAAAATGGGCTGGCGCCGTCAAGCGTTACGACACCGAGCCCGACACCGGTGAAGGCCGTAAAGAACTTGCCGAGCGTGCAAAAAAAGCACAAGCGCTGGGTGAGCTTGCCAACCACAAGTATCACAACCTAGAGATTTCTTCGGGCGTCTTGCAAGTGGCAATCGTTCTAGCTTCGTCTGCGATTATTACCAACGTGATGATGCTGGCCTGGCTGGCAGGCGGCTTAGGAATTGTGGCCGTTGGCTTCGGGATTTTTGCCATGTATGGGGCAGCTTCGCTGTTTTAAGCACACAAGTCATGCAACGTCGCTCGGTTCTTCGTTTTGCAGGCGCCTCGGCGGCTCTTCTTGGTCTGCCCAAACTTGGCTGGGGTCGCCAAGCTTGGTCGTTAGACCCCTTCAGCTTAGGGGTTGCGAGCGGGTCGCCCACTAGCGACTCGATTGTGCTCTGGACTCGCCTTGGAACGCCAGCGCTTGAGGCCGCTGGGCTGACTGCAAAGCCGGTGGCCGTGACCTGGCAACTTGCGCATGACGCCCAGTTCAGTCGCCTGGTTGCCTCTGGTGAGTTACAGGCCACGGCAGGACTCGGGCACTCTGTGCACGCTGAGGTCGCGGGGCTTGAGCCGGCGCGGACGTACTTCTATCGGTTTATGACTGGCACTGCGGTCAGCGCAACGGGCCGCACGCGCACTCTTGCGCCGCCAGGCGCTGACCTCAAGCGCTTGCGACTGGCTTATGCCTCTTGCCAGCAGTGGGGCGCCGGCTTTTACAGTGCCTATCGACATATGCTGGCCGAGAATCTAGATTTTGTACTGTTTTTAGGCGATTACATTTACGAGTATCCCGCCTCGCGCCCCCCTGAGGTACGCCCAACGACAGGCGGGTGGATTACAACACTTGAGGGCTATCGCAGCCGCTATGCGCTTCACAAGTCTGATCCAGACTTACAAGCGATTCACGCCGCTTGCCCCTGGATAGTTACCTGGGATGACCACGAGGTACAAAACGATTACGCGGCGACTCACGAGGGCTTATCGGGTACCCCTGTCGAAGATTTTATGGCGCGGCGTCGTGCGGCCTACCAATCCTTTTATGAAAACATGCCTGTCACGCGCGCCGGCTTTGACAGCTTACTTTTGGGGCAGGCAGACCAAGTCCGCGTTTACGGCAGCGTGGCCTTTGGGCGTCTTGCAACACTCTATACGCTTGATAATCGCCAGCATCGCGACTTACAGGCCTGCTCTCCTAACCAACGACCAGGCTCGGCACGCGTTGACCCAACCAAATGCGAAAGCTTTAACCAACCCCACCGTACCTTACTGGGCAAGGCCCAAGAACGCTGGCTTGAACAACAATTTGCGTCGGCCCGTGGCCAATGGAATTTGCTTGGACAACAAACCCTGTTTGGACGACGCAACTTCAGCACGACCGGCGCACAATTGCTGCGCAACGATGGCTGGGATGGCTACCCGGCTGCCCGCAGAAGACTCACCGATTCGATGCAACAGACTCGGCTCAAAAACCCGGTGATTTTAGGAGGCGATATTCACGAGAACTGGGTCGGTCATGTGTTGTCTGACTATCACAACCCTGACTGCGAGGCGCTTGGCGTTGAGTTCTGTGGCACAAGTATTACTTCGCTTTCAAGCTCAACGCCCGCTCAACTCACCAAGCAGCTTGAAGTAAACCCGCACTTTATCTTTGCCGATGCCGCTTCGCGGGGTTACGGGGTGGTCGAACTGACCCCAACGCAGTTGACGACTACGCTTAGAGCCATCAAGGACGCTAAAGACCCAAAATCTGACGTTTTTACTCTGGCAAAGTTTGCCGTTGAACCCGGACGCGCTGCCGTCCAGCCAGCTTAAGGCAGCAAAGGCAAATCAAACAAGCAGATTGCCGACGAAGACAGGTCTGTCGCTAGCCGTCTGACGGCGAACTGCGCTCGTTCTGGGCGGCCTTGACATCAAGCACCCATTCGCGCCACAACGCAACCATCAACGCCATCAACACAGGGCCAATAAAAAGCCCAACGATTCCCATGGTTTTGACGCCACCGACCAATCCAAAAAATGTCGGTAAAAACGGGAGTTTGACCGGACCACCCACGAGGCGCGGGCGCAGCGTCTTATCGACAATAAAAAGCTCGATCGAACCCCAGGCAAACAATCCGGCTCCGGCAATGGGGTTTCCCGAACCCACCAAATATAAAGATATCAAGGTAAATGACAGCGGTGCACCACCCGGGATCATCGCCATAAAAGCTGTGATCACACCGAGCAGAACTGGCGAAGGCACCCCCGCCACCCAATAAGCGACGCCCAAAATGACACCCTCACCGATCGCGATCAAACCCATACCCGTCACCGTTGCGCTGATGGTTGCCGGGATCACGCGCGAAAACCGCTGCCACCTGAGGGGCAAGACGCGCTCGCCCAGCACATCAAGTTGGCCGACCATGCGATGCCCATCTTTGTAAACGAACAAGAGCGTGATCAGCATAAACAACAGCGTCAACATGATATGAAATACGTTACCCGTCGTAGACAAAACCACGCGATAAATATTGCCAATGTGCTGTCCGCTAATTAGCTCGACCAGACCACCGAGCGCATGCGGTTGCGCTAAAAACTCAGCCCAATAACTGCCCAAGCGTTCGCCCACATAAGGCAAGGCGACAATCCAGGCGGGCGCCTGAACGCCCACCCGATTCGCCGTTAAGAGCCAGGCCAAAATATGACTCGCCTCTTGAACCGAGTATGTCAAAGCGATCGATAAAGGCGCCACCAACACCAGCATAATAAAAAGCAGCGCCACGGTGGCCGCCAGGGTGGTTCGCCCCCCACACACCTGAACCCATTTTGAATAAAGCGGCCAACTGGCAAATCCAATGATTAGCGCGGCAAGCACCGGCACCACAAAGCCGCTAAAAAAATACACCCCAGCCGCCAGTAATAAAATCAGCAGCAGTCGTGCGACCATGTGCACTGGCAGAACTGGCTGCATTAGTTCAGTACTCGAATTGGACTGCCAGCAGCCCAAGCCTGAATATCTGCCACGACATTGGTGTAGAACACCGCAAAGTTTTCTGGCGTGACATAACCTAAATGCGGCGTGAGCAAGGTGCGTGGCGTTTTGCGCCAAACATCGTTTGCAGCCAAAGGTTCGGCATCATAAACATCAAGCCCTGCGCCCGCAATTTTGCCCTCGGTCAACAACTTTTGCAGTGCGGGCTGATCGATCAAGCCGGCACGCGAGGTGTTGATTAAATACGCGGTCGCTTTCATGGTTTGTAGGCTGGCTGCATCGACAATACCGCGCGAACGATCGCTTAACACCATGTGAACACTGATCGCATCTGACGTCGCAAAGAGCTCTTGTTTAGACACAAGTTTGACGCCAGCCTTCGCCGCACGTTCTTCGGTAAGATTTGGGCTCCAGGCGACGACTTCCATCCCAAAGGCCAAACCGACCCGCCCGACGCACTGGCCGAGATGCCCTGCGCCCAACAAGCCTAAGCGCTTGGCCTCAAGCGTGGGGGGCATGGTGGTTTGCCACAAGCCCTGCTGCATATTGGCCGCTTCTTTGGGGATTTGCTTAAAGAGTGCGAGCAACAGTGACCAGGTCAGTTCAGCGGTTGCGCCCGTGCTTTTAGGGTCGCCAGGTGCGCCACACACATCGACACCCTGCTCGCGACACGCAACCATATCGACTGAACTATTGCGCATACCCGTTGTGACCAGCAAACGCAGCTTAGGCAAGGCTTTGATCAACGCCGCCGGAAAAGCCGAACGCTCGCGCATCGCAACGATAACATCGAACGATTCAAGCGCCGTGGCCATTAGCCCCGGAGGTATATATTCAGAAAAAAAACTCACCTCGGCGTTCAGTGTGTCCCACTTGGCCATGGAGGGGGCCACCTTCAAATAATCGTCCAGTACGGCAATACGCATCAAATGCTCCTAATGATTGTCTGAGTTGAATCTGTTGTCCGCTTGTTCATTTCAGGCGTTTTTCGATCTCTTCTTTAGGGATCGCACCGCCCACTCGGGAGCCATCGGCAAAAAATAAAGCCGGGGTGCCTCGCACCATCAGTTTTTGTCCAAGCGCGACCATTTTATCGATCGGCACTTCACAATCTAGCGTGGCTGGGACTTTGTTTTGCAACATCCAGGCGTCCCAGACTGCGGCGGGGTCAGAGGCGCACCACATGTTACGAACTTTTTGTGTGGAATCGGGCGACAGGATGGGGTACGGAAAGGTGTGAATTGTTACGTTAGTGATCCCTTCAATTGACTTGCGCAACTGCTTGCAATAGCCGCAGTTGGGATCTTCAAAGATGGCAACTTTGCGCGAACCGTCGCCGCGCACTTGTTTGAAAGACAGCTCAAAAGGCAATTGATCAAAAGGCATTTGCGCTAACGAGTCTTGCCGTTCGCGCGTGATGTCACGTCGAGTCTTGGCATCAATCAAGGTGCCATCCAGCACAAAGTTCACTTTTTCGTCGGTGTAGACCAAATCCAACCCCAGTTGCACCTCGTATAGCCCGTAAGGCGTCAAGCGTACGTTGCTGATAGGCGGGTTACCAAAACGTTCGGCAAATAGCTTTTGCACCGCTTGGATTTTAGCGTCAAGGTTTGGCTCAGCCGCAGGCGCTTTTTGCGCAAAGGTGACCGACAGGCTGCCAGCGAGTAATGCCGCCGCGAGCCAGGTGAAGGTGAATAATTTTTTCAAGCTGACTGCTCCGCAAAAAAGGATGTGACTGTAATGGTAATTTGTAAAACGCAAGCCAATCTCACCCCAACGGTGGGGGTACCCACAAAAAAGGTCTAGCGAGACGCACCAGAAATTAAGATACGCTTGAGCAACGGCAATTTTTCAACCGCGGTCATGCCAAGATTACGTAACCACGCCACGGGCGCGTTTTGTACCTCAAACAGACGATGCAATCCATCGGTGACGATGCGCATCACCATCACCGCTTCGGCGCGTGCACGTCGATAACGCCTAAGCACCAAAGCATCGCCCGCGCTACGAAAATCTTCGCGCTGCGAGAGCACGCCGACTAGCGCCTGAACATCGCCTAGCCCTAAGTTCAATCCTTGCCCGGCCAGCGGATGCACCCGATGCGCCGCATCGCCAACCAAGGCGAGCCGCTCGCCAATCATGGGCGACTGATTTAAAGATAACGTAAAAGAATTGAGCGAGCCGCGAAGCGTCAGTTCACCCAAACGGTTCGCGGTGAGCGCAGCCAAGCGCGTGCGTAGAGCATCGGCCTGCTCTGCGGGTGGCAAAGCCAGTAGCTCTTGTGCCAGCGACTCTTTAAGCGACCACACGAGCGACACTTGTGCGCCCGCCTGCGTGGCCGGCATTGGCAAGAGAGCCAATACGCCTTGATCGTTAAACCATTGAAAAGCGGTACCTTGATGCGGTCGCGCGCAGTTCAGGTGCGCCACGAGCGCTGTGGCCCCGTAAGGTTTGCTATCAAGCGGCAAACCTGCCGCGGCGCGCAAGGGCGATTGTGCGCCATCCGCCGCGATAAACAGCTCTGCTTGCAAGACCGTCCCTTGCTCGGTCGTGAGGCAGGGCAAACTTTGAGGCTCGCTTTGGCCATCGACCGCCGGGCGATAGCTACGAAAGCGCTCAGCGAGCCAAGTCAGGCCAAAGATCTGTACCGCTTGCGTCAGCACCCGTTCGATTTCGCCCGACTCGACAATCCAGGCCAACTCAGGCAGTGCCGCCTGCCATGCGTTTAAATTGACTAGCCCCGCGCCATCGCCGTGGATTTCCATCGCTTGCACCGCCGTTAAGCGCTGCGCGTCAAGCATATCCCAGACCCCGAGCGAGGCCAAGAACCGTTGACTGGCTGGCGAGATCGCGTACACACGCGGATGAAAAACCTCGGGAGTTGCGGGCAAAAAGGTTTGCCGCGGCCCCACTAAAGTGACTGACTGACCGCTTCGTGCCAAGCCAAGCGCAGTAGCCAAGCCCACAATACCCGTGCCGCAAACAACGATGGAAGATGTCATAAAGGATTCATCGCGCACTGGGTGTGCCGGCCTGTTTAGGCCAGAGCACCCACATTTGTCCTGCCTGTTTCATACGACCGGCCTGAGCGCCCGCAGCTTCGCCGAACCCCCAATAAAAGTCGGCGCGCGCAGCGCCTTTGATCGCCGTGCCAGTGTCCTGCGCAAATACTAGGCGGTTCAGCGTTTGCGTCGAGGCGGGCTGAGTCGTCGCCAAAAATACTGGCGTGCCAAGCGGTACGAAGTTTGTGTCGACTGCAATGGAGCGCTGCGCCATCAGCGGCACGCCATACGCGCCTTTAGGACCGATCTCTGGATCGGTAATGAGCTCTTCTTTAAAAAACACCAACGCAGGATTTGCGTTGAGCATTTCGGGTACGCGCTTAGGATTATTTTTAGCCCAAGCGCGGATGCTTTGCATCGACGTTTGTGACAACTGCATTTCGCCTTTGTCGGCCAGCCACTTGCCAATCGACACATAGGGGTGGCCGTTATGGTCGGCATAGGCCACGCGAATCGTTTGCCCGGCGCCCTGGCCCTCGTTTAGCTGGACACGGCCCGAGCCCTGAACCTGCAAAAAGAAATTGTCGACCGGATCATTGACCCACACCACGACGGGGGGTTTGCGCCCCGAAGCTTCGAGGCTGGCGCGACTGTCGTAGGGCACCACACGATTGCCGTCGAGTTTGCCGCGCACCCGCTTACCTGCAAGCTCTGGGTACACCCTCCCCAGATCGATCGTGAGTAAATCAGCGGGCACAGTGTAAAGCGGCCACTGATAGACACCCCCTTGTTTGCGCGAGCCAAACACCAGGGGCTCGTAATACCCTGTGACGATATTACTCGCGGGTTTGCCGTCTGCACCCTCAAGGCGCCAGGGGGTGAGCCAAGTTTGCAAAAACTTTCGTACCGACTCAGGATTGTTGGCCACTGGCGCACGCGCTGAATCCGTTGCCGCCTTACAGACCTCCTGCCAGGCCCGCGGTGTCGCGCGCGTTGGGCCCGCCAAGTTCAGCGCAGTCGGGCGCATTAAGCCCGCGCAATTACGTAAAAATGTCACCCACACGCCACGCAAGTCGTCGTTTGCCCAACCGGGCATATCGCCCCACCCTGTGCTGACAAACTTTGCGCTGAGGGTGCGTGCGGCGCTGTCTGCAACCGTTGCACCCGTCACGGCAACCGGCGCCTCAACGCTTGGGGCCGTGCTCACCTCAGTCAGCGGCGGTGCGCTCGAACAAGCGGCCAACAAAGCCACCATGCTAATAAGCGCAGCGCGCAGACAGACCTGTTGCGTCATCAACCAAGCCCGCCCCAAGCCAAGCGGCGCTTTTTTTTGCAGCGCCGCTGAAACTTGCCGCCTGCTAAAAAAGACCTTTTGCATCGCTAGCCACCTTGTATTTAGCGTGTTCAGACGTTGGACGGGTAACCCGAACCAGAGTTCAATGAAGCGTGCGCGGCATGGCCAGCACAAACTCAGGGATTTCGACCTCGAAAGGCACACCGTTTTCGCCCACACAGTGATAACTGCCCCGCATCGTGCCAACTGGCGTTTTAAGAGGGCAGCCACTGGTGTATTCAAAGGTTTCGCCAGGCCCTAACAAGGGTTGCTGACCCACCACACCTAAGCCCCTGACTTCTTGGGAAACCTGCTCGCTATCGCTGATGATCCAGTGCCGGCTGATGACCTGAGCGGGGCGCTCGCCAGTGTTGGTGATGCGCACCGTGTAAGAGAAAACGAACTGCTGTTTAGCTGGATCCGACTGATCCGGTACAAAGCGCGGCTCAACCGCCACGGTTAGCTCAAAAGGTTTCACGATGACATCCGAAGAAAACTGCAATAATGGGGTTACCCTGTTTTTGTGTTCGCACATGATGCCAGAAATGATGACTCTTCCAACCGCACGCCTTGCACCCAGTATTTTATCCGCTGACTTCGCCAGATTGGGCGAAGAGGTTAAAAATGTTGTCGCCGCCGGGGCTGACTGGATCCACTTTGACGTCATGGACAATCATTACGTCCCCAATTTGACCATTGGTCCCATGGTGTGCGAGGCTATCCGCCCCCACGTCAAGGTGCCAATTGATGTGCACTTGATGGTTGAGCCGGTTGACAGCCTGATCCCCTCCTTTGCCGAGGCCGGTGCGAACATCATCACGTTTCACCCCGAAGCCTCACGCCATGTCGATCGCAGTCTTGCGCTGATCCGCGATCAAGGCTGTCAGGCTGGCTTAGTGTTTAACCCCGCCACGCCGCTTGACTGGTTAACTCATGTCATGGACAAAGTCGACATTATTTTATTGATGTCGGTGAACCCAGGCTATGGCGGACAAAGCTTTATCCCGGCCACTTTAAACAAGCTGCGCCAAGTGCGTATTTTGATCGACCGGCATCTGGCCGCTGGGGGCCAACCGATCGCCCTTGAAGTCGATGGCGGCGTCAAAGTCGAAAATATCGGTGCCATCCGCGCCGCAGGGGCCGACACCTTCGTTGCGGGCTCGGCGATTTTTGGCCAACCCGATTACGCTGCAGTCATTCAAAACATGCGCGAACAACTCAAACTTGCTGAAACTCGCTCGGTCTAAGCGTTTGAACTGAACCAACGATCCTAATTGGCTCTTTAACCTTCGTTTTGACTCTGCATAATGTCTTCACCTTCTAGCGCCGCCCGCAAACCCCTAGCCTTTGATGCTGTGTTGATTGATCTTGATGGCACCTTAATGGACACCATTCCGGATCTGGCAAACGCGGCCAACACCATGCGTCAAGAGCTTGGGCTTTCTAGTCTGCCGCAGGCCCAGATCGCCACCTTTATTGGCAAAGGGGCCAAAAATCTGGTCATGCGTATGCTGACTGCTGATGCCGACCCCGCCTCAATCTCGCCCGAACTCTTTGAGCGTGCCCGCGAATCGTATTTTCGCAATTTGCACCGGGTCAATGGCGACCAGTCGGTGATGTTTGACGGGGTAATGCCTGGGCTTGAGCGAATGAAAAGCATGGGTTTACGGCTGGCTGTTGTGACCAATAAGGCAACTGAATTTACTTTGCCCCTGCTTGCACGCACCGGCCTGGCGCCCTATTTTCAGGCCGTGGTGTGTGGTGACACTCTGGCATACGCCAAACCCCATCCGGCCCCCATGCTGCATGCCTGTAGCTTGTTAAAAAGCGCTCCGGCGCGCAGCGTTGCCATAGGTGACTCGATTAACGATGCCCAATCGGCGCGCGCGGCCGGCTGTAGTGTTTTAGCCGTACCCTATGGCTACAACGAGGGCCAAAGCGTGCAAACGCTTGATGTCGATGCTATAGTTGACTCAATTGAGGCTGCGGCCCACTGGGTAGCAGCAAGATAAACAGCACTGAAAACGAAAATTTCAAGATGAAATCATCGAACTCGATTCAACTCGTAACTGGCGCCTCGTGGCGCTGGTGGCGTTTTTGTCTTGGGTAAGGTTTTGTCAGCAGTCAGTCTCAAGGCTTAGGCCACCAGACTAAACATACAAACCAAGCCCGTCCACACATGGTCGGGCTTTTTTATTGAATGGTCTAAAAATGACTGAAATCGAATTTAAAGCCCTCGCGGCGCAAGGCTATAACCGGATCCCATTGGTCGCTGAAACCTATGCCGATCTTGATACCCCCTTGGCGATTTATTTAAAACTCGCGCACAGCGGCTCTCAGGGCGGTAAAAACTCTTGTCTGCTCGAGTCGGTGGTCGGTGGCGAGCGCTTTGGGCGCTATTCGTTTATTGGCCTGCCTGCCCGCAACGTCATCTGCGCGCGCGGCACGACCACTGAAGTGCTACGCGATGACAAGATCATTGAAATCCATCAGGGTGATCCGCTCGCCTTTATTTCGCAGTATCAGGCGCGTTTCAAAGTGGCCCTGCGCCCCGGCATGCCGCGTTTTGCGGGCGGTTTGGCAGGGTATTTTGGCTACGACACGGTTCGACACATTGAGCCCAAGCTCGGTCCCGCCACAAAGCCTTATCCGGCCGCAATGGGCGCGGGCCCGCCCGATATCTTGTTGTTACAAGTCGATGAGCTGGTCATCGTTGACAACTTAGCAGGGCGCATTTATTTGATGGTGTACGCCGATCCGGCTGAGCCCGAGGCCTTTAATCGCGCCCAGCAACGCCTCAAAGATTTACGGATTCGACTGCGCAAGCCAATTGAAATCCCCTACAGCCATTCAAGTGTTGTCACCGCCGAACAACGGCATTTTGCCAAAGCCGACTACTTAGCTGCCGTATTACGTGCCAAAGAGTACATCGCAGCGGGCGATCTCATGCAAGTACAAGTTGGGCAAGTAATTACCAAACCGTTCAGCGATTCACCGCTTTCTCTGTATCGCGCGTTGCGCAGCCTGAACCCCTCGCCTTATATGTATTACTGGAACTTCGGCGACTTTCAGGTGGTGGGCGCTTCGCCAGAAATTCTGGTGCGCCAAGAGGCTTTGCCGCTTGACGAGGGGGCACCCGCTGGCTCGGCGCCCGCAACTACCATCACGATTCGCCCTTTAGCCGGTACGCGTAAACGTGGCGCAACGCCCGAACTCGATGCCGCGCTCGCTGCAGAATTGCTGGCTGACCCCAAAGAACGTGCAGAACATGTCATGCTGATTGATCTGGCGCGTAACGACGTGGGTCGGGTCGCCAAAATCGGCACCGTCAAGGTGACCGACACCATGGTGATCGAGCGCTATTCGCATGTCATGCATCTAGTCTCAAATGTTGCCGGCACACTTGAGGCGGGCATGAGCAACATGGACGTCTTACGCGCAGCGTTTCCGGCAGGCACCTTGACTGGCGCACCCAAAGTGCGTGCAATGCAAATGATCGATGAACTTGAGCCGGTGCGCCGTGGAATATACGGCGGCGCGGCGGGTTACCTGAGTTACGGCGGCGAGATGGATGTCGCGATCGCCATTCGCACCGGCATCATCAAAGACGGCATGCTGTATGTGCAGGCGGCAGCCGGCATCGTAGCCGACTCAGACCCTGAACTTGAATGGCAAGAAACCGAGGCAAAAGCCCGCGCGGTATTACGCGCGGCCGAACAAGTGCAAACCGGGCTTGATGACCCGTTTTAAGCACAACACCTTGACACGACCTGGATTCAAACCATGCTGCTGATGATTGATAACTACGACTCGTTTACCTACAACCTCGTGCAATACTTTGGCGAACTGGGCCAAGATGTACGCGTGTACCGCAACGACCAAATCACGCTTAAAGAGATTGACGCACTTGCGCCTGATCACATCTGTGTGTCACCCGGGCCGTGTTCGCCCGCCGAGGCTGGTATCTCGATTGAGGTCATCAAACACTATGCCGGTAAAAAGCCGATCTTAGGCGTGTGTCTTGGGCATCAAGCGATCGGCGCAGCCTTTGGTGGCAGAATTATTCGTGCGCAACAAATCATGCACGGCAAGACCTCAGAGATCACACATACCAATAGCGATGTTTTTAAAGGCTTACCTTCACCTTACACCGTGATTCGCTATCATTCACTGGCAATCGAGCGCGCCTCAATCCCCGAGTGTCTGGCGATCACAGCGCAGACAGCCGACGGTGAAATCATGGGTGTGCGCCACAAGACCTTGCCAATTTATGGCGTACAGTTTCATCCCGAATCGATCTTAAGCGAGCATGGCCATGCGCTATTGCGCAATTTTCTTGAGCTTGATGAGCCCTCACGGAGCAAAACATGATTACCCCGAACGAAGCACTACATCGCTGTATCGAGCACCGCGAGATTTTTCATGATGAGATGCTGCACTTGATGCGTATGTTGATGCGCGGCGAAATGTCGCCCGCGATTGCAGCAGCGCTCTTAATGGGCCTGCGCGTTAAAAAAGAGACCGTTGGCGAAATCACCGCAGCCGCGCAAGTGATGCGCGAGTTTGCCACACCCGTGCATGTTGCCAACCCTCAGGATATGGTCGACATGTGTGGCACCGGTGGCGATGGCAGTAGCACGTTCAATATCTCAACGACCGCGATGTTCGTTGCGGCTGCGGCCGGCGTACCGATTGCCAAACACGGTGGGCGCAGCGCTTCATCATCATCTGGCAGTGCAGATGTGCTTGAAGCCTTAGGTGCCAATTTGGCGCTCACGCCTCCACAAATCGCCGAGTGCATTGAAGAGATCGGCATTGGCTTTATGTTTGCACAAGCCCATCACGGCGCCATGAAAAACATTGCGCCGGTACGCAAAGAGCTTGGTGTGCGCACCATTTTTAATATCCTTGGACCGTTAACGAACCCCGCAGGCGCGGGCAATCAATTGATGGGGGTGTTTCATTCTGACTTGGTCGGCATACAGGTGCGCGTTTTGCAATTGCTTGGCTCTAAACACGTGATGATTGTGCATGGCAAAGATGGTTTGGATGAGGCCTCCCTAGGCGCAGGTACCCTGGTAGGCGAACTCAAAGACGGCGTGATTTCTGAGTATGAGATCCATCCAGAGGATTTTGGCCTGACCATGGTGTCAAACCGCAGCATTCGCGTGTCAAGCAAAGAAGAGTCGCGCGACCGTGTGCTTGAGGCCCTCACCAACAAGCCAAGTACGGCGCGTGACATTGTCGCGTTTAATGCGGGCTTAGCGATTTACGTTGGCAACCATGCCACCTCAATTCAACAAGGTATCAAGATAGCGTTCGAAGCGATTGCAAGCGGTGCGGCACGCGCAAAACTCGACGCCTTTTGTGCCAAAACTAAAAAGTTTGCAGCATGAGCGATATCCTCAACAAAATTCTGGCCGTCAAAGCACAAGAGGTCAACGCGGCGCGTGCGCTGCATAGTGAAGCCAGCCTGCTTGTCGCGGCTAAAGCACGTCACGATATTCGCGGTTTTGCGCAGGCGCTTGAAACAAAAATCGAGAACGGACACGCGGGTGTGATTGCCGAGATTAAAAAGGCTTCGCCCTCAAAAGGTATTTTGCGTGAAAATTTTCAACCTGCTGAAATCGCAGCCTCTTATGCCGCGCACGGCGCTGCTTGTTTATCAGTATTAACTGACGAACAGTTTTTTCAAGGTGCCGACGACTACTTACGCCAAGCGCGTGCAGCCTGCAATTTGCCAGTTTTGCGCAAAGACTTTATGGTTGATCCTTATCAAATCATCGCTGCGCGTGCCATGGGGGCTGATTGTATTTTGTTGATTGTTTCGGCCTTGACGGCTACGCAGCTTAGCGAATTTGAAGCCTGCGCCTTTGAGCTTGGCATGGATGTACTGGTTGAAGTACACGATGCCCAAGAGCTTGAGATCGCGCTTGATTTAAATACCTCGTTACTGGGAATCAACAATCGCAATTTACGCACGTTTGAAACATCGCTTCAAAACACACTTGATCTGTTGGGTCGTATCCCGGCGGGTAAGCGCGTCGTCACCGAAAGCGGGATCTTAAGCCCCGCCGATGTACAACGCATGCGCGCACACGACGTACAAGCCTTTTTGGTGGGCGAAGCGTTTATGCGCGCGCCCGAGCCTGGCGTTGAGTTGGCGCGATTGTTTGCGTAACCCGTACCCGCAAACGTCACGTTTGCGTTTCGCTTGGGCTTCTACATTGCTAGCGCTATCTTTTTTGGATCTGAAGTTGATTTCGAAGACGCACTCTGCTCAAAGTTGCGCGCTTCGGTCGCCGCGGCTAAAGCCCGACAAGGTCTGGTCAAGGCCTCGACTTAACGCCATCACTTTGAAGAGTTCACCCATCTCGGCTTCAGACAGCAGCTTTTGCACTGCACCGTGGGTCTGTGCAAGCGCCTTGACGTCTGTTTGATCAAGCTTGTTTAATAAGTCTGGCAAACCACTATTCAATAAAAACCTAGACTGCGACGTGTAGCCCAGCACCTCAAGGCCCGCCGTAAACGCCGTGTCGGCGATGGCGGTGAAATCCACATGCGCGGTGATATCTTGCAAGCCTGGCGCTAAAAACGCATCATCGTGTGCACGGTGTTGAATATGGCACATCAAGGTGCCACGTTGACGCTGAGGATGAAAAAACTCGTGGCGCGGAAACCCATAATCAATTAATAAGGCCGCGCCCTTAGTCAGCCAGGTGGCTAGATCGCGCACCCAGGCTTCTGCCTGCAAATTTATTTCAGAGCGATAGCCTGTTAGGTAGGGCATGCGCGCGCGCACCGCTTGCTCAAGCGCTTTGGGTGCTGGGCGATCTTGATATTGAAAGCCCTCGCCATCAGATACCACGCCGCGTTGCAATACTTGATCTTCGTGCTCTGACCAGGTAAAGAGCTCGACCGGCATCGCGTCAAGCACTTCGTTGGCGAGAATGCAGCCAGTGAACTGTGACGGGGTTTGGTCTAACCAGACCACTCTTTTGCCCCACGGGGCGAGCAACTGCTGCTGCCTGAGTTTCAAGTCGGCAGACACTTCAAGTATGAAATAGTTGGCGGTCACGCCTAGCGAATCTAACGCACTTAATACACTGTGCGCTAGTGCGCCGCTACCAGCGCCAAACTCAAGGATGTCGGTTGAATCGGCTTGTTGCAAGACTTCAAGTACTTGACGCGCCAGCGTGTAGCCAAACAACGGCGTCAGTTGTGGCGCTGTGACGAAATCTCCGCTGATCGCGCCGCGAGGATTGCTGTTGCTGTTGCTGTCATTAGCGTCGCTTTGGCTTTCGCGCGGTTGCGACGCCACAGTCGCTTCGGCAAGCTTGACGCTGCCCGCTGCATAATAGCCAAGCCCTGGTGCATACAGCACATGATGCATCCATTGACTGAAGGGCATCCAGCCACCCTGCTCTTGGATCCGCGCACGTAAAAAAGCGCTGACGCGTTGGCTATGCGCCAGCGCGTCAGCGCGCTTACCGGGATTGAGGTCTCGGCAGGCACTGCGTGTCTACGACTTAACGGCGACCGCCGTCAAAGGTAAAGCCACGGCGTGCACCCGTTGCGGCACGCGGTGCGCCTGGACGCGGGGCACCCGCACGTGCTGGGCTGTCACCGCGTGGAGCAAACGTTTTGCCGCTGGGTGCTGCAGCACGTGGCGCAAAGTCGCGCGCTGGGCGAGCGGGCTTACCAGCATAAGCAGGGCGATCTGAGGCGCCGCGGTCAGTGCGGGGTTCAAACGAACGTGGCTCGGTGCGCGCGTTGGCGTAAGGATTTTCGCTACGTGCGGCATGAGGTTGATCACCGCGTGGGGCGTAGCTACGATCGCCATACGATTTTTCACCGCGTGGTGCGTATGATTTTTCACCGCGCGGGGCAAAGGGCTTGTCACCACGTGGGGCAAAAGATTTTTCACCGCGATCAGCAAACGGCTTATCACGTGGGGCAAAGGGCTTGTCACCGCGAGGCGCGAAGGGCTTGTCGCCACGTGGAGCAAAGCTACGCTCACCACGGTCGGCAAACGGCTTGTCGCCGCGTGGAGCATAGGGGCGCGCCTCGCGACCGGCGTAACCACCACCGCTCGGAGCCGAACTACGGTCGTTGCTAAAACGCCCGCCCTTTTTACCACCCGCACCACGGCCAGCGCCTTCGGGGCGCGCGCTTGGTGTGCGTTGTGGCTCGAGGCCTGCAATCACTTCTGAAGGGATTTGGTGGCCAATGAAGTGCTCGATACGGCGCACTTTATGACGCTCGCCATGCACGGCCAAGGTATAAGCCAAACCATCGCGCCCGGCACGGCCAGTACGGCCGATACGATGCACATAATCTTCAGGCTGCATCGGCAGATCGTAATTAATGGCGTGACTAATGGCTTGCACGTCAATACCGCGTGCGGCAACATCGGTGGCAACCAAGACACGTACCCGGCCATCTTGCACTTCAGTCAAGGTGCGTGAACGCTGGCGCTGATTCATATCACCATGCAAAGCCATCACTGAAAAGCCCGCGTCAGCCAGGTGCTCGGCGAGGTCATCGGCACCGCGTTTGGTCGCGGTAAAAACAATCGCCTGACCCATGGCAGCATCGCGCAAAATGTGGTCAAGCAAGCGCAGCTTATGGCCGGCATCATCTGCATACAAAAGTGTTTGCGTGATGTTAGCGTGGCGATCTGACTGCGAGGCCAGTTCAATGCGCTGTGGATCGCGCATCATACGTGCCGCTAATTTTGCCACCGTGCCATCAAGCGTAGCCGAGAACAGTAAAGTTTGGCGATCTTGGGGGGTGCGATCAACAATCGTATTGATGTCGTCGATAAAGCCCATATCTAGCATGCGATCGGCTTCGTCAAGTACCAGGGTGTGCACAGTTGACAGGTCAACGCGACGGGCTTGCAAGTGATCAAGCAAACGGCCAGGGGTTGCGACTAAGACGTCAACACGACGTGATAAGGCTTTAAGTTGCGCGCCATAAGGCATGCCGCCCACAACGGTTGCGACGCGTAGATCATCAAGATTGCTGCCGTAAGCGGCGGTGGCTTCGCTAACTTGCAAGGCGAGTTCGCGAGTGGGGGTCAACACCAATACCTGCACACCACGGCCTTTATTGGCGGATTTTTGTGCGATGCGGTGTAGCGCTGGCAGCATAAAGGCTGCTGTTTTACCGCTACCGGTTTGCGACGAGACCATTAAGTCAGAGCCAGCCATGGCAGGAGGAATCGCTGCCATTTGCACAGGTGTAGGGGTTGTAAAACCCGTACGTTCAATTGAAGAGAGTAAAGCGGGCGCGAGCCCTAACGAATCGAAGGACATGACTTTCCTAGAGGCCAGATAGTGGCCATGTGACGCAGCCCGGAGAATTGGTAGACCGGCGGTAGTCGGTTGAATCGAGCATCGTGCCGACCGATTCAACCGAACGTCTGGGCTGGTGATCCCTCTATCTGGATCACACTTGCTGCCCACGAAAGGAAAGGAGGTCAGAAATCGATGATGTGTATTACCTGGCTGAGCTTTACTCGCCAGCAGCTGCGACATCTTTTTTGCAGTGACCGAATACTACCCTAGTTTTCAGTCGGGGTAAACCCTTTAGTGCGGATAATTATGCTTTCCAGTCAATTACTTGCAAGTTTTGTTGTAATAACCACGCATTAGCGGTTTTGAAATGACCGCAGCCAATAAAGGGCTGTGCGCCTCGGCGCGCCGACAGAGGTGAGGGGTGGTTGCAGGTCAAAATCAGGTGCTGAGGCTGACTGGCCAGCAAGTCTTGCTTGGTTTGCGCATGCGCGCCCCACAGCATAAATACCTTAGGATTTGGATCTTTTGCCACCGTTTGGATTAACGCGTCGGTCACAGTCTCCCACCCTTTTTTGGCATGCGAGGCGGGCTGTCCGTCTTCGACTGTCAGAGCGGTGTTTAACAGTAAAACGCCTTGCCGCACCCAACGCGATAAATCATTACTATCCGCCATGGGTTTGAGAACCAATTGCGCTGGGTCATCGGGGTATTCAAGCTCGATCTCAGCGAGGATATTGCGCAGACTGGGCGGGCACGCCACGCCATCCGGCACAGAAAACGCCAACCCGTGAGCTTGCCCCGCACCGTGATAGGGATCCTGGCCCAAGATCACCACGCGAACAGCGTCAGGCGTTAAAGACTCCAGCGCCCGAAAAGGTTGCGCGGGATAAATGACGGCTTCGCTTCGCAACCGTTGCGCGAGCATTGCAGACAAGCCGTCAAGTGCGCCTTTTACCTCGCTTGTGCGCAACACGGCCTGCCAAGCTGGCGCCAGCAGGCTGAGCTGCGTGGATAAGTCCGCTTGCGTTAAACGATTAGAACGCAAGTGTGTCTGAGAAGTCATCGGCACTTAATCTGGCAACCAAGGTGAATCACTCCGAGCCACCAAGGGTGAGGCCCGTGCAACCGAGTGTCTGGCAGAATAGACGGTTATTGCTAGACATCTTTAAGTCCCTTCACCCTTGCTTTTAAAGTTTCGAACTACGAACTACCTAAGCGCGGTCGATTAGGGCGCTTTTTGCAACGCCGCTAAGCGTGCAGCGCGCACGCGTTGTTTGATCTGATCCGGCGCACTCGCCGAACGCGCGGCGGCGCCGGCGTCGACCGTCAATACGACTTGCAACCAAGATTGCCAGGCCTCGCGCGCAACGCTTACCACCTCATCGACACAACCTGCTGTTTGTAGTAACGCCTCAAAACGTTCAGGCTTTCGTAACGCGTCACACGTTTCAAATAACGACAATACCGCGTCTGCATGCTCTGCATCCTTTAACTGCAACAGCGCAGCCAACACGAGCGGCAACAAGCGTGCCATATCGGCGCACTCTGACGGCACACGCAACCGTATCGCAAGTGCTTTGAGCTCACGGGTCTCGAGGCATGACACCGCGTACCGCGACGCTAACGGCAAGCCTTGTTGTGCGACCCGATCCGCTAATTCTTTTACGCGCGAGCTGAGTACCAGCTCAGGCATGATTCGGCTCGCTGCGCCAACTTCAGCCAAGAGCCCCAGCATCCGCGAGGGTTGCTCAGACATTAAGCCGCGCGACAGCTCTTGCCAAACACGCTCTGGTACCAACGCATCGACCTCGCCCGAGGCAACCATTTTGTGGCAAAGCACAAGGGTCTCTGGCGCCACGGCAAACTCAGTGAAGCGCGCCATAAACCGCGCCAGTCGCAAAATCCGTACGGGGTCTTCTTCAAACGCAGGCCCGACGTGTCGCAAGATTTTCGCGCGTAAGTCTTGCACACCATTCAGCGGATCCACCAACTCGCCAGCCATCGATTGTGCAATCGCGTTGACAGTTAAGTCACGACGGTTGAGATCCTCTTCTAACGTAACTTCAGCGCCGGTGTAAAACGTAAAACCTTTATAGCCTCGGCCCGACTTACGTTCGGTACGGGCCAGTGCGTATTCTTCTTTGGTGACTGGGTGCAAGAACACCGGAAAATCGCCCCCCACCGGGATAAACCCCCGGGCCACCATGATTTCAGGGGTGGCTCCAACGACCACCCAGTCGCGATCGCCCGCGGGCAGACCAAGCAAGGCATCACGTACCGCACCACCGACGATATAAATTTTTAAACTTTCGGTCGCGTGATCAGCACTCACGGCAGAGGTGTGCGCCCATAAGGTTGAGGCACAATTTCGCCTAGCCGTTGTTTGAGCGACTGCGGTTGACCGCTAAATAGAACCGCGTAATACACCGCGTTGGACATTACTGCTTTGACATAGTCGCGCGTTTCGTTGAACGGGATGGTTTCGGCAAAGATCGCGCCTTCAACCTTACCGTCAAGCTTTGAGCGCCACAACATGGGGCGGCCCGGCCCCGCGTTATAGCCTGCACTCGCCAGCACCTGCGAGCCCCCTAAGTCCGATAACACCATGCTCAAGTACGTCGTACCCAGCTTGGTGTTCGTATCAAAATCATTGACTCTCGCAGGTGTGAAATCCGTCATCCCAATTTTGCCAGCCACCCAACGCGCCGTGGCGGGCATCAACTGCATCAAACCCGAAGCGCCTGCTACCGAGCGCGCATCCATGATGAAGCGCGACTCTTGGCGGATCAGTCCATAGACCCAAGCTGGATCAATATTAATTTGCCGTGCCTGCGCCGAGACACGACCCTCAAACGGTGCAATGTACCGCTGCGAAAAATCAAATTCTTTTTGCGTACGCTCTGACGTATTCACCACCCGATCGTAAATATTTTCGTGTCGTGCCACCTCGGCCGCCGCCATCAGTTGTCGATCACTCATGCCGCGCAGGGTGAAATTCCACTCGGGCACGGCTTCACCACGCCAGCCACGCTTAAACAAGGTGACCGCACGTTGCAAGCCGGGGTTCGCGCGGGCCTGCGCCACCTCTTCGGCCGTAACGGGTGCAGGCCGATTGGGTGCCACGATCTGACGCCCCAACTCCTCGAGAGCTAACTGGCCATAAAAATTAAATTGGTCAGTAATCGACGCATAGGCCTTTTCAGCCTCTTGTTTTTTTCCCGTCGCGATCAAGCCCCGTGCACGCCAATAGACCCAAGCAGCGTCAGCCTTTTGTGCTGGCCCCATCGCGTCAATCGATTGCAGAACCCAGGGCCAGTCGATTTTTACCTGCCGCAAAGACGCCCGTATACGCCAGGCATTATTGGTATCAGACAGCCCTAACGCCCCTGTTTCGCGATACCAGCCGTACGCGCGGCTATCAAGATTCATGATGGCCAATAAGCCCATCTGCCCGTACACCCATTGCAGATTCTTTTTGGGTAATTGCTCGGTCCAGGTGCCACTCACTTTCGTTGCGGTCGCACTCAGGTCCGCGCGCGCAGCACGCGCCAGTCCCACAGCAACAATATCGTTACGCGCACTTGAACGCGGCCCGGTTTGAGCACTTAACCACTGCACGGGCTCACGAAGCATGGCATCGTAGGCTGCTAAATCAGCCGGCTCAAAGACCCAGGCCGCATAGCGTCGCGCCTCGGGTAGCTTGTTGTTTTCGATTGCCTCGTATAAATAAGGCATCAGTTCAGCTGGGCCCAACACGCGATCCGCCACCAACTGATCAAACAGTTTTAAACAGGTCCCATAGGGCGCAAAGACTTTAAGCGCTTCGGCGGCAGTGGCGCGCTGACCCCCCATGTGGCGCGCTTCAAGTTGCGCACAAAGGATTTGTGGATTCGGATTCATTACGTCACCCAACTCGCGCACTGCCACAAAATCTCCTGCGCGCGCCGCGGCCAGTATCCATTCACCCTTCAGCCGATCACCCAAGTAGGCTGTTTTATTTTTAGTGATGAACTCCGTCAAGGTTTGTTGAACCCCAGGCAGATGGGCTGAACCCAGTTGCGTGCGCAGCGACCAGTACTCTGGATAGATGCCAAGCACGTCTCCACGCGCCTGGGGCACAAAGCTTGCCAATTGTGCCCACTGCTTGGCGTTCATCGCGTTACGTGCTGCAGCCACCGCGCGCGCGGCAGGTGTTGAATCTGAGTCAGCAATCGACGGGCCCGCCTGCACCGCGGTGTTCGGGGCCGTTGAAGGTGCGTTGGCGGCTCGCGCAGGCGCAGGCGCCAAGGGTGTCGCCGCTGGAGTGCCGGCCACCGGCACTAAGGTGCCATCGGCCTGCAAAACAAATCTAGCGGGGCCCGTGGCCTCAGTGGACGGTGAAGACGCAGAGGCGGCTGACTGGGCCCAGCCCGGCGTCTGAAGCCAAACAAAGAGCGTACAGACACTGGCTAGCCAAGCGCCCAGCCCACAATTCTGATACTTTGTTTGCACGTGCATAAACCGCCTCATCAACGCTTATTTGTCAGCACCGTTGCGACACATGTCAAAGAATAACGCAGACCAGCTGCGCGCGCGCCTGCGCAACCTTCGCCAGACGATGTCTGTGGCTAAGCGCCAACAGGACAGCGCAGCGCTTTGCGCTCGACTGCAACACTGGTTCGACCAATACCTTGCCGAGTCTGAGCTTTCCCAGCGCTTAAGACCGCTTATCGTGGCGGGCTTTTGGCCGCTTGACTACGAGCCTGACCTGCGTCCACTCTTGCAACAGCTTGACTTGCATCAAGTCACGATCTGTCTGCCAGTGATCGTAGAGCGCAATGCCCCGCTAGAGTTTCATCGGTGGATGGCCACCACTGAACTCACTACCCAGGCGTTTGGCGTGAATGAGCCCGCTCGCCAACAAGCACTTGTGCCTGAGATCATGCTGGTACCCACGCTCGGGTTTACCTCTCAGGCAGCCCGGCTGGGCTATGGTGGCGGCTATTACGATCGCACCCTGACGGCCTTGCAACATGCCGGCAAAGCACCGCTTACGATTGGCATCGCCTGGCAGCAAGGACTCTTGGCTCAGTCTGACGACGACTCTTGCGAACAAGCCTTCACACCGCAGCCTCATGATGTCAGTCTGGACGCGATTGCAACACCCCAAGGGTGGTTTCCACAGCCACCGCCTGCTGTTGCCCGCTTGGTCAAATAACCGAGGGCCATGCAAATTACCTTAACCCTGCGTCAGTCACGGGTTCAATTGGCCTGCATGGACTAAACTGTTGGGCGTTGGTTCAGACATATGGAGACCTTAATGACCCTCACCAAAACCGTTCGTAGCACCCTGATCGCCTCCGCACTCGCCTGCGCTGCCTTGACCGGCAACGCCTACGCTCAGGCTTATCCAACCAAGCCCGTTTCACTGATTGTGCCGTTCGCAGCGGGCGGTCCGACCGACGTGCTGGCTCGTACTTTAGCCGTCTCCATGGGCAAAAGCCTCGGTCAAACGGTTGTCGTTGAAAATCGCTTAGGTGCAGGGGGCACTGTTGCTTCGAACGTCGTGGCTAAGGCTGCGCCTGATGGTTACACGCTGTTCATTCACCACAACGGCATGGCGACCGCGCCCACGCTCTACCGCAAACTGCCCTTCAACGCATTGACGGATTTCACCTATATCAGCCTGGTTGCTGATGTGCCGATGACGCTCTTGGGTAGCAAAAAATTTCCGCCCAATACGATGGTTGAATTCATCAAATATGCAAAAGAACAGGGCGACAAAATCAATCTGGCTAATGCCGGGTTAGGTGCGGTCTCGCAACTGTGCGGCACCTTATTACAGCAGGCGTTGGGCGTCGGCTTTACTGCGATCCCCTACTCGGGCACGGGCCCGGCCATGATAGCGCTACTGGGCGGACAACTCGATGTGCTGTGCGACCAAACCACGCAGACCTTGCCACAAATTAAAGGCGATACCGTCAAGGTCTATGGCGTGACTTCAGCAGAGCGCTTGTCATACCTGCCTAACATACCTACGCTGCGTGAAAGTGGTTTGAAAGATTTTGAAATTGTGGTCTGGCATGGTATTTACGGCCCCAAAGGCATGGCGCCAGAAGTCGCGGCCAAAGTAAACAAAGCGGTTCAAGATGCTCTTAAAGACCCCGCTGTCATCCAAAAAGCAACTGACTTGGGTGCAGTGATTACCCCCGAAGACAAGCAAACGCCAGCCGCATTACAAGCTTGGCTCAAACTCGAAATCGATAAGTGGGCGCCCCTGCTGAAAGCTGCAAATCAATACGCCGACTAAGCTTATTTTTTCGGTGCTGTCACAAAAAGGCCTTCTGGAAAGAAGGCCTTTTTTATTACGTTACGCGTACCTCGGCTTAATCCATCAACTCTCGCCAGATGGCTAGTGTAGCCTCGGCATTGTTCAACGTATAAAAATGTAAACCTGGCACATCGTTATCGAGCAAGGTCTCACACAAGTCAGTAACCACCTCAGTGCCGAACGCGCGAATCGACTCTTTGTCGTCGCCCATTTCTGCCAGCCGCAAGCGAATCCAGCGCGGCACTTCAGCACCACACATTTCTGAAAACCGCATCAACTGCGTGTAATTGGTGATCGGCATAATGCCCGGCACAATCGGGATATTCACCCCCTTGGCTTGCGCGCGATCGACAAAATCAAAATACGAATCCGCATTAAAAAAATACTGCGTAATCGCGCTATCTGCACCGGCGTGCACTTTATTCACAAAGTGCGCAAGGTCGTGCGTTGGGCCCGCCGCCTGCGGATGCATCTCAGGGTAGGCCGCCACTTCAATATGAAACCAATCGCCGGTTTCTTGGCGAATCAACTCAACCAAATCACTGGCATGGCGCAACGCGCCAGCCGCATCGGCACCCATGCCAGAAGGCATGTCACCGCGTAGCGCCACAATACGGCGCACACCTTCTTGGCGATACAACTGCAACAGAGCCTTGAGCTCGTCGCGGCTTGAACCGATACACGACAAGTGCGGCGCTGCATCGCGTCCCATCTCGCGCAAGACCCGTACCGTGTCGAGCGTGCCATCGCGTGTCGAACCACCGGCGCCAAAGGTCACGCTACAGTAATGCGGATCGATGACCAACATCTGCTTGGCACCCGCGACCAGGCGCTGCTTAGCTGCGTCATCGCGCGGCGGAAAAAACTCTAAGCTAAAAACTGGTGCAACTGAGCTAGTCATTTATTTATTTATCAGATTGGTCAAAAAGCCCGAAATCAAGCTGTACAACAACGCACCGCCTACTGCCCACCAAAAGCCAGTGACTCGAAAGCCACTGAGTATCGAGCCCGCCAACCAAAACATCAGCGCGTTGATCACAAACAAAAATAAACCAACGGTCACGATCGTAATCGGCAAGGTCAACAATACAAACAAGGGTTTGACCAACATGTTGATCAAACCCAGCACCAACGCTGCCCACATTGCAGACCAAAAACTCGCCACAACGATGCCGGGCAAGATATATGCAACAACCAATAAGGCGACTGCATTGAGTATCCAGACAAGTAACAAAGTCATGATGAACTCCGGGTCAGTGAAATAACTCTGATCAAAACCGTACGGCCTTGCCTAACACATCAGGTCGGACCGCACGGTCAGTGACTTAGTAACGGTACTGTTCGCCCTTGAAGGGGCCTTCTTGCTTGACGCTGATATACGCTGCTTGCTGCGGTGTCAGTGTTGTCAAGTGTGCACCGATTTTTTCAAGATGCAAGCGAGCCACTTTTTCATCAAGATGCTTAGGCAACACATACACCTGACCTGAGGTGTACTGTTCGTTACGGCTAAACAGTTCGATCTGCGCCATCGTTTGGTTTGTAAACGATGCCGACATCACGAACGAGGGGTGACCAGTACCGCAACCTAAGTTCACCAGACGACCCTTTGCCAACAAGATAATGCGCTTGCCGTCCGGGAAAATCACGTGATCAACCTGTGGCTTGATCTCTTCCCACACCAGATTTTCGATACCGACCACATCGATTTCGTTGTCGAAATGGCCGATGTTGCACACGATCGCCTGGTCTTTCATGCGGTCCATGTGGGCGCGCGTGATGACGTTGTAGTTACCGGTTGCCGTCACGAAGATGTCAGCCTTATCGGCAGCCTCTTCCATCGTGACCACTTTGAAGCCTTCCATTGCCGCTTGCAGCGCGCAAATTGGATCCACTTCAGTGACCCAAACTTGAGCACGCAAAGCTGCCAGCGCCTGGGCCGAACCTTTGCCCACGTCGCCGTAGCCTGCCACGACTGCAACTTTACCGGCGATCATGACATCGGTTGCGCGCTTAACCGCGTCAACCAATGATTCACGGCAGCCATAGAGATTGTCAAACTTTGACTTAGTCACTGAATCATTGACGTTAATCGCCGCAAAGGCGAGCTCGCCTTTCTTTGACATGTTGTACAAGCGCAAGACACCTGTGGTAGTTTCTTCGGTCACGCCTTTGATTTGGGCTAACCGCGATGAGTACCATTTTGGATCGCGCTTGATCGTTGCTTTGATTGCAGCAAATAACACCACTTCTTCTTCAGAGCTTGGGTTGTTCAAGACCGACAAGTCTGACTCGGCCTTGGTGCCCAGATGCAACAGCAGTGTGGCATCGCCGCCATCATCCAAAATCATATTGGCTTGGTGGTCGCCTGGCCATTCAAAAATCTTGTGGGTGTATTCCCAGTACTCAACCAAGGTTTCGCCTTTTTTGGCGAACACTGGCGTGCCAACCGCGGCAACGGCGGCTGCAGCGTGGTCTTGGGTTGAATAAATGTTGCACGATGCCCAACGCACTTCAGCACCCAGTGCCTGCAGTGTTTCGATGAGCACAGCCGTTTGAATCGTCATGTGCAGGCTGCCTGTGATACGGGCACCTTTCAACGGCTTAGTTTTGCTGAATTCAGCACGTGTGGCCATCAGGCCTGGCATTTCAGTTTCAGCGATCAGAATTTCGCGGCGGCCCCAGTCTGCAAGAGCGAGGTCAGCAACGTAGAAATCAGTAAATTTTTTTGTAGTAGCAACAGTCATAGCAAGAAGGGCTCCGGTGAGCCTGCTCAACAATGCAATGTGGGGTGAAATTGTGCACCACCTCAATCGCTGTCTGGCAGGATTAGGTGAGCGCCGTTAAGGTTGGCAAAAGCACCAACGGTAACGTGGAAGCTTATGAGCCTGGCGGACCGGCAAAGTGCAGCGGATCCGTCGCAACGCTCCTCAAAAGCCGACTAAGTGTAGCGCGTTTATTTTGCGCTTGCAGCAAAATGTTGGGGCATAACCTCTTGAAAGCGAGGGGTTTTTACCTGCAATCAGCCTTCGACCTCTTGCACTAAAGGAGTTTTTACTTTAGCGGGCTCTCTTTTCAGAAATACTTGGCTCTTTTGTCGCTGGTTTGCCCGGTTCAATTTACGTATTTGGTCACGTACACGGCTGCCGCGAACAGACTTGGCAACAAGCCTGCCAACAGCGCCATGATCCTCCACGTGAGCTTGCTCATTTCGCTGTGCAACGTTGTTTCGACCCTACCAATTGAGGCGGTCATGCGAATTTCGAGGCATGCCAAATCCTCGCGCGTGGCGAGAGTTGGGATAAGGGATTCTAAGCGAGTGAGTCGTGTTTCCATCACCCAATTTTAAAGGGCTTACGACCTCATTTGCAATACGTATATCCCGTTTATTGTGTAACTAAATGTTAGCCCTTTGGTGGCAAGTGCAACGCTACGATGTCTTTGGCCGGGTCACCATGAAACGGGTAGCGCGCTCGGACCAGTGGGTCGTGCCCGGGCACGATATGCTGGGGTGAATCGGCGGCTTCACGCAAAATGCCATAGCCATCCAACATTTCACCTAGATGAAACACGATCGGAAACGGTGAGGGCTTTTCCATGTTTTCATAGTAATGGCTGGCGTCTGAGGCCAACACCACCCAACCACGTGCGGTATGTACGCGCAGCGATTGCAAGCCCTTTGTATGACCGCCGATTTTCATTAACTCGATGCCAGGGCAAAGCGTCTCGCGGCCATTGTGAAAGACCACCCGGTTTGCGTACACGCGACGCACCAGCGTGACAACGTCTTCAATATCGTACGCATGCCTAAACAAACCTTGGCACATGTGCCGCCCGCAGGCGTAGTCCATTTCACCATCTTGGATGTGAAACTTGGCGTTCGGTAACAAGCCAATATTGCCCGCATGGTCATAATGCAAGTGAGTAATCACAACGTCTTGCACGTCTTCGGGGGCAACGCCTAGTAAGGCCAGCGAACCCACTGGGCAGCGTGTCAACGTGCGCCCGCGTTGTTTAGCCTGCTCGGCGTTAAAACCCGTATCCACCATGATGGTTCTCCCCTCGCCACGGATCAGCCACACGAAATAATCCATGGGCATGGGCTCGTCGTGTGGATCGTGGGTGATGAAGTTTTCGCGGCGCGTACGCTTAGGCATGGTGGCGTAGCGCAATGCAAAGATCTCGTATTCAGGCAGTTTCATGTTGTCTCCGCGTGCCGTTTTACTCGGCTTGTTGGTTGTTCTGAGAGCTTACCGTTTTTGCTCAGCTTGTGGGTCATTCTGAGAGTTGCCCGTGGTGCTTGTCAAGCCACTTTTAGACGCCTCGCTTGACAGCGGTAAAGCCAAGCACAGACAATCAGGCTCAATTAAATCTATTTTTTAAGAAAGGCACGTCACTTATGAGCGCTAAACCCACCATTGGTTTCGTCGGCATCGGCAGTATGGGCTGGCCCATGGCCGCGCTTTTACAGAAAGCCGGCTATCCCCTGCAAATTATTGACGCTTCAGCCGAACGCGTACTGGCCTTTTGCAAAGACATCGGTGGCACAGTTGCCACATCAAATCGCGCTCTCGCTGCGGCGTCAGACATCATCATCACCATCTTGCCTACCAGCGCTATCGTTGAGGCCGTGCTGACTGGTCCAGACGGTATCTTGGCTGGCCTGCGCCCCGATGCCGTCGTCGTGGAAATGAGTTCTGGCGTACCCACCATCACCCGCACACTCGCCGAGCAGGTCGCGGTAGCCAAAGGTCACCTGGTCGATGCACCGGTCTCTGGGGGCGTGCCGCGCGCCAAAACGGGCGAGCTCGCCATTATGTTTGGCGGTAGCGCAGCCTTGCTCGAACGCGTTCGCCCTGTGTTGTCCTGTATGGGCACCTCGATTACGCCCACGGGCGACGTTGGCTCGGCCCACGCCATGAAAGCACTCAACAACTTGGTCTCGGCCGGTGGTTTTTTAATCGGTATCGAGGCCTTGTTGATCGGCAAGCGCTTTGGGTTGGATCCCGCCGCGATGGTCGACGTCTTAAACTCGTCAACCGGCATGAACAATTCGACGCAGAAAAAATTCAAACAGTTTGTGTTGTCAGGTCAGTACAACGCAGGTTTTGGCTTGGATTTGATGGTCAAAGACTTAAGCATTGCTCTGGGCATTGGCAAAGACACCAACACGCCAACGCCCTTTTCAGCGCTGTGCCGCGAGCTGTGGGCAGCTTCAGCCGCGATGCTCGGACCTGGCCAGGATCACACTGCTGTGGCTAAGATGTCTGAGAAGCTGGCTGGGACTGTGTTGTCTGATAAGTAGATTGTTCGCGGGGCGGATGGGTTTTGTTCTTTGCCTGCGCTCGTTCTTTGCCTGCGCCCGGTCAGACTCTACGCACCTAAATTGTGCTGAGCAAATTTAGGTGCCTCCGATCTGACCTTGGGGCTTGCGTTGACCTGAGATTTTTACGTTGTGCCGGGGCGCCTTGGGTAGCCTTCGGCACGGATTCTGACCCAGACGGCTTGTTTTTCGGCGTCGTCCATAAAGACCCAGTTTGAGACTTCCATCAGGGTGCGCCCGCAACCTCGGCAGACATCTTCAAACAAGGTTGAGCAGACGGCTACGCAGGGCGAATCGGCTGCGCCGGGTTGACCAACTTCTGGGACGGCCTCGGGGCTTTGGTTGGGGATGTTTTTTTGAGTCGGTGAAGTCATCTTTATAGCTTAGCACCGGGATCCAACTCCCGTAAAAATGCCCCTACACAACTCTCTGTGAGGGGCATTCTTTGACTGCGTCACGCACTTGCCAAAGTTAAGCAATGGTGGCCGCTAAGCCACCCCAACGACTTACTTGCCAGCCGCCTTTTTAAGCATTGCAGCTTTGTCGGTGGCTTCCCAGGTGAACTCGGGCTCGTTGCGACCAAAGTGACCGTACGCCGCTGTCTTGGTGTAGATCGGGCGCAACAAATCGAGCATGTTCACGATGCCCTTTGGACGCAAGTCGAAGTGCTCACGCACCAACAAGGCCAACGCGTCATCCGAGATTACGCCAGTGCCTTCGGTGTAGACAGTGATGTTGATGGGTTCTGCCACGCCGATCGCGTAACTGACTTGCACCTGGCACTGCGTGGCCAAACCAGCAGCCACAATATTTTTGGCGACATAACGCGCAGCGTAGGCCGCCGAGCGGTCGACCTTTGAGGGGTCTTTGCCTGAGAACGCGCCGCCGCCGTGGGGGCAAGCACCACCATAGGTATCAACAATAATTTTGCGACCCGTTAAGCCGCAATCGCCCTGGGGGCCGCCGATCACAAAGCGACCAGTGGGGTTCACCAAGAACTTGGTCTTAGGCGTCAACAACTCAGCGGGAAAACTTGGGCGAATGATGTGCTCGATGACTGACGCTTCGATTTCGGTCAGACTGATTTCAGGCGCATGCTGCGTCGATAAGACAACGGTGTGCACTTCTACAGGCTCGCCATTGACATAACGAAACGTCACTTGCGACTTGGCATCGGGGCGCAACCAGGGCAGGCGGCCATCTTTACGTAACTCACTCTGGCGTTGCACTAGGCGGTGTGCGTACCAAATCGGCGCTGGCATCAAGTCAGGGGTTTCAGAGCAAGCATAACCAAACATCAAACCTTGATCGCCTGCACCTTGATTCAAATAATCATCAGAGGCGCGATCAACGCCCTGGGCAATATCAGGAGATTGCTTGTCATAGGCCACCAACACCGCGCAACCTTTGTAATCGATACCGTAATCGGTATTGTCGTAGCCAATGCGCTTGATGGTGTCGCGTGCAACCTGGATGTAATCCACGTTAGCGGTGGTGGTGATTTCACCAGCTAGCACCACCAAGCCCGTGTTGCACAGCGTTTCGGCCGCGACACGTGCGTTGGGATCTTGCGTAAAAATGGCGTCAAGAATTGAATCAGATACCTGATCGGCAACCTTATCAGGATGGCCTTCAGACACGGATTCAGAAGTAAAGAGAAAGTCGTTTGATTTAGTAGACATGCTCACGTCCTTTACTGGCGAAGCCAGAGGTGGGTTAAGGAGGTGCGTTGCACCCCTGAACCTTCACCTGTTAAGACGTTGGACTGGGCGCGACGCTTTAGCAGAATTATTTTTTTGTCGGTCAGACATTTCAGTCTTGACCCAACTCAGTCGCTCCGCAAGTTGTCGGTTAACTCAGCGACTGTTGCAATTTTATGCCAATTTGGCTAATTATGGCGAATCCCCTGCTCTTTGATAGGGTGAATGAGGGATAATGTAGCAATGAGATGGAATTTCACGAAAATGCACGGGGCGGGCAATGACTTCGTGGTGCTAGACGGGGTCAGGCAAGCTATTGAAATGACCCCAGAGCGCGCCCAAGCGCTTGCACACCGCCAGTTTGGCGTGGGCTGCGATCAGATTCTGCTGGTTGACACTCCACTTCACCCTGAGGCAGATTTTCGCTACCGCATCTTCAATGCCGATGGTGGCGAGGTCGAACATTGCGGCAACGGAACACGCTGCTTTGTCAGGTTTGTGCATGAACAAAAACTCTCCTCGCGTAATCCACTTCGCGCCGAGATCGCAACCGGTTTAATCACTCTAGAAGCCTTACCCAACGGCAATGTCACCTCCGAAATGGGACAAACGCGTTTTTCTGCAGCTGATTTGCCCTTTGATATCGAAGGCCTGCCCACAAAAACGCAGGGTGAAGAGACCCTCTACGGGCTTGAGCTTGCCACCACCCCGCCGCAAACCGTTTGGCTGTCTGCCCTAGCCATTTCAAATCCACACGCTGTCCAAGTCGTCGCTGAGGTCGAAGCGGCTCCCGTTGCCTTGCTCGGTCCACTGATCGAATCACACCCTAGGTTTGCGCATCGCGTCAATGTCGGTTTTATGCAAATCGTTGATGCGCATACGATCTATTTACGTGTGTATGAACGCGGCGCAGGTGAAACGCTCGCTTGCGGAACCGGCGCTTGCGCGGCCGTTGCAACCGGCATTCGGCGCGGGCAGCTGGTGTCGCCGGTTCGCGTGCGCATGCACGGTGGCTGGCTCACCGTCGCATTTGATGGCACGCAGTTGCATATGACCGGACCGGCCACTACCGTTTTTTCTGGCAGCATTGATATCGATCAACTAGTCGCTTCGATTCCATCCTTAACGAGCCCAGCTTAATGCCTGATACCGCGCAAAAAGTCGCAAAATTTCTACAAGAAAATCCTGATTTTTTTGTTCAGCACGCTGAACTGTTTTCTACGCTTGAAGTGCCCCACCCTCACCACGCCCGTACGATCTCACTGGGCGAGCGGCAAATTTTGACCTTGCGCGAGCGCTTACGCGATTTTGAGTTTCGCTTAGCCGAGCTCGTGCGTAATGGGACGTTAAACGAGGCCACCACCACAAAATTAAACTTGTGGTGCGCGCGGATGCTAGCCGAACAATCGACCCTGCGCCTGCCGGGTGAAGTCGCGCTTGGTTTGGCCGAGCAGTTCAATTTGCAAGAGGTCGCCTTGCGTGTCTGGGGACTTGACCTGCCTGCCGAAGGGGTAGGCGCCCCCGTTGAGCCAGCAGTCCACGACTTCGCCAACACGCTGGCCGCACCCTACTGCGGCAACAATACAGATTTCACCCCAGCGCGCTGGTTGCACAAAAAACCCGCTTCGCTGGCGATGCTGTCGCTGCGCGCGCAACCCCACGAACCGGCCTTTGGCCTGTTGGTGCTTGGTTCAGAGGACCCCGAGCGTTTTACCCCCGAGATGGGTACGACGTTTTTACAAACTGTCAGCAGTTTAGCCAGTGCGGCGCTCTCTCGACTTAAGCCGGCCGTCAACCCGCAAGACTAAGTCAACCTGCTGACACGACCAAACGAGCTACGTATGTCGACCCGCCAACCCGCAAGCGCACCACCGCCCAGAGACGCTGCGGCGACTCAAACGACGAGCGTCGCGTTGGCAGCAGCCGCTTTACCCGAGGCAGCCCGGGCGTGGCTTAAGCACCTTGAGCAAAACCGGCGCTATTCCCCACACACACTTGGTGCCTATCAACGCGACCTAAAACGGTTAGTGCACCTTGCTCAAGACAAACCCCTGCAATCCTTGGTCAACGGCCATATTCGGCAGTTTTTGGCAAGACTGCACGGCCAGGGCCTTGGCCCTCGCAGCCTGGCCCGAGTGCTCGCTTCGTGGCGCGGCTTTTACAAGTGGTGGGCGCCCCAAAGCGGCATGGCGCTGAACCCCGCAACGGATGTCCGCGCGCCTAAGGCCCCGCGCGGCCTGCCTAAGGCTCTGTCGGTCGATCAAACGCAGGCGCTGCTTGAGGCACCGGTACTGCTGGCGCGCACTGACCCGATTTCGCTGCGCGACCGGGCAATTTTTGAATTGTTTTATTCAAGCGGGGTGCGCTTGAGCGAACTCGTCGGCCTCGACATGCAGTACATACAAACAAAAGAGCACACGTCAGGCGGATGGATCAATCTTGCCGAGCGCGAAGTCCATGTCCTTGGAAAAGGCGGAAAACGCCGCACCGTGCCGATTGGCACTCAGGCTCTTGAAGCGCTTGCCAGGTGGCTGGCGCTTCGCCCGCAGCTCGCGCTTGCGCAACTGCCAACGACTGACGCGGTCGCCCTTTTTGTCGGTGCTCGAGGCCGACGCATTAGTCCCAGAGTGGTGCAATTGCAATTAGCCAAACTAGCCTTGCAGGCAGGCCTGCCAACGCATGTGCATCCCCACGTCTTACGCCATAGCTTCGCCAGTCACGTTCTGCAATCCGCCCAAGACTTACGCGCGGTTCAAGAAATGCTAGGGCATGCAAATATTTCAACGACGCAACTTTATACTAAGTTAGATTTTCAGCATTTGGCTAAAGCCTACGACACCGCCCACCCTCGCGCTGGTCGAAAGAGTTAAAATATTCTTAATTTAATGCCTTCTAACTATTGAAATCCGCGATTAACGCTCAATATAGTAGAAGCGTCATGGTTTTGAGGTCTACACTCAGTCCCCATAACCACGGGCGCGCAAAGCAAAATGTTTGCCGCAAAGCGTGTGTTGTGCTGTAATCCGGCGTTCGCCTTCGGGCGTTAGCTTGGCTCGGTGCCCCGCACCCTCACCCGTTTTTTGAAGTTGATTGACTGATGAACTCCCCCCGCAATCCAGACGAAATGGTCCCAGTCACAATCCTTACCGGTTTTCTCGGTGCGGGTAAAACGACCCTGCTCAAACGCATTCTGACCGAATATCACGGCAAGCGCATTGCCGTGATTGAAAATGAATTCGGACCCGAAAGTATCGATAACGAGCTGCTTGTTCAAGATCAAGATGAAGAGATCATCGAGCTCTCAAATGGCTGCGTGTGCTGCACCGTACGCGGCGATTTGATGCGTACGCTCAATGACCTAAGCACTCGCCGCCAAGCCGGTGAATTAAAGTTCGAGCGCGTCATTATTGAAACCACCGGTATGGCCAACCCAGGCCCAGTGTGCCAGACCTTCTTCATGGACGACGATATCGCCGATTACTACCGCCTCGATGCGGTCGTCACCGTAGTCGACGCCAAACACGGCATGGAAACCCTTGACACGCAAGAAGAAGCGCAGAAGCAGGTCGGTTTTGCTGACCGCATCCTGGTGTCAAAAAAGGATCTTGTCACAGAAGCTGAGTTTGCAACCCTACGCCGGCGCATCGTGCACATGAATCCACGCGCTTCGATTGAAGTGGTTCATTTTGGCGAAACCGATCTGAAACAATTGATCGATATCAGTGGCTTCAATCTCAATACCATTCTTGATATTGATCCACAGTTTTTAGCCGATGATCATCCCGATGCGGCGCACGACCACGAGCACGGCCATGAGCATGCTCATGATGCTCATGATGCGCATGGTCATGACCACGACCACAGCACCTGCGGGCACGACCACAGTCATGACCATGACCACGAGCACGCCCATGATCCAGCCACCTGCACGGATCCTGCGCACAATCACAAACCCCCGCACAACGATGACATCGGTGCCTTTGTTTTTAAGTCAAATAAACCGTTTGACCCAGAGCGCCTTGAAGAGTTTTTGGGCGGCGTCGTGCAGGTCTACGGCACTGATTTACTGCGCTATAAGGGTATTTTGTATATGAAGGGCATCAATCGCCGCATGTTGTTTCAAGGCGTGCATATGATGATGGGCGCAGAACCTGGCAAACCTTGGTTAGCCAGCGAAAAGAAAAATACCAAAATGGTTTTTATCGGACGTAAACTGCCACAAGAAATTTTCTTGAAAGGTCTTGAGCAGTGTCTGGCAAAGTAGTTTCTCTGCAAGCAATTCGCAGAGTCTAATTTATTGGAGTGACTTAATGGCAAATCAGGCAACCAAGGCATCAACCTCAAAGGCAAGCAACGGCGCTGCAGCAAAAAAAACTGTGCCTGCAAAGCCTAAGCCAGCCATCGTCGCCAAAAAAAGCGCTCCAAGCAAAACCACAAAGTCAGCAACACCTGCCAAGGCCTTAGCAGCAACCAAGACTTCAACACCAAACAAGGCCTCCATGCCCGCAAAGAACGCTCCTGCAACAAAAGCATCAACGACTGCCGTAGCCGTGCCTAAAGTCGCCGTCAAGGCGCCCGCTAAAAAAGCTGTGCCGCCCTCTGTTAGCCAAGCAAAAACTTCGGCAAAAAAACCAAATTCAGCACCCGAGGCAGTTGCGCCTGCGCCGAAAACGCCAAAGAAGCCCCCAAAGACAAACGGTGACTTGTCTGAAAACAACTTGCCTTCCGAGGCCGAACTGTTGCGCATGTCAGAAGACGAATACATGAACGAGCGCCAACTGGGCTTTTTCCGCGATCGTCTGCGTCAACTTGAGCAAGATATCCTGAACAACGCAGGCGCCACCGCCGAGCACCTACGCGAGACGCAATTTGTACCCGACCCGGCCGATCGCGCCACCATCGAAGAAGAGCACGCGCTTGAACTGCGTACACGCGATCGCGAACGCAAACTACTGAAAAAAGTTCAGCAATCGATTCTGCGTATCGACAGCGGTGAATACGGTTGGTGCGACGAAACTGGCGAGCCCATCGGACTGCGCCGCCTCTTAGCACGCCCCACCGCAACCTTGTCACTTGAAGCGCAAGAGCGTCGCGAGATGCGTCAAAAAATGTTTGGGGATTAAAACCATCTCGGCGCGCCTTTGACGCTTAGGCATCAAGCACGCGCAAACTTTCATTTTCAGACCCTAAGGGCACACTCACAGCACTTCGAGTGTGCCTTTTTTACTATCGAGCCTAAGCATGGAACAATTTCACGGCACAACCATCATCAGCGTGCGGCGCGGCAATCACGTTGCGCTGGGCGGTGATGGTCAGGTCACCCTCGGCAATATTGTGATCAAGGCAACGGCACGCAAAATTCGTCGCCTGTATCACGATAAGATTTTGGCAGGTTTTGCGGGCGCCACAGCAGATGCATTTACCCTGCAAGAACGTTTTGAAGCCAAACTAGAAAAACATCAGGGCAACCTAATGCGTTCGGCCGTTGAACTAACACGCGACTGGCGTACCGATCGGGTATTGCGCCGGCTTGAGGCGATGCTGATCGTGGCTGATCGCGATCACACCTTAGTACTCACTGGTAATGGCGATGTACTCGAACCCGAAAACGGTATCGCGGCTATCGGCTCGGGTGGCGCCTATGCGCAATCTGCAGCACTCGCGCTATTGCGCAATACCGAACTCAGCGCCGAAGTGATCGTCAAGCAGTCGCTCGAAATCGCCGGCGACCTTTGCATCTATACCAATCAACAACATTTGATTGAAACCCTGGAATAAGCATGTCAGCCTCAACCATGACCCCCAGTGAAATTGTCTCTGAACTCGATAAGCATATCGTCGGGCAAGACCGCGCTAAACGCTCGGTTGCCGTTGCGCTGCGTAACCGTTGGCGTCGCCAGCAAGTCGCCGAACCTTTGCGCACTGAAATTCATCCAAAAAATATTCTAATGATCGGCCCTACCGGCGTGGGTAAAACTGAAATCGCACGTCGGCTTGCCAAGCTCGCTGGTGCACCTTTTATTAAGATCGAAGCCACTAAATTTACTGAAGTTGGTTACGTGGGACGCGACGTCGACACCATCATCCGAGACCTCGCTGAAATCGCGATTAAGCAAACACGCGAACAAGAGATGAAGCGTGTGCGCGCGCAAGCGCAAGACGCGGCCGAAGATCGTATCCTTGACGTGTTACTCACCCCTGCGCGGGCCGCTGATGGCTCGCCGATTCGCGAAGAGACCGCAACGCGTCAGACCTTTAGAAAGCGGCTACGCGAAGGGCATCTGGACGCCACTGAAATCGAAATTGAAGTCTCTGCCAACGCTCCGCAGATGGACATCATGACACCTCCTGGCATGGAAGACATGGCAGAGCAATTAAAAGGGATGTTTGCAGGCCTGGCGCGTGAAAAAAAGAAATCACGCAAGATGACTGTCAAAGAAGCCTTCAAGTTGCTCACTGACGAAGAAGCCTCCAAACACGTCAATGAAGACGACTTGCGCGCGCTTGCCATTCACAAAGTTGAACAACACGGCATTGTATTTTTAGACGAGATCGACAAGATTGCCGCGCGTCAAGAAACCAGCGGCGCCGATGTGTCGCGCCAGGGTGTGCAGCGTGATCTCTTGCCTCTAGTCGAAGGCACGACGGTGACGACCAAGTACGGCATGATCCGTACGGACCACATTTTGTTTATTGCGTCAGGTGCGTTTCATTTATCGCGCCCCTCGGATCTGATCCCCGAACTACAAGGGCGTTTTCCGATTCGCGTTGAGCTCGATTCACTGACGGCCAAAGATTTTGTTCGTATCCTGTGCGATACCGATGCCTCGCTCACCAAGCAATACAGCGCCTTACTCGCCACCGAAGACGTACACCTTGAGTTTACCGAAGAGGGTATTGCGCGTTTGGCCGAACTGGCCTTCGAAGTCAACGAGCGCACCGAAAACATTGGCGCACGGCGCTTGTATACGGTGATGGAAAAACTGCTTGAAGACTTGTCGTTTGATGCAGCCAGCAGCAGCGGCAAAACCGTCGTACTGGATGTGGCGTACGTGAACGACAAGCTTGCTGAAGCTGCGGCAAGTCAGGATTTGGCACGGTTTGTCCTATAAGAGGTAAGATGGTG
>JABMMM010000022.1 GCA_013205565.1 Alcaligenaceae bacterium | reverse complement strand
TCGCCTCAAGTGGGCCTGTCGGCTGCCCCATGCCTTCAGGCGCGACAAATTGCCGGATAAACTCACTGTAAACGCTATATGACACGACCTCAATGCCCCGGCGCTCAAGTTCAGTAAACACCTCTTGTTCTGGTAAACGGTAATAACGAAAAAGGTTCGTATCCTGTGCCTCGAGTTTGACGGCGTTGCCCTGCTCGAGCTCTTCAAGTAGGCGCAACGCACTGAGCAAGCCTAACTCATACAGCGGCGCAATGTGCCCGAAGATCGACCGTTCGGGTCTGACCTTCAGGTGCGAGACAGAATAAATTGCACCGGTATCAATGCCCTCATCGACCCGATGTAGAGTGCAGCCCAACTTATCTTCGCCGTTAAATATCCCGCGCAAGGGCGCGTACAAACCCGCATAACCTGGCAAGGTGCCAGGATGAATATTGAAGATCCCCAGTCGGGGAATACGCTCAATATTTGACTTAAAAATCAGGCTAAATCTAGCCGAAATAATAATATCAGGCGACCACTCACGAATCTGTTGCTCAGTGGCTGGGTCATTGATACTTGTCACGGTGTTGATTTCAAGCTGATAGCGCTTCGCGCAACCCTCGAAGGTGGCCAAAGGGCCCTGCGTAGACTGGGCATCAATTAGGGGAAACAGGCCTTGCAGGGGAAGATCACGCTCAAGAAATTTTTCTTCGAGTAATGCAGGCACCGAATGTTCAGCAGGACGCGTCTTATCTGACAACAGCACCCTGACTTGATGACCGATGAGCTTCGGAAGGATCCAATTCAAAATCCATGCGCCAAATACGTCTTTCTTGGTACAAAATAGAATTCTCATGTGCGGCTACGCGTCTTCGATCTTGAGGCTGAATGTTGAGGTTGATAAAGTCAGACAATACGTAAGGATTATGACAAACGGGATTTGATCTCAGCAAGCAAACGCGTGGCGTTTTGCGATGCCTTGGCTTTTGGATCAAGGTATCGCTCGATTTTTAGAAACTCCTGAACCTCTTTGTCGGTCAAAGCCCTAGCACGTGCCACCTCAAGTAAAGACTCAAGCCGGCGCGTGACACGCGAAATCATCCCGAGCTTCCAATAATCGTAAGCACGAGGAAACCCTAGGTAGTACAGAAAGAAATAGGTGCTCAACAAAAAACTTAAGAACAGCGCCGATTTGTCTAGCAATCCAGCAACCCAAAAATTAAGCACGCGATACAGAAAAGGAACATAGCCCGGACTATGCTTGTAAATTTGATCCGCTTCGATGTCAACATCGAGGTCAAATTCATAGTTCATTGATGGAAAGCTTGCTCTGGCCGACACTAAGGTGGGCGGCCGATACGCGTCTTTAAGCGCAAGACTCACCAACACAACGATCCCCGGATGTAAATCTTTCTTCGCGACCACGGTCGCTGGTATCCCGATCATGTTTATGTTCGACGAGGGTAGATCGTTGAGTAAGGAAAATGAACCGCGCTCGATCACTAAATGATGTAAGTACCCATACTTTTTAACCATCGCGGTCGCATAATTGACAGGTACCAATTTTGCAATCCCGAAGGTGCCAATCTCAGCAACGATCTTATTGTTGGTCGGTTGCAGAAAAAAACCAACATCAATGTCTCCATTGCTTAAGGCATTTGCCATTTGACGAAGTGATAATTCTGCATACGTCGAAGACTCGGGGGTAATGCCGTACTCATCAAGAACAATGTCAGTCAATAAACGACCGCCCGTGTTTTTAGGCCCTACCCCTAATGTCAAATTAATAAAATCAGCAGGGCTTTGCAAATTCAGACCACGACGCGCAAAGATAAATAAGGGGTCCATGATGATTGAGCCGAGCGACTTCACATTCGGATATTGACCCGGCTTAACCTCGTGGGCAATGAAGCCGATATCAACATTGCCGTTGACTTGATTGACATGACCAATAATGTCGAGAGTCGCTTCGCTGTTAATAATCGCAACGCTAACCCCCTGCGACTCTAAACGCTCTTTCAGTAATAAAGCGGTTGAATCGAAAAACCCGCCTTTAGGGCCAGCCTCGATCACAATCTTCCTTGGCGGAAGTTGCAAAACAAGAGCCGTTAAGAATATGACCGCCAATCCAGGCCATAGCCAAGGCAACAAGTTCTGTGCGCTTTTAAAGAGATGTTTCAACGGCTTTCCGAACTGTTCGCACTGGGTCTGAAATCCAACGTGTCAAAGTGTACCCGTCTTTAGCGACTAAAACCCATGCAGTGAGCACTGTAATGAATGCTTAGTCCCTTGGTCGTTTACGACTCAGAATTGCGGAGTTGGCGATGCAACAAAAAAGCCCCAACATGTTTAGATGTAGGGGCTTAACTTGTGATGTTTGGTAGGCGGTATTGGAATCGAACCAACGACCTCCACGATGTCAACGTGGCGCTCTAACCAGCTGAGCTAACCGCCTGCAAAGACCGCTATTGTATCGGCATTCAAGACCGACTGTCAAAGCGCAGCGTTCGGATTCGTTTGCTGGACCGCTTGCACAAAGTCTTCGATCTTTTTTTCAGACTTCACGCCTGGGCTGTCTTCGACCCCGCTACTAACATCCACGGCCCAGGGCGTAAGCGTTCGAACAGCCGCCTGGACGTTTACTGCGGTTAACCCTCCAGACAAAACAAGGGGTCGTGCAAGCGAAAGCGACGCTTGTAAGTCGGCCAGAAGCGCGTAATCGAACCCGTGGCCACTGCCACCGAAAGCCGCAGTGTAGCTATCAAACAACCAGCCAGCCGCTTGCGAAAATGCCCGGCAAGTTGTCAGTAAATTAGCTGCAGTATCCAAGCCGGGCGCACCGACTCTGAACGCTTTGAGGTAGGGCACCCCAAACGAGGCACAAAAGTCTGGATCTTCATCGCCATGAAACTGCAGCAAGCTCGGGCGCAAAGTGCTCAGTACGTCTTTAACTGTCTGTGGTTCGGGATTGACGAATAACGCCACGGTGCTTACGAACGCGGGCAGATCAGCACACAGGTCTGCTGCATGGGCAGCGCTCACAAAGCGTTTGCTGGGCGGATAAAAGACAAAGCCCAGCGCATCAGCGCCGTTGTGCACTGAAGTGCGAACATCTTGCGCACGTGTCAGGCCGCAGATTTTGATGCGAGTGCGTGCGAGCATTGGACTGGTTGTCATGTCAGAGGATATAAATAAATAGAATCTATTCTAGACCGAGTTCTTGTCACCCAAGCCCGATACCCTGTCGCTGTAACAGCTCGCCAGGAGGATAAGACACCTCGGTTAAATATAAGCCGTCAGGCGAGAAGGTAGGCGAGCCTTTTGTGCGATCTTTAAAGGCAAGCAAGGCGGCCATAAATTCAACGGGTTGCCTGCCCTGTCCAATTTGTATGAGCGCGCCAACGATGTTGCGCACCATATGGTGCAAAAAGGCGTTACCGCGCAAGGATACGTAAATCAGCTGGCCTTTTTGCCAAACATTCAACTCGGTTAGCGTGCGCACAGGTGACTTAGCCTGACATTGCGAAGACCGAAAACTACTGAAGTCGTGCTCGCCTAATAAACACTGTGCTGCCTGCTGCATGGCCTGCAACTCAAGGGTTTGAAACACCCAGCCCGCCCTGCCCGCCCATAAGGGTTGACGAACTCGACAATTTAAAATGACATAGGTGTAGGCCCGTTCGCGGGCCGAAAAGCGTGCATGAAAATCCTCAGAAACATACTGCGCCCATTGCACAGAGATCGTGTCGGGCAAATGTGCATTAACCCCTCTGACCCAAGACTCTGGCGTACGAGCAACATCGCAATCAAAATGAACCACTTGTCCGAGTGCGTGCACGCCCGTGTCAGTGCGACCCGCGCAGGTGGTGCGCACAGGCACGGTTGCAAAGACCGCCAAGGCGCGCTCTAGAGAATCTTGAACAGTTTGACCATGGGGCTGCGTTTGCCATCCCTGCCAGGGACGTCCATCATAAGAGAGTCCTAGCGCGACCCGACTCATCAGAGGGCCGCCCTAAAAAGCCAGCAGCCACCCAAAAGACTTCGCCTTACCCACATTGCCAAGACTTGGCGTACGCCCAAAACATTTAAGTCGGCTTTGCTAGCGAGGGCTCGACCTTAGCGGGCGTGGCTGAGGCATCAAGGTTCAGATCCAAACCCTTGAGCTTTTGATCAAAGGCAGTGACGGCCTCTGGATTAAGCGGGCGTGCCGCGTCATCAGATTCATTTTCGTCTTGTTCGCGGCGTGCGCTTGCGCGGCGCAACAGCCATGCCACTAACAAACCACCGAGTGCCAAGAACGCCGTCAACATGCCAAGCGCGCTACCAGTCAGGCCCGCCCACAGCTTGCCTGCAGTCGCCTGAAACCCACCCTTTGCAGCCGATTCAGTGCCGACTGTCGTGGCTGGTGCCGTATTGCCCGCAGCCACTGCTGCACCCGCTACTGCACCCGCCTGAGCCCCTGCCACGCCTGCCTGACTTGCCACGCCTGCGCTGCCTGGCGTGCCGACGCTTCCAGGAGCACCCGTGACACCAGTGGTGCCTGCAACGCCTGTTGCACCTGCAGTTGCACCCGCAGCGCCAGCACTAACTGTTGCACCTGCTGCGCTCGTACTACCGGTCGCACCTGCAGTACCGGTCACACCTGCTGCACTCGTACTACCGATCGCACCTGCAGTACCGGTCGCACCTGCTGCACTCGTACTACCGATCGCACCTGCAGTACCGGGCGCACCTGCTGCGCCCTTACTACCTGTCGCACCTGCAGCACCGGTCGCACCCGCTGCACCCGTGGCTCCGGGTGTACCAGTTTGCGGCGCACTACCCGGCTGACTCAAGGTGTCTTTCAGCTGCTTGATATTTTGTTGCAAGCTTTCTACGCGTGACTGAATCTCTGCGATTTCTTTGGCAGCAGCCACGCGCGTGTCTTCGCTTTGCTCGTTGGTGTTAGACGAGGTCAGACGTACCCGATCACCAGACGCGGTCGCGGGGGTAGGCGCGCTAGGGGTTGATACCGTACCCGCTTGTGTCGATGCTGCAGGCGCCGCCGCTTTAGGCGTGGGCCCTGTTGAAGCGGTCCTTGCGGCGCCACTTCGCGCGTTGAAGGCCGCAATATGTTTTAAATACATTTCGCGTGCGAGCTTTGTATCAATTGCACGTACCGTCTCGGCCTGAGGAATCGTGAGTACCGCGCCGACTTTGAGCAGATTCATGTTCTGCGAGAAGAATGCCTGCGGATTGGCCTGATAAAGTGCCCAAAGCATCTGATAAAAATCGGCACCGGGTACGGCATGAATCAGTGCGATTGCTGAGAGTGTGTCTCCTGATTTGACGACTACGGTACCACCAGCAGACGCATTGTTCGCTTGAGTTAAAACAAGAAAACTCGATTGCACTTGGGTGGCACCGCTTGCAGAAGACACCTCGAGCAAGACATCAATCACAGGTCGGTTGACCGACTGAGTCGAACGCAACACCAAGGTACGCGAATCTTTTGCAAAGCCAGGCTCAACGGTGACCACCATTGACTCGAGGCTGGCAGGGGGCGTCAGACCCGCTTTGGCCCAAGCGTCTGCAGAGGCCAGCTTAACCTGCAAGGTTGGAAGATCCGCAGCAGCTAAATCAAGCAAGGGAATCGAAACCTGTAAGGGGGTGCCAGCACTTGAATCAACGCGACCATGTCCGGCTTTCGCGGCAAGTGTTTGCGAAGAGACAACTAGACACAAACCCAGAGCGAAGCCCAGTTTTTGCGCTACCTGAGACAAAGAATTTAGATCATCACGCATCGTTGTACCCTTTTTAACCTACAGTTCGCCCAAAGCAATACGCAACATCCTACGCAAGGGTTCAGCTGCGCCCCATAACAACTGGTCGCCCACCGTAAAGGCCCCCAAATACTCAGGCCCCATTGATAACTTACGCAGGCGCCCTACCGGTATGTCTAGCGTACCCGTGACCGCCACGGGTGACAACCCCGCGAGCGTTGCATCTTTAGTGTTAGCAACAACTTTGGTCCAGGCAGTCCCGTTTTTGACAATATCAGCAATCTCATCGATCGGGACATCGCGAGTCAGCTTAATCGTGAGCGCCTGGCTGTGGCAACGCATCGCACCAATGCGCACGCACAAACCGTCAATCGCAATGGGGGTTGAGCCAAACCCAGCGCCGCGACCTAAAATCTTATTGGTTTCAGCCTCGCCTTTCCACTCTTCGCGCGACATCCCGTTACCAAGATCCTTATCGATCCAGGGGATTAAATTGCCTGCTAATGGAATTCCGAAGTGCTCGGTGGGTAGTTGACCGCTTTGTTGCAACGCCAATACGTTTCGGTCAATGTCAAGAATCGCCGAAGCCGGATCGTCAAGCTGCGCCTTCACGGCGGCATTCAGTAAGCCAAACTGCGTGAGTAATTCACGCATATGCTGGGCGCCGCCGCCCGACGCCGCCTGATACGTCATGCTAGTCATCCACTCGACCAAACCTGCCTTGAACAAGCCTGCTAAGCCCATCACCATGCAGCTGACTGTGCAATTACCGCCAATAAAGTCTCGGGCCCCGCGCTTGAGTGCAGCGTCAATCACAGGACGGTTAACGGGATCAAGCACAATGATTGCATCATCTTTCATACGCAACGTACTCGCTGCATCGATCCACAGGCCAGTCCAGCCCGCTGCGCGCAGCTTGGGGTAGACCTCGGAGGTGTAATCGCCACCCTGCGCCGTCACGATAATGGGTAGTTTTTTTAACGCGTCGATGTCAAAGGCATTTTGTAACGCCGTCGCACCTGCCCACTCGGGTGCACGTCCACCCGCATTACTCGTTGAAAAAAATACTGGGTCAATCAGGGCAAAATCACCCTCGTCGCGCATGCGTTGCATGAGCACCGAGCCCACCATCCCACGCCAACCAACCAAACCAACAGACTGTTTCATCGCCAAAGACCAAAAAATCGTTTAAATACCTACACTTACAATGAATTTTAACACCGCACTACCCTAAGGCCTTGAGCACAGCGTCGCCCATGGCTGCCGTCCCAACCTTGGTTGTGCCTTGTTCGTAGATGTCGGCAGTCCGCAGCCCTTGTTGTAAAACTTTTCTCACAGCCTGCTCAATACGATCCGCTTGAGCCGTTTCATTTAGCGAATACCGCAACATCATGGCCACCGACAAAATAGTGGCCAAGGGGTTTGCTACGCCTTTACCTGCGATGTCAGGGGCTGAGCCATGGCTAGGCTCGTACAGACCCTGGCCTGAGGCGTTGAGTGAGGCGGAGGGCAGCATGCCGATTGAACCGGTCAACATCGACGCTTCATCAGACAAAATATCACCAAACAGATTGCCCGTCACAATCACATCAAAGTCGCGCGGGGCGCGCACTAACTGCATCGCGGCGTTATCGACATACATGTGCGACAACGCGACATCAGGATACTCTTTACCGATCTCTGTCACGATATCGCGCCAGAGCTGGGAGGTTTCAAGAACGTTGGCCTTATCAACGCTACACAAACGGCGTTGACGCTTAAGCGCTGCCTGAAAACCCAAGTGCGCGATCCGGCGAATCTCGGGTTCTGCATAACGCATGGTGTCAAAGCCTTCACGCTCGCCTGCAAATGGGCCGTCGGGGGCCACGCGCACGCCACGTGGCGAACCAAAATAAATATCACCCGTGAGTTCACGCAAAATCAAAATATCGAGGCCAGAGACAATTTCGGGCTTTAACGATGACGCATTGGCTAACTCAGGATACAAAATCGCCGGACGAAAATTTGCAAACAGACCGAGCGCTTTACGCAAACCCAAGATCGCTTGTTCAGGGCGATGCTCGCGTGGCAGCTTATCGTATTTCCAGTCGCCAACTGCACCAAACAGGACAGCGTTTGATTCTTGGGCAAGCTTTAAGGTTGCAGGTGGCAAGGGGTGGCCATGCAGGTCATAGGCGGTGCCGCCAACCGGTGCATGATTAATTTCAAGTGGTAACTTAAGTGCGCCCAGCACACGAACCGCTTGTTCCATAATTTCGGCGCCGATCCCATCGCCCGGCAATACTGCAATTATTTGCGTCATGTTCGTCCTGTTGCTTTGATCCAAAAGTCATGGGCCGGAAAACCGGCCCAACGTATAAGTGACTTAACGTGCACCGATTGGTTGAACATCTAACCACGGGTGACGGGCCAGGCGCTCGGCTTCAAAGGTTCGAATCTTGTCGGCTTGGCGCAGAGTCAAAGCGATTTCATCCAGCCCATTGACCATGCAATATTTTCGGTGGGCAGTGATGTCAAAATCCATCGTGCGCCCGTCTGGTGCAATCACGACTTGTTTCTCAAGATCGATTGTCAGCTTGTAACCTACAAAGCCACGCACTTCATCAAACAAACGCGCTACTTGTAACTCAGATAACACGATAGGCAAAAAGCCTGTCTTGTAACTGTTGTTAAAAAAGATATCGGCAAACGAAGGCGCAATCACTGCGCGAAAACCATACTGCGCCAACGCCCAAGGCGCGTGCTCACGGCTTGAGCCGCAGCCGAAGTTTTTACGGCCTAACAAGACCGACGCGCCTTGATAACGCGAGTGATTCAAGATGAATTCAGGGTTCAAGGGGCGCTTAGAGTTATCCATGCCGGGTTCACCGTGATCCAGATAGCGGATCTCGTCAAACAGATTCGGGCCAAACCCAGTGCGCTTGATTGACTTCAAAAACTGTTTTGGAATGATTAAATCGGTATCGACGTTTTCGCGATCGAGCGGGGCAACCAAACCTTGATGCGTAGTGAAAGAATCCATGATGTTTACCGAAGGTTACGTACGTCAACGAAATGACCCGACACGGCTGCAGCGGCTGCCATGGCTGGACTCACGAGATGGGTGCGACCACCCTGCCCTTGGCGCCCTTCAAAATTGCGGTTTGAAGTCGAAGCACAACGCTCGCCGGGCTCGATGCGATCGGCGTTCATGGCCAGACACATTGAACAACCTGGCTCGCGCCATTCAAAACCAGCCTCGATAAAAATCTTGTCTAGGCCTTCACGTTCGGCTTGCGCTTTGACCAAGCCCGAGCCCGCCACCACGAGTGCCTGACGCACATTACTGGCGACCTTGCGACCCCGAGCAACAACCGCCGCAGCGCGCAAATCTTCAATACGCGAGTTAGTGCACGAGCCGATAAACACGCGATCAATCTTAATGTCTTCGATCAGCGTATTGGGCTTCAGACCCATGTACACCAAGGCGCGTTCCATCCCCTCGCGACGCATGTCGTCCTTTTCGCGATCTGGATCAGGCACACGGCCGGTGACGGGTAAGACCATCTCGGGTGAAGTCCCCCAAGTGACCTGAGGCACAATTTGGCGCGCATCAATCTCGACGACACGATCAAAGAAAGCACCCTCGTCAGTGTGCAATGTTTTCCAGTAGACGACCGCGGCATCCCACAGTGCGCCGCTTGGCGAAAAGGGGCGACCCACACAATAATCGATTGTCTTTTGATCAACCGCCACCATGCCTGAACGCGCACCAGCTTCAATCGCCATGTTGCATAACGTCATGCGGCCTTCCATCGATAAGCCGCGAATGGTGCTGCCAGCGAATTCAATCGCGTGCCCTGTGCCACCGGCCGTGCCAATTTGACCAATCACATACAGGATCACGTCTTTGGCAGTACAGCCAATAGGCAAGGTGCCCTCGACACGCACCAACATATTTTTGTTTTTCTTGGCTTGCAATGTTTGCGTGGCCATGACGTGTTCGACTTCAGAGGTACCAATACCAAAAGCCAAGGCACCGAAAGCGCCATGCGTGCTGGTATGCGAATCGCCACAAACAACGGTCATGCCAGGCAAGGTTGCGCCTTGCTCAGGGCCAATCACGTGAACAATGCCCTGACGCAAATCGTTCATGCGAAATTCAATGACATTGTGCTTCACGCAATTTGCATCAAGTGTATCGACCTGCAACTTGGATACCGGATCAGTAATGCCTTGGGCACGGTCACTCGCCACGGTGGGCACGTTGTGATCGGCGACGGCCAGGTTGGCATTGAGACGCCAAAGCGGGCGACCAGCCAGATCAAGGCCTTCAAAAGCCTGAGGGCTTGTGACCTCGTGCAGTAAATGACGATCGATATACAAAATTGCGGTGCCATCTGGTTCTTCGTGAACCACATGGGCGTCCCAAAGCTTGTCGTATAGAGTTTTTTTCATGACGATTTATCTGCCAAACAGACGTTGTAAAGGGGTAGCCTTTGATTATGCCATAGCGAGCCTAGGGCCTAGCCGCACTGCGCACGGTGACGCAAGGCGTGATCGATCAAAATTAAAGCCAGCAAGGCCTCGGCAATCGGGGTCGCGCGAATCCCGACACAGGGGTCATGGCGGCCTAAGGTTTGCACCATCACTGGGTTACCCGCGCGGTCAATCGAGCGCCGTTCGGTGCGAATACTCGAGGTTGGCTTGATCGCCACGCTCACCGTAATGGGTTGCCCAGTCGAAATCCCACCCAACACACCGCCAGCATTATTCGTTAAAAAGCCCTCTGGCGTGATTTCGTCGCCATGCTCAGAGCCACGTTGCTCAATACTTTTGAAACCTGAGCCAATTTCAACCCCTTTAACGGCGTTTAGCCCCATCATTGCGTAGGCGATGTCGGCGTCTAGTCGATCATAGATGGGCTCACCCCAACCAGCCGGCAAGCCCTCTGCGACCACTTCAATGCGTGCGCCCACAGAGTCGCCATCGCGTCGCAATTGATCCATGTAGGCCTCGAGCTCAGTCGTGCTGGTGTCATTGGCCGCGTAAAACGGGTTATTTGGGACATGATCCCAGCTGACAAACGGCATGGAGATGGGCCCAAGCTGGCTCATGTAGCCACGCACCTTGATGCCGAAGTGCTCGGCGAGCCATTTCTTGGCGATCGCACCAGCCGCCACTGTTGGGGCTGTTAACCGTGCTGACGAACGTCCACCGCCGCGCGGGTCGCGAGCACCGTACTTATTGAAATAAGTGAAATCGGCATGACCCGGCCTGAACGTGTCTGCAATCGCGCTGTAATCTTTGCTGCGCGCATCCACATTACGAATCAATAGCGCAATAGGTGTGCCGGTAGTTTTGCCCTCATAGACCCCAGACAAAATTTCAACCTGATCAGCCTCTTGACGTTGAGTCACGTGGCGTGAGGTGCCGGGCCGACGACGATCGAGTTCCACTTGAATATCTTGCTCGCAAAGCACTAAACCAGGTGGGCAGCCGTCTACGACACAGCCAATTGCAGGGCCATGAGATTCACCAAAATTAGTCACACAAAATAGTGTACCGAGCGTGTTACCAGACATAGGCGGCAAGTACCGAAAAAAATGAGCAGAACAGGGGCCCGCAAGCCCTTAGTACAGCATTATTGCATCATGACGAGCAACTCACCTCTAAATGCGGTGCCCCGGCGGCTGGCGCAACCGCATAAGCCTCTTGACCCGTCTGAGCGACAAAGGGATTGCGCAGGACATTCATTTGCCGCGCGATCTCAGCCGCGTCACCACGTTCAGCGGCCTCGATCGCCTGCTGCGCGAGGTGATTGCGCAAAACATAGAGTGGGTTGACTGCCAGCATCCCTGCGACCCGCTCTTGCCAGTTTTGGGTGGGCTCTGGCCCCAGCCGCTTGGCGTAGGCTTCTAGCCAGACCAGCGCGGCAGCACGATCCACAAATAAATCGACAAAAGGCGTCAGGTTGGCACTCACTGTCTGACCGAGATCACGCTCGATCTGCGCTTGCGACGCCAGCGTCAAACCCGGCGCATAGGCCAATTGCCTGAAGGTCAGGGTAAAGTCGGCATGACTGCCTTGCATCAAACTCCAGAGGTCGTCGATCAGAGTTTCGTCACCCGACTGCCAGCGACCTAAGCCCAGTTTCTGGCTCAGGCGCGATTGCATTGCGTCTAGAAAAATGGGTTCAAACTCGTTGAGCGCGGCTTGCAGAGGCTCAGTGTCGGGCACGATCTCGTGCAGACTATTGGCGAGCTGATATAGGTTCCAGTGGGCGACCGCTGGCTGCGCGTGCCAGGCATAGCGCCCGTTGCTGTCGGTGTGATTGCAAATATGCCTGGCGTCAAAGCCATCCATGAAACCATAAGGGCCATAATCAAGCGTTAGACCCAAAATCGACATGTTGTCCGTGTTCATCACGCCGTGACAAAACCCAACCACTTGCCAGTCAGCCATAAGCGTCGCAGTTCGTTGCACGACCCTGCGCAATAACTGAACATAAGAAGTGTAAGCGGGCGCTGTGGCTTGAGCGATGCGCGTACGGCAGTCAGGGTAAAACCGATCAATCACATAGTCGGCCAGCGTTCGTAAATGGTCAGGACGCTTGCGAGACGCCCAGTGCTCAAAGGAACCAAAGCGCACAAAACTCGGTGCCACTCGGGCAACCACTGCAGCCGTTTCAACGGTTTCGCGCATCACTGGATTTGACGCAGACACCAACGACAAGGCGCGCGTGGTCGGGATGCCTAAACCCTGCATTGCATGACTGGCCAAATACTCACGCACCGACGAGCGCACCACTGCGCGCCCATCGCCCATGCGGGAATAAGGCGTCATGCCTGCCCCCTTGAGTTGCAGCTCAACACTACCTTCTGGCCCTTGTATCTCGCCTAGCAAATGTGCACGACCATCGCCAAGCTGTCCAGCCCAAACACCGAACTGGTGTCCGCTGTAGACCGCCGCTAGCGTGGCTCCGCCCGGAAGAGGCACAGAGCCGCTGACCACTGCTAAAAACTCTGGCGTACTGAGCGCCTCGAGCGGCAACCCAAGTAACGCTGCCACTTCAGCGCTAGCGTGCAGCAAGCGCGGCTCGTTCAGAGGCGTGGTCGGCAGCCGCGTATAAAACTCTGGCGGCAGTTGTGCAAAAGAGTTTGGCTTAGGAAGTGCTTCAAAGCAAGAGTTCGACGTCATGGTTGTCTACAGTTTACGCATTTCGGTTGTTTTCTTTTTCTTTTAATTTCTCGGCCTTCTGTGCCGCTTTTACGATTTGTTTTGCAGGTCGCACATAAAAAACCGAACAAAAAAAGAAAATGGTGGCCAAGACGATCTCGAACCAGGCCAGCAAGATTGAAGGCCCGGGCGGATCAGACACCACCCGAACGACGCCTTCCATCAAATACAACAGCACTAACATCGAGGCCCACTGAATGGTGTAAAGACTACCTTGCACTACCCCGCGAATCGCAAACGCCAAGGGCAGCGCCTTCAAAAATAGCAAGGTTCCACCGGGCCTGAGAGGCGCCAGCCAGGTTTCCCACAGCAAGCAAAGTGCAAACAACGCTAACAGACTCAGCGAGGCAGCGCGTTGCAATGCAACATTTAAGCGGGCGACAGAGGGGTGTGGATCTACCTGAATTGACATCGTTTGCGCTGCGTGACATTGAGACGGCCAGCACGGCCGACAAAAGCCCTTTTAGGGGAGACGCTGCTATTATCACCCGCAGAGAGCCGTCGTGTGTGTCGGCTGCCACAAAACAACAAATCGTCACCCTCATGTCAACCAATGCTCTTGGTTTTCGCCAGCTTCTTCGCTTTGCCAGTCAAAGAGTGGTGGCCGCCAACACGCTGCAAATGGCCGCGAGCTTAACCTTTAGCACCGTTCTATCAATTGTGCCCTTGTTGGCGGTTGCGCTGTCACTGTTTACGGCGTTTCCACTTTTTAAGGAATTTAGCGACGCCCTACAAGCGTTTTTAAGCAATAACCTGATGCCCCCTGCGGTCTCAGAAAATATTATGACGTATCTCAATGAGTTCGCCTCCAAAGCCTCAAGCTTGACGGCGATTGGCGGAGCGTTTCTGGTGTTGACAGTCGTTCTCTTGATGATGTCAGTTGAGGCCGCACTCAACACTATTTGGAAGGTCGATCGACAACGCCGGCTGGCCCACCGCTTGCTGGTGTATTGGGCAGTGATCTCATTGGGCCCCGTGCTTGCCGGAGCAAGCCTTTATGCCACCACCTTTTTGGCGAAAGAGTCGCTTGGTTTGCTTGCAGGCATGCCGCTTTTGTTAGAACTCGCGTTCAAGCTCCTACCTGTCGTGCTAGGCGGACTGGCCCTGGCCGCGCTGTTTATTGTGGTGCCCAACACCCGAGTCAAACGAATGGATGCACTGCTCGGGGGGCTCGTCTCGGCAGTGATTCTTGAAATCATGAAAATTGGTTTTGGTTTGTATGTCTCGCAATTTTCGACCTACACCATGATCTATGGCGCTTTCGCTGCGCTGCCGGTATTTTTGATCTGGATTTACCTTTGCTGGTTGGGCATCTTAGTCGGTGCCTTAGTCGCCGCGAACCTTCCACTTGTGCGCATGGGTCGCCTCGACCCGACGCTCTTGCCTGGAGGCGCCCTCATCGACGCCCTGACGCTATTGAAGACGCTTAGCCAAGCACGAGGCGGCTTACCCCCAGGCTGCAGCACCGCTGAGTTGGTGAGGGTGTTAAACAGCCCACTCAATCTTCTTGAGCGACAACTCGCGACCTTAAGTGCACTAGGTCTGGTGATGGTTGCCCCCGGTGCCACGCACGAGCGCTGGCTGTTGACCTGCGATCCCGAACAAACAAAGTTCGGCACTCTGGTTGACAAAACAACGCTTGACCGCAGCTCGATTAAACTCACAGAGCAACCATTTTTAGCGCAGGCACTGAGCGACCTGATGACCGCTCGCGCAGACCCCACGCTGGCCGAAGTTTTGCAACACCATGACGCCGCTCTGACCCACCCACTACAATCCAAATCAGAGAGCAGCAACGCAAGGGACACTCATGCTAAAAGTCAGTGAAGTTCTAAAAGTTAAAGGCAACACCCTTTTTACCGCCACGCCCGAAACCTTGGTGACTCAAGCCATTGAAACCATGAGCACCCATGATATTGGGTCGCTCGTCATTATGCAGCGCGGAAAACTTGTGGGTATGCTGACGTTTCGTGAAATCATCCGCCACTTGAATACGCAGCACGGTGCGATCGGCAACGTCTTAATCGGCACGATCATGGAGCAAGAGCCAGTCAGCGTGAGCCCCGAAACCCTGGCCCACGAAGTTCAACGACTCATGCTTGCTCACCACTCGCGCTATGTTCCGGTGATAGAGGGCGAGATGCTCTTGGGAATCATCTCTTTTTATGACATGGCGCAAGCACTTGCCGCCGCGCAAAAATTTGAAAACTCGCTGCTCAAGGCCTATATACGAGACTGGCCCGACAGCCCAACGCCTGGCACCAGCGCCTAGGCCTCTCGCCACGCCTGGGCCTCGAGCGACTAGACCTCAAGCTCAGAGTCGCGCGCGCCACGGATCGCCAGGCCGCCTACCTGCTGCCACGCGAGCCTGATGAGTTCTGGATCGTCTTGTCTTAATAGCACTGAGTCTGACAACATGCGCCGCCAGACACGCGAGTTTGAGCGACCATTAAACAACCCAAGCAGCGGGCGAACCACGATGCGCAGCGGCGTCTTAGCGGCCAGTTCGCGCGCAGCGTAAGCAATTAGCGCGTCAATCACCGCGGCCTCTGCTTTAAGCTCAAGCTGCGGCCACCAAGCCTGCGACAGGCGCGACAACACCGAGGGGTCATGCCAAGGTGAACGGCCCAGCATCACGCCGTCGAACTCGTGCATCGCTGCCTCACAATCCTCTAGCGTGGTGAGACCGCCATTGAGCACAATAGTGGCTTGCGGAAAATCTTTTTTTAACCGAGCGGCCTGTTCGTATCTCAAGGGCGGCACCTCGCGATTATCTTTTGGCGACAAGCCTTTGAGCACAGCGTTACGCGCATGCACAATAAAAACACGGCAACCAACGTCATAGCTTGCGCCGACAAAGTCACGCACAAAATCGTAAGATTCATTTTTGTCTAACCCCAAGCGATGCTTGACCGTGACGGGCAGACTTACCGCATCTTGCATCGCCTTGATACAGTCGGCGACCAAGCTTGGCTCGGCCATCAAACAAGCCCCAAACGCGCCCTTTTGCACACGTTCAGACGGGCAACCACAATTTAAATTAATTTCGTCGTAGCCCCACTGCTCGCCGAGTTTTGCCGAACGCACCAGCGCCTCGGGCTCACTGCCCCCGAGTTGCAAGGCCACCGGACTCTCGTCTGTATGAAAATCAAGGTGCCTGGACGCATCACCATGCAGCAAGGCGCCGGTGGTAATCATCTCGGTGTACAGGCGCGCTTTAGGCGCCAGTAAGCGATGAAAATAACGGCAATGACGGTCAGTGACGTCGATCATGGGCGCGACACAAAGCCGCCAGTCTTTAGATGGGCCGGCTTGAACGCTTAACTTTACGGATGGCGGGGGATTCAGATCGCTCAACATATCGGTCGAAAGGCAAACAGCAACTATTTTTGCCAGAAAACGCGAATTTTACGCCTGCCGCCGCTTAACCACGCAACGCGGGGGGTCAAAGAGTGTTTTTCTACTTCTTGTTAAACTTCGCACAGACGTCAGTATTTGCGGTCTTGCTGCGGCATGTGTCTAGTATCCACTTAACTTTTTGTGATGTTTTATGGCCGTTTTTACCCTTGTCAGTGACGATAGCGCACGCTCGCTGCTAATAAGCTATGACTTAGGTGACTTTGTTGCGCTGCGAGGCATCGCGGCCGGTATCGAAAACAGCAATTTTTTTCTGACAACGACGCGCGGCGAATATGTCTTAACGATTTTTGAAGTCTTGACTGCCACACAACTACCCTTTTATATCGAATTGATGCACCACCTCGCGCAACGCGACGTGCCTGTGCCCTACCCACAAACTCGTTTAGACGGCTCGCGCCTTTCAACGTTGGCGGACAAACCCGCAGCGATTGTTAGCCGACTGGCGGGTGCTTACGAGCCCGCACCGACGGTCGAGCACTGTGCGCTAGCCGGGCAAACCTTGGCCCGCACTCACCTTGCCACAAAAAACTTTGCCCTGACCCAACCCAATCTGCGAGGCCTTGCCTGGTGGGAGCAAACCGCGCCGGTGGTTTTACCCTACTTACCCTCAAGCCTGGCCGCGCTCCTGACCCAAAGCTTAGACGAACAGCGTGCGGTTGCTCTGACAGAACCATACAAAAGCTTGCCCTTTGGCCCTTCGCACTGCGATTTGTTCAGAGACAATGTGCTTTTTGCAGGTAGCCACCAGCAACCTAAAATGGGTGGGCTCATCGATTTCTATTTTGCCGGTTGCGACACCTGGCTGTTTGATGTGGCAGTGAGTGTCAACGACTGGTGTATCCACTTAGATACCGGCAGTTTTAAGCCCGCACACGTTCAGGCTTGGTTAGGCGCCTACGCAAGTCTTCGTCCCTTTACCGCCGCTGAGCACCTGTTATGGCCGACGTTGCTGCGAGCGGCCGCTTTGCGCTTCTGGATCTCACGCCTGTATGATTTTTACCTGCCCCGTGCGGCACAAACACTTAAGCCGCACGACCCTAGCCACTTTGAACGTGTACTCCAGCAACGAACCGTCGGTCTGATCCCCGATTTACCAAAGGAAGATTGATGCAAGCTGTTGCCCTCAATGCGTTAAGTGGCTGGCGGTGGGTCTGCGAGGGCTGGGCGCTATTTCGCACGCAGCCCCTGGCGTTTTTCTCGTGGGCAATGTTCATTAGCCTTTTATTAATGATCGCAAGCATCACACCTCCAATCGGCCCAATCGTCTTCGTCATTCTGATGCCCGCGGTAACCGTCGTCACACTGTCTGCGGGTCGGCATGCCGCGCAGGGGCATAAAATCCTGCTCAGCCATTGGCTCGAGCCGCTCAAGCCGCCCACCGTTTTCAAAAAACTACTCGGAATGGGAGCCTTGTATTTAGCCACTTGTTTATTGCTAGGGCTGCTGGCCTTTATACCCTTTGCTGCAGAGGTCACCGAAGCGCTCAAGGCACTCACAGGCTCAAACAACCTGATGCCCTTGCTTGAAGCAGTGCGCACGCCGATGATCATCTTTGCTATTTTTTATATGTTGATGGCTGCGTTATTTTGGTATGCACCCGTGCTTGTGGCCTGGCACAAGATCGGCTTACTACAGGCCTTATTTTTTAGTGGCATTGCATGCTGGCGCAACAAGTGGGTATTTTTAATCTACGGTGCCAGCTGGCTAGGCGTTTTTCTCGCGATCGACAGCGCCATGAGCGTGTTGGTTTGGGCCGGGTTATCGAGCTCGATCGCGGCCACCCTCCAAGTCCCCATCAACATCATTGGCGGCGCCGTCTTGTACTGTAGTTTTTATCCAAGCTACGCCTCTGTGTTTCTGGCGTCTGCAGACGAACAAGTGCCTGCACAAGACGTCGCACCATAACAGCCGCGTCTTGTGGGTGAAAGGCCGCAGTTTCAATGACCGAGGTCGCACGGAAACAAAACGCAAAGCTAAAAGGCTTAAGCCGGGGCACAATTTTTATCACGCGGTCTTGTGCATCCAAAAAAAATACACCCAAAGCGAACCGCATGCCAAAGGTGTGAATCGCCGCGCAAGGTTTTAACCATAAGGCTTCGCAGGGCTGGATTTCGCGCTTCGTCAGCCAACCAACGGCTCTGCCAAACCACCCATGCGCCAAGGTCAGTTCAAGCGCATTGCGATTATGCTCGATCAAGCGTGCAAGCCAAAGAGCTGCACCACCACCGGAAATCCTAAGATCAGGAACGTACACGGAAAAATAAACAACGCCAGTGGAAAAAGCATTTTGACCGGCGCCTGAAGCGCCCGCTTTTCTGCTGCCATCAGGCGTTGCGCGCGTTGTTGCGCCCCATACACTCCAATGATGTGCGCCATGCCCAGACCTAACGCTTCACCTTGAATCAACGCGGCTAAGAGCTGGCGTAAGGCCGTCAGCTCAACGCGCGCGCTCAATTGCCTGAGGGCCTGCGCCCGCGCAAGGCCCGAGCGAATATCTGTCAACGTATGCTGCCATTCAGTTTTTAACGCACCGGGTCGCAAACGCTCGCTCGCCATTTGCAGCGCGGCCTGAAGATTTTGCCCTGCATCGAGACCTAAGCCGACCATATCCAAGAAAAAAGGTAACGAACGTTCGATTGAAGCCAAGCGTTGGCGATACAGGCGCTTGAGCCAAAAAATGGGTAACCACCAGCACACAGCCGAGGCACACAAGCCACCAACTCCCCAGACACTCAGCTCAAACCGCGTGAAAAGATCTTCGGCTAACCCAAGCGTAACGTGCAAGCAAAAGGCGCACAGCGCAAGTACCGAGAGCAAAGCCTGCAGCACAAAGACTTGCGCATAGTCCAAGTGCTGCACACCCGCTCGAACAAGCAATCCCGACAAAATGCGCCGCTGATTCCAGGTGATCAACGGGTGTAATACGCGCCCTAGGCGGGCAAGAGCGGGCTGCAACAGATCGGTTGACAACCAAGACTTCAAGCTTGGCGACACACCCGCGCGTCGTGACTGCTCAAAGTGTTCGACGACCAAGCGAACAAAGAGATAAAGCGCAACGGCGATTGCACAAGCCCCTGCTACCGATGCAAGCACCACGAATGGGTTAGACATGGATGGCTAAAATCCGACGCAGACAAAGAACACCAAGTGTTTCAAGCACGCATACCGTCAACAGCACCCCCTGCCCTTGCGTGGTCGTAAACAGCAAGTGAATCGAAACCGGATCGATCTGACTTAAGACCAACAGCAACACTAGCGGGAGCGCACCCATAATCCAGGCCTGCATTTTTCCTTGCGCGGTCATGACTTCGATTTTTCCTTCCAAATGTTGTCGTGCAAGCAAATTGCTGCACAGACGTTCAAGACATTCGGCAAGCGAGCCGCCCGAGTGCGTACCAACAATGAGCATCGTCGTGACCAGTTCGACGCTCTCAGACGGCATTCGTACGTACAGATTTTCGAGAGTTTGCGCAAAGCTCAAACCCATTCGCTGCTCTCGCAAGACCAGACCAAACTCTTGAGACAGCGGAGTCGTTGCATCTTGCACAATACTTTTAAGCGAGACTGCTAAGCTCGCTCCTGCGCGTAACGACCCCGACAGTGCTAACAACAACTCGGGCAGTTGCAGATCAAAACGTTTTTGTCGACGCCTTAACGCACTTGTCAGCGCAACACGTGGCAAGAAAACACTGAGGGCGCCAAGCGACAAGGCAAAAACGACGCTTTGCGTCAACAGCCAACAAAATAGCGTGACGCCGATCGCGCCGCACACCAGCGCCGGCCACAAGTGAGTCAGGTCAACAAAAACAAAGAGATCAGAGAGCTCTGTACGCGCCTGCTCGGTAAAGCTGCTCTGATAGCGTTGCGCGGCCTCATAAAAGAGCTTTTGACTGATCCAGGCAGCTAGAGCAACCGCCAGGCAGGCGCACGACAGTCCTAAAACGATCATGTCCGCAAAAACCAGTTCGTCATTGAGCGTTCAGGCGGCCGCTCTAATTTTTCAAAAAAAGCGGGCCTTAAGCCGATGCCAACCAAGCTTTGACTCTTGGCATCAAAGCGCACGAGTTGCTGCGTTTGGACGACACCAGATTCAACCCCAGAGATCTCAGCTAAACCCGTGATGACTCGACGGCCATTTGCCAATCTTGTTTGCTGCACCACTATTTGAAGCGCCGAACCGATTTGCTCTCGGATGGCTTGCAAAGGCAGCGCGACATTCGCGCTCAAGACCATGGTTTCAAGACGCGACAACGCGTCACGCGGGCTGTTGGCATGTAAAGTTGTGAGCGAGCCATCGTGGCCAGTGTTCATCGCAGCCAACATATCAAGCGCCTCGACGCTTCTGACCTCTCCGACCACGATACGATCAGGGCGCATTCTTAACGCATTTTTAACCAAGTCGCGAATGGTCACGGCACCCTGTCCTTCAGAGTTTGCCGTGCGTGCTTCAAGCGTGACAACATGCGGGTGCTGTATCGACAACTCTGCCGAATCTTCAATTGTGACGATTCTTTGCAGTGGGTCAACAAAGCCAGCCAAAATATTAAGTAAAGTCGTTTTGCCCGAGCCCGTTCCGCCAGAAACCAGAATATTTAAGCGCCGCTCAACGCAAAGCCGTAAAAAATCAGCCAGCGCAGCTGGCAAGGTTTGCTGTGCGACAAGATCTTGCATTTGCAAACGCTTTTTAGGAAATTTTCGGATGGTCAGGCTTGCGCCCCTGACAGAGATCGGAGGTAAAACTGCGTTCAGGCGCGAGCCGTCGGGTAAGCGTGCGTCCACCATCGGCGAGGCCTCGTCAATTCTGCGGCCGAGCGGGTACACAATGCGTTCGATCACGCTGCGCACCGCTTGCTCATCACTAAACTGTAACGAGTGTTTGCGTAACGTGCCGTTGATCTCAACATAAATCTCGTCAAACCGATTCACCATGACTTCGGTCACGGTACCGTCCTCAAGAAGCTCTTCAAGCACGCCCAAGCCAATCGCCTCGTCGACGACGAGTTTAAGCACCCGTTGTCGCTCAGACTGGCTAAGCGTTGCGTGGCTTTTTTCAAGAAGCTCAGAGACGCATGCCTGCGCCTGCCCCTTTAACGCGCTTTCAGAAAGTGTTGCGACATCGTTACGCCTTAAATCAAACGCCCGAATCAGCCCCGCACGCAACTCTTGACGCAAGTCTTTCTGTGCGGAGTCGTTTTGTACCTCACCGTTGGTGACCCCACTCGTGTCGCCGTTCGTATCGTGTTGGGTACTGGTTTGATGATCGTGCCGAGGCTGAACTTGAGCGTACTGCTCTTGCAACCTGTGATTTTGACCTGTGTTTTGATTCACGATGGCGTGCTGGGACTGTTCGCTTTGCTGTCGCAAGCGATTGAGTTCGGTGGGCGTGCCTTCGTTGCACACAACCACCGACGCAGCCTTTTGCACGAGAGGTGCCGCAAGACGAAGTAGACACGGCCCGACAATAATTTCATCTGATTTTTTAAGAGGGCCATACCGAGTGATACGGTTGCCGTTGATGCGGGTACCAAGGATCGAGCCCAAATCATCGACATGAAAGCCATCTTCCGCGCGCGAGATGCGCAAGTGTTGTCGAGCGATGCGCCAGTGGGAGACCTGAATCCCGCAATCAGAAGCGCGACCCATTACCACCGGCACTTCGAATTTACCGCGTCGACGCGTTCCATCTTCAAAAAATAGATCTAATTCAATCAAGTGAAATCCTTTCTCTAACAAGTGACAAATTATTGATTGACAGTCGCACTCAGCGAGCTTCAGTGGCCGCGCTTGCGTCTTCCCACTGCGACCCCAGGTTTGGCTGCACAGTGCCTGCCTCGGGCTGTGGCTCCCATTGCTGCGACTGTTGCTCAGTCGCGATGGGCGTATTGAGCTTTGGCGCGTCGGGAAACGAGCTTTGCACGAACCCCTGCCCGTTTGCCACGCGGGCAGCCATCGCCGGATGATGCGGATCGACAATCACAGGGGTAACAAAAATCGCAAGTTCGGTGTGTCGTTCTTGCTCGCGCTTGACACCAAACAGCCCTCCAAGAATCGGAATATCAACACCCCCGGGCAAGCCATCGCGGTCGCGCGAGCGTTCGCGCGAGATAAAGCCGCCAAGCACTAAGGTTTGCCCTGACCGTACATTGAACTCGGTCGAGGCTTTGCGGATTTTCAAGGCGGGTCCGCCTGGGACAGTGATAGATGTATCGACCGAACTGACTTCGATCTCGATACGAGACCGAATCCCCGCGTTACGATCGGCATGCGGGGTGATATTTAAAGAGACACCGTATTTCTTGAAGGTCGTGGTCGATTTACCGTCTTTATCCACCGAGGCATAGGGCACTTCGCCGCCGGCTAAAAAACTGGCGGTTGAACCGCTACGCGCTAATAGCTGCGGTTGCGCCAAGACTACGGCCTCACCTGCTTTTGACAGCGCCGCCAACCGCGCCGACAGCAAGGTGTTTAAGCCCAAGTATCCTGCCGCCTGAGATAACGGAAAGGGGACTGCCAGCCCCGCATCGCCCGGACGCTGAGCCACTGAGGTCGACCCGCCTTCCCAGGCCAGACCTGCATTCAAGCCTCCTTGCGACGAAGGATCCCAGCGAATACCTAACTCTTGCATACGCGAGCTGGGTAACTCAAGCACTTGCACGTCTAATAAAATCATTTTGTCCCAACCCAACTGACTCGTGAAATCAACAATCTCTGGATAGCGCTTGGCTAAATTTGCAATACGCGCCTGGTCTGCGTCGGTCAGATCCTCGCCCTCAATGACGAGTTTGTCACCCGCGATTCTGCTGCGGGCTTGCGGAATGTTTTTTAGCAGCCGCGTGATTTCTTCTTGCACTCTGCCTAAGCCCTCGGGTGCCACAAACACACGATAAGACGCGCGCTTATTGTCAGAGACCCAAATATCAACTGTGGTGGCCCCGCGCGCTTTTCCAAAAATCAATACCTCGCGTGGGTTTACCGCCGTTGCCTGAACAATTTGGCTGTTCCCCACAGCAATTCTGGTGACCCCCCTAAGTTTGAGAACGCTAGAGGCACCCATTTCAAGATCCAAACGCTGCGGTTCACTCGCCCAAAGCGTTGCACTGCAAAGCGAGAGGCTCACGGCAAACAGCCCGCTTCGCGCGCGAAAAGACCACAACGCCGGCATATCGCGGGTGCTTGTCATTGGTCACCCCCTGGTGCTAACAGCCCTTTGTCACCGGCCCATTGCGTCCAGTCTGGCCCCCCCGCTGGCGATAACTCTGAGGCCAGCCGATCGCCATAGATCACCTCGACAGGCGTTGGCCCCTTTTCGGTCCCCAAGCCCAACAGACCTGGCAAATGATCTGCCAAGACTGAGCGATTGGCTTGAAGCGGCTCAGCGGTTTCGTGACTTAACACGGCGGTGATCGTGCCACCTTGTCTCGCCGCCACCAGCTTTGTCGCGTCGGCATGCGAGACCGCCAGCGTGACGGTCGAGAATTGGGGCTCAGAACTTGCCGCAGTGTCGCTGCTTGAGCGCGTTTGCTGGCCTGTTGCTAAGACCTCGACACTTTGCAATAAGGCTGCGGTTGTGCGTTGTCCTTTATATTCAAAAGAGACAAATAAATCGACACGATCGCCTGGCTGCAGCAGCCCCGACATTGAGCTCAATAAATCAACCGCAATCGTGACCGCGCGTTTGTCGGGACTTAAGCGGCTGGCTAGCGCTGGCTGAGCACGCTCGGTCAAATGGATTTGCATCAATAATTGGCCCGCTTTTAAGTCGACACTTAAATGCTTGCCCTGCGCGAGGTGTGCCTCACTCAATTCGATGGAGTCTGAGCCCACCCAACTCGACGGAAACTCGTTCTTCGCTAGATCTTCTAGATTGATCAGAGTGCCGCGTGACAGGTCTCGCGCTGCAACGACACGAACCACCTTGTCCGTTCGTGTGCGCAACTCTAGTTCGTTTGACTTTTCTGAAAGATGCCTCTCGATCGCCCAGGCCGACACGCAGCCCAGTGCAACAGAGATCGCGATTAACACCACATTGCGTCGAGCCATCGTCAGTTTCAAAGCGAGTCCTGTTCGGTTTCATAAGTCACTACGTTCGTTTGACCCAGACTGGCATCAATTTCAAACTGCAGGCGTTTAGAGCCTCTTAAAAAAATCAACTCTTCTCCTTGCCCTCGCCAGCCGTGTTGGCGGGCGTACGCCCTAAGCTGATGCAACAACTCGGTACGACCAACCGGAACGTTAAAGGCTTGCAACGACGCTAAACCGCCTGCAGCGCGATCTTGCAGACCAAACAGTTGCACCGATCCGGGAGGTAACCACGCCGAACTTGTTGCCAGCACCCCTGACTTACGCTGACCTGAGTCGAACCGAGGCTCACCACGCGTTTCGGTTGCAGCCATGGTGGCCGCGCCGCCAAAGCCAAGACTTGAAAACAAACCTTCGGTTTGCCCACTTTCGTTTGCCCATAGATAGAGCGCGTGGGAAACGTTGCCTGCCAGAGGGTTGGAGGCAGGCGCAGTAGAGACAGAGTCGACAGTGACGGCGTCCTGAGCGGAAGCGTTTTTAAACGTGGTCCAACTTGCCTGGGCCACACCGTGCTCAAACCAAACAGGTGTTTGGGGCGGCAGAACGGCTGCTAGTTGTTCAAGAATTATCTTAAGAGAGGTTTGACTAAACACGCGCTCAAGGTCAAGCGCAAGGCCTTGCCACTGCGTGCTGTGCAAGATCGCAGTTCGCTCAAGCGTTGGCGGCAGCCGCGGGGTGTTTAAGGCTTCTAGGCCAAAGGCAAAAGTATGCGTGGTGCAAAGAGCAGCGGCAATCAGCCATCGCGTGGCGGGCAGCCCTTGAACATTGAGGCAAATCAAAAAATTAAGCGTATTTAGCATAAGGAATCTGCACAGGTTACGGTTTGACAAAGGCGCGCTCTGGAACCTCAGCGGCCCACGGCGAGAGCCAGTCGGTTGTTACCTTGGCACGGCCCCAGGCAAGGTCGATTGGTGTGAGTCGAAGCGCACTTGCTGCAATCAGTGCTTTTGACTCTAACGCTGGCTTTTGCCAAAGCGACTCTGACTGAGCAATGGTGTTTTGCGCCTCTTGAATCGAGTGTGCATTCCCTGCGCCTGACACCAAAAAACTATGACGCTTCAGTGACTGCTGAAGACGATTTGTCCTGGCTTGAAAAACCAGAGGCGCCGCCGGTTTAGCGTGTGCGGTGGCGCGTAACACCCAGCTTGAATCAAAGCCAACTTGACGCTCGATTGTTCGCTGCTGCGTGCTGTACAGCGCTTCGTCGGCTAACGTATGCGCCGCTAGCTGCTGCTTTTTAAGTTCTTCCTGCGGCAGAGACGATAAAAAGCGACTTTCGGCAAGTAAATCAAGCGTCACCGACCGAAGGTTTCCAACTACCTGAATGCTGACAAGCAGACTCAACCCCAACGCAATGACCAGCAACGCTTCGAAACTAGCTTGTCCTGCGCACCGATGTTTGATCAAGCGAACACTCATGGAGTCTTGCTTTGCACCGGCAGTGCAGAATAATCAATCAAGCGCGCTTTCCAAAAAGGTTGGAACAAACTCGGCGCGGCCGTGAACCCCAGAAGTCGTGATGAAGGCGCTTCAAAATAAGTTTCGGCGGCGGCACGGCTGTGCAAGGCCTGAACTCGTTCAGCTGCTGTTGGACTAAACTTAGCAGCAAAGCGCCGTTCTTCTGCTGGCGTGCCAGCATGCACCAACGCGCTTTGTTGCTTAACCACCAAGCCCAAACGCAGCGAAGCCCCGCGCTTAGGTGTCAGCGCGGTATAGCTAGGCAAACCTTGCGTGGCCCAGCGCAGCTCGGCCTGCTTGGCCCACAGGCGTGCCAAATGATTGTCACCACCCGAAAAGATGTTCCAGCCGCCTTGCGCCTGCTCACCGACCCAACGCCAAAATGCTTGTTGCGAAAAGTTTTGAGGCGCGTCGTTTAAGAGGTCGTTGTCGTTTTGCGTTGGATGCTGACGAACGGTATTGCTCACTAAGGCCCAGCCCATCGGATATTCGCGCTGATAGCAACCAATCCACCTGTTATGGCGCAAGGCGTGATACGACTGATTATCTTGCACCGACCATTGACCCTTTGGACTCACTCGGGTTGAGCCTTTGCGACGTAACTCATGGCGTTTATGGGGGCATTTGATGTTGACCGCCCAAAGATTACGGGTGGTCTGATTACGATCATCTAAAAAGCCATACTTTTTTGAGGCACGCTTGAGTAAAGCTTGCCAGCGTGCGTCTGACCCCGAAAATCTTGAGATAAAACCTGGCAACTCGTCAATGACTAAATTAGCCTCAAGTCCGAGTGCCTCGGTCGTAGTGCCCTTTAAACTTGAGCCACTGGCTCCTACGTTTTTAACAAGCACATCGATTAAGACATGCTGACGAACCGCCATCAAACGCTTAAGCTGCTCGTGGCGTACACGCTCAAGCACTTGGTGGATGACCTCATCATGACGAGCGAAGGCCTGGGCTAACTGGCCAAGCGCCACCCGATCGGTTACCCCACCCGCTTTGGCAGACAAATAAGCGGCGGCATGTTGTGGGGCAAAAAGAAAACCGATTAACGTAGCTGGAGGATTAAAACGAGACGCCTGTTGAGCAAGCGTTGCTCGGTAACGTTCGGCCGACGCCGTTGTGATCAAATGCGCCATCGCCACTTGCTGCGCGAGTTGCGCACGGTTTAAATAGGCATGCAGATTCAGTGCGCGCGCCTGCACCACTGCAGCTGAATACACCGCTGCATCGGTTGCGCGTAACAGAGAGCCTTTGTTGTGGACCAAACGCCCGAGATTGAGCGAAAGCACCCAAGCCAGCGCGCCAAGCGCGCACAAAAGTAAACCCAGCGGTAGGACTTGTCCAGACGCATCGCTGGCAAATAAAGACTGGCGCTCAGCAAGACCCTGACCAGCACGGCTGCATTTAGGCTCTTGCCCAGCACTCGCCAGCGCTTGCCCAACAGGCATCATCACCGCGCAGACCCTTGGGCGTTACCGGTGAAATCTTTTAAGGATTTTGCTGCGGCTTGAGTCGCGGCGGCCTGAGCAGCACTTTGCGCGCTGCGCGATTGCTCTGAGCCGTCTTCACCCGCCAACTCTTTGGCGACCGCTGCGGTTTGTGCCCTTAAGACTTGACCTAAATATTGATACACAGCGATCGCAGCCACCGCAACCAAGGCAACAATAATGATGTATTCGGTCATTCCTTGCCCTAACTGTCGCGTCAAGCAAGGCGTTTGATGGCTGGTTTTCGTTTTAAAACGTTTAGGTGAAAATGGGGCTGACATGCGAGACCTCTTGCTAAATTAGACAAGCGCGCAGTGTGCCCCCTGAAGCACAGCGCTTCAATCCGCAATCATCGCAATAGCTAAATCTAACCTAACAAAAAAAGGTCGAGCCAATTTTTTAAGAGCTGTCTGTTACCAACCGTAAAAACGGCTCCAGGTGGTGCTGTTACCCTCGTGGTCAAGCGCGTGATATTCAGGAAACTGCGCGCCGGTGGCGCAAGCGTGGTTGGGCAAAATCCTGAGTTGCGTCCCGATCGGAAACCGCTTGGCAATCGCCAGATCGGGCTCTGCGGCACGCGACACGATACCGTGTTCTTGATTGGCGCCACTAATGGTGTAGCCTTCAAGCGCCACTGCGTTTAGATCACACACTTGGCCATAGCCAAAATCCTGCGTTTGCTTTTGTGTGCCGCGATCACGGCTCATCGCCATCCAGCCAGCGTCCACGATTGCCCAGCCCTTTTCTTCTTGGTGACCGATCACGGTCGTCAGCACACTGAGCGCAATTTCGTTGAGCGCGCAAACGCCTACGTTGTGCATGACCAAATCAAAAAAGATATATACGCCTGCACGCACTTCAGTCACACCGTCTAAGTTTTGTGCACAGAGCGCGGTGGGGGTCGAACCAATACTGACGCTTGGGCAAGTAAAACCGGCTTGGCGCAAGCGTTCGGCGGCGCGTACACAGCCCGAGCGCTCTTGCTCTGCGAGGGCGATTAAAGCCTCTGGGGTGTTGAGATCGTAGCTTGAGCCCGCGTGCGTTAACACGCCTACAAGCTCACAGGCAGGTGCGGTTAAAGCCCGGGCGACTTCGAGTAATTGAGCAGAAGCAGGCTTAATGCCTGAACGGTGGTCGTCGGTGTCGATTTCGATCAAGACTTTAAAACTCAGACCGTGTTGTGTACCGTATGCAGCAATCGCTTGCGCAGATTGCACGCTGTCGGTCAAGACTTTTAAATCGCACCCCTGACGCAGCAACGCGGCGGCGCCGACCAGTTTATTGGGGGCCAGGCCGACCGCGTACAAAATATCGCGAAAGCCCGCTGCAAAAAATTGCTCGGCTTCTTTTAGGGTGGATACGGTGATGCCCTGGGCCCCCGCTTTAAGCTGCGCGCGCGTCGCGTCAACACATTTTGAAGTTTTAACGTGTGGTCGAAAGCTGGCGCCGTGTTTGCTAACGTAAGTTTGCATCCGTTCGATATTGTGTTGCATGCGGGGCACGTCAATCAGCGCCACGGGCGTCATTAACTCTGTCAGTTTCATCGGTCGTATCAACTTTGGCTAGGATTAATTTTTGTTATTCTAAGCGTTATGCTCAAAAAAATTGTACCGGTATTGCTCACAGCGCTGTTCAAAGCCCTCGGGGCTTTGCCGCTGGTAGCCGTGCAAACGCTCGGTTGGTGTGCGGGTTGGCTTGCCTGGCGCTTGCCTAGCAGCTATAAAAACCGGGCGGCGCAAAACCTTAAGCAAGCGTTTCCTGACTCAGACGCGCAAACCTTAAGAGCGGCGATGCTAAGTTCGGGGCAATTGATTTATGAGATGCCCTTTTGGTGGACCCGACGAGACGACGCTTTTTTAAACGCCCAAGTCGCCTGCGACAACTGGCAGCAATTCGACGAGGCCCTTGCGTTAAAAAAAGGCGTGATTTTATTGTCTCCACACGCCGGCTGTTTTGAGCTGCTTGGGCCCGTGTACAGCAGCCATTACCGCTCGACGGTGCTCTTTAGACCACCTCGTTATGCGTGGCTGCAAGACTGGATCATCCAGATGCGCACACGTACACAATTGACGATGGCGCCAGCGAATCAACTTGGCGTGCGTACTCTCGTAAAAACTTTACTGCGCGGTCATACGATCGGAATTTTGCCCGATCAGGTACCGGTCGAAGGCGAAGGCGTTTGGGCGCCGTTTTTTGGCAAACCCGCCTATACGATGACTTTGGTGCAACGCCTACAGCAGCTTTCAGGTGCGACGATTTTTATACTTGGGGCAAAGCGTAACGGCCTAGGAAAAGGTTACACGCTACTGCACAAAAAACTTGAATACGCGTTGCCTGAAGACGCGGTCGCCGCTGCAAGCATCATCAATCAAGAAATGCAAGCCATGATTGCGCAAATGCCCGAGCAATATTTATGGGGTTACAACCGCTATAAAGAGCCCCGCGCTAAAAGTCAGAATGCCAAGACTCTTGAGCAAACGTAAACCCGTCGCTTACGCGCTCCTAACGAAGCCCGCTAACTTAAGCCCGCTAACTTAAGCCCGCTAACTTAAACCCGACGCGCATGGGTCGTTAAAACCTCTAAGACTTGTCGCCCTGTGCTGTTTAACACCTGGGTACGAACCACCGCCGTCATGCGTCCGCGATGAATAATGCTTGAGGTGGCCGAAATAGTCTCGCCTTCTCCCGGGCTGATGTAGGTGGCTGTCACGCCTGAAAGCCACCATTCAGCGCCCAACGCGGCCGCGGCCGTTTCCATGCCAAGGGCCAACACAATACCGCCTTGAACATGCTTCACACGATTGGCGATATGTGCACCGTTTTCAATTTGTACGAAGGCACCATCCGACCGCTGCTCAAAATACAAGCCTAAAAAACGTGTCACAAAGTCTCCACCCTCTGTCGTGCAGCGCTTAACGGCTTGTTCTACGCGCGCAAGCACCGAGGCCTCGTCCTCGGTGAGCGTGGTTAAGTCTAACTGCGGATTTTGGGGGGGAGTGCGGCCCACCCAAGGAATCGGAGCAAGCGCTTTTCCGCCCGGCACTGGCAGGATCATAAAAGCGCCCTGCCCGATACAGACCAATTCTTTGTTGGCTGTGATACGCGTTTGACTCAGGCCTTGTTTACCCTGAACGCCTTGAATAAAACCCTGCGACTGACTCGCCGCAGACAGCCGCCCCGTTCGCGGGGCTCCAGTCATTTGCAAACTGATCGCAACCGTTGCCAAGCGCGTTGACTGATCCAAGCCAAAACGGATGCCCGTTGCTAAGCCCATATCGGCCAACATTGCGAACGCGGTCAGACTGAGTTGACCGTCTTGATCCGCGCTTTGAGGGGCAGCATCCATATGCAGGACAGAGTGCTGCTGATCCACATCGTCGAACAGTAAATTAAAAAAGTTACCGCAAAAGTGGTAGCCGGGCGTGCGATTTAAGGCCAGCGCAATTCGGGCGCGCTCAACGATGGAGTGAGAGTTGACTGCGAGTGGCTGCATCGTGCGGATCCGTGTGTACAAGGCAAACAAGCTAAAAACAATGGGTGTTCGTGCCCGCTATCCTAAGCGATGGCGGCTCTGTAGACCTTGACCGTGCCAGCGATAAAGTCCGTTATGTGGAATATCAGACAAGAGTCACGCATGAAATCCCGCCGTTCAAGCCAAATTGTCAGTCATAGCCCAAAAATGCTTACACTTCCACTTTATTCCAAGCAAAACAATAGCTGTGCTCAAGCGCACGCAAATTTCAGGAGACTCCTATGACTCACGGCTCTTTCACTTTCTTAAAAAAAATCGCGACTTGCGCAGGTTTAGCGTTGGGACTGGTGCTTGTTTCAGGCCAGGCGAACGCTGCGTTTCCGGACAAGCCGATTCAATTTATCTCGCCCTTTGCTGCGGGTGGCGCAAACGACTACTTGACCCGGCTGATGGCACAGCACATGGCAACCGAACTCAAAGGCGTGATTGTTGCCGAAAACAAAACCGGCGCCAATGGGATTGTGGGGGCAACGTATGTCGCTAAAGCGGCGCCAGATGGCTACGCCGTGTTGACGGGCAACAGCGCCACGCATGGCACCAACCCCACGCTGTATCCCAACACGCCCTATGACGCGGTTAAAGATTTTGCACCGATCAGTATGATTGGTTTTGTACCCCTCACGCTCTCGGTGGATCCGCGTCTGGGAATCAATAGCGTGGCAGAGCTGATCGCCTATGGCAAAAAGAATCCAGGCAAGCTCGCGTTTTCGAGCAGTGGGGTAGGCTCGACGGGCCATCTTGCAGGCGAGGCGTTTAAAGCGGCCTCTGGTCTTGATATCGTGCACGTGCCCTACAAGGGCGATGCGCCTGCAATTGGTGATGTGGTCGCGGGTCAAATCGCACTGTCTTTTGTGGGCGTAGCCTCAGCCTCTGCCTTGTATCAAGGCGGAAAAATTAAAGTTCTTGCTGTCGCAAGTGCAAAGCGGTCAAGCACGATGCCTGATGTTCCTACGTTTGCAGAGGCAGGCTTTAAAGACATTGAAATTTCTCAGTGGTTTGCCTTGTTCGCGCGTGCTGGCACTCCGAAAGAAACGATCGATCTCATGAATGCCGCGGCCAAACGGGTTTTGATGCGCCCCGAGATTCAAAAGGGAATCGTGACTCAAGGTGCAGAGTATGAATATTCAACCCCCGAGCAACTCGCAGCCTTCACGAAGAGTGAAATCAAACGCTTTGGGGACATTATTCGTCGTTTGAACATCAAAGTTGACTAAGCTTCGCGGCAGCCTCCTCCAATTAAAAAAAGGCAGAAAAAGCGATGAACCTTGAACTTGCAGGACGAATCGTTTGTGTTACGGGTGGCAGCGAAGGCATCGGCCTGGCCACCGCACAAGCCTTTGCGCAAGAAGGCGCGCAGGTTGTCATTTGTGCGCGCCGCCAACACAAACTAGACGAAGCCGTTGCCTCGTGCCTGACGGCAAATGGCGGTTCGATAGAAGCCGTGCAGGCTGATATCACTAAGCTTGCAGATATCGACAAGTTAATTGCGCACATTCAGGCACGCTTTGGGCGTCTCGATATTTTGGTCAATAACGCTGGCACGGGCATTTACAAACCGTTTGCCACAGTGACCGAGGAAGACCTGCAAGATGGCATGGCGCTTAACTTTTTTGCGCAGTTTCGAGTGTCCCAACGCGCCTTACCCTTGCTTAAAACCTCGAGCTTTGCCTCAATCATTAATATCTCGGGGCGCACAGGTATTCGGGGGAATTTTCCGCCTGGCTCAAGCTGTACAGGGCCTGCAAAGGCTGCAGAAGTGCGGTTTTCGGTCGATTTAGCAACAGAATTGGCAGAATTTGGCATCAGAGTGAACTGTGTGATTCCAGGTGTGGTTAAATCTGAGGCCCGTTTGCGCTTATGGGAGACCCAAGCTGCAGGCGGACAGTGGCAAGCCAAAACGGCCCTCGCGAACCGTGACAAACTTGAAGTCGTTTCGGTTCCAGCGGGTCAAACCTGGGGGGTACCGGTTGATATCGCTAACGTAGTCGTATTTTTAGCGTCTCCTCGGGCCTCGTATGTTAATGGTGCGGCGCTGACCGTTGATGGCGGACCTCACACAAAATCCTATGTTTCACAACTGTACGTTGAAACGTGATTGACCAAAAGCACTAAAAATTAGTTGTTTTCAAGGTCTCGTTAAACGCGTGGCTTAAGCAAAAAAGACTTCGGAGAAAAAGTTGAAAAAAGCACTTATTTGTTTGACACTGCTCGTGTCACCGGTGACCGTATTACCCACCCAAGCTGCAGAAAATGTTGTGGCGATTCCGCAGGTGTCAGAAGGCTGGCGCGGGTCGATCTCGCCCTATACCTGGCTCACCAACGTGAGCGGCAATGCTTACTACGATCAGACAAGACTTGGTTCGGTTGACTACAGTTCGCGAGATCTCATTGCAAATTTGAATTTTGCGGGCATGCTGACGGCTGAAGTCCACAATGGCAAAGTTGGTGCTATGGGTGACTGGGTTTTTTCTAGGATTCATCAACAAAAATCCGAAATCATGGGGTCTTCAAGTTTCACGTCAAAAACAACAGTCGAGCAAGGTATCTACACTTTGGCGGCAACCTACACGGCGTTCAACACAAATGACGTCTACGTAGACGGTCTGCTTGGCGTACGCGTGATGAACAAGTTTGTTAAAACAGATATCAATGCGACAGACGGCGCGGTGCTTGCAGGTAAGTCACAAACTCGCTCGATAACGACTCCGATCGTGGGCATGAAAGGTCGTATGCGCATCTCTAATTCTGATTATTTTGTGCCATTTTATTTAGATGTGGGTGGTCTTCAAGACGACGTAGAAGTCACCACACAGCAGATGATCGGTATCGGACACGCCTATGAGTGGGGAGACGTGACGATCTCCGTTAAAAATCTGTATATGCGCCAAAAGACAGACGGCATCACGATTAATCAAAGTCTGTTCGGCTTAGCCGCAGGTTTTACTTTTAGATTTTAGACGGCAGAGCTCAGGCCCTGGCGCTTAGAACTCAGGTTCAACGACTTCAAGCGCCAATTCAAAAGTGACGAGCACGGGGTTTTGGCCCCGTGCAAGTCGGCCTTCCGACACCCCCCCTTTGTAATCGACCATCGACACGTCAAGTTGCGCCTGCAGGTGACCGTTTGCGTCAGTGATTATTTCACCCCTGCGTATGAGTAGTTCGGTCACGAATGGCTCGACCACGCGGCCATCGTCAAATACTGCGCCCACCGTACTGCCCACACCGCCTTGTACCTTTGCACGGGTGATGCCACGCTCGCGACAAAAATTTTCTAACGCTGTGCAAATATCAACGTTGGGTGCAACACGAAGCGCGTAACCTTTGCGGCGCGGCGTTTGTACCGAGATAGAAATTCTTTCTAAAGCCGTGACACCATCCATCGTTTGACTTGGCCGCGCCATACTTTTTAGCGGCACAAACAAAGTGAAATTAGTTTCGGCATCAGGGCACACCGTGAAGGTCGCACCACGCACCGCCACGCCTTGGGCGCGAATTGGGGCGCTTACTTCAATATCATCGGGCAACAAATGGCCGCAGTGCCTGCGCCCACTGGCCTCAAGCCAGATCGCGTGGCTGTGCAACCAAGGCTTGCCGTCGCGCTGGCCAAATGTCACGCAAGCTGTTTCAAGACGAACCGCGCCCTCAACTGGATAGGTATCGCTGAAATACACCGCATGCTCAGATGTTTTTGCTAAGGCAGGCATCACATACGAAAACGGCTCAAAACCCCCGCCAAACAAGCGAAACGTCGCGCATTGCGTCTGTAGGCCTTGCATAGATTGCGCGACTGACTGCATCAAAGTCATGTGTGCCGGAAGTTCAAGGTCGAAAGGCTTGAGCTCAACCTGCTGTGCAGCAACGCGCCCTAGGCTTGGCTGCCCCGGATGTTGAATACTTCGCATCGGACTTGTCCCGTGGTGTCGTGAAGCGACAAAGAGCCTAATCATAGGGGATCGGCGCCTGAATGCCAACTCAAAGGCGTCGATCACTTATTGAGCTGCACCTCACTTTTGACGCGCTCTGTGCGTGGTAAGGTATCAGATGAACTCTGATTGATCACACATGAAAAGCTTTGCCCCCTCTGCAATGATGTTAAGCGTCGCCGTCGTGTCGGCGCTGGTGCTCAATGCAGTGCCCATCCTCGCAC